>JBJEKD010000015.1:0-133236 GCA_051878455.1 Muribaculaceae bacterium
CGGCATCGGTTTTCACCATTTCTCTGTTGTTCACCTTATCCCATGCCGAGAGCAGTGCGCCGTTGTTAGGGTTGATGCGCAATTTAAAATAGCTGTTCTCGATGGTGGCATTTTGGCGGTCGGCAACAAGAGTTGCAGCTTCACTCACGTCAGTGCCCTCAATCACAGTGTACGTTTTGTAGCCAAGCGGCGGCACCTTCGTAGCCATAAACATCAAGTGGTTTTGATGGTTATAAGCCGGCACCACGCTACCCGACTGCCCGTCGCGCAACGCAACCACATTGGCGTTTTTCTGCGATACGTTAATCACCTCACCAGTTGATTCGTCGCGCAACGCCATCACCTGATAGCTCTTTTGATAAACATCCATATAGAGCGACACCATGCCCGAGCGCGCCCATGGCAAAGGATTATATACCACAACGCGTTTGCCTGGAGTGTTCACACCGGCGGCCAAAGCCTGTAAATCGCGCCTCAACGAGGGCACCACGGCAAACTGGGCGGCATGGGTGTGATAGCCCTTTTCGTACCACGATTGCTCAATGAAGTCATAAGCTCCGTTGGCACGCTGCTTAATGAAGTCATCGCCATATTCCCACATTCCGCAATGTCCGTGAGAAAGAGCCAAGCCAAAGGTATGCTCATCAAAGAGCATTGACTGTTCAACTGCCCTATCAACATAGCGGCTTATGGATTGTGAAGCTCCGGTCCAGTCATTGAGCAAGGTGTTTAGCGTTTCCTCGTTGAAAATCACACGCTGCATCTTTTTGTTGATTTTCACTTCACGCGGCATCGACATATACCCATGAATCCAAGTGTCGGGCATATCGCCTCGCACCACTGGCAATTGCGGGTTTTCTTTCATCAGCAAATCATAGAAATCCTCAAGTCTGCCAATGCGAACTCTGGCGTTTGGAGCCTTCTCATGCGCCTCTTTAAGCACCGCTTGCACCTCGGCAGCCGTGGGCGCACCGGTGTTCTCGTGAGTGTGTATCATGGCAAGCCACGTCTTGTGCTTCCAGTTTTTTGGAGGCATCACCCCTGAACCGTAATACTCAGCCCAATTGAATGTGAGCAAGCGCGAGCCATCGGGGCCTTCCCACCAAAACAGCGTGGGCACATTGGGTGATATAGAGCCGGGATTGCAACCAATATGCAGAATCTTCACGCCGGCATGAGTGAGCAGCGTGGGCAAAATCCACGAGTGGCTGGGCACGTCAGTCAGCTTGGCTCCACGCGTCAACGACGAGCCGTATTTGCGGTTGATTTGCGAGGTGAAGTCCATGCTGCGCACCAATGTTTCAAGGTCGCTACTCTCAGTCTCGATGGTGAACGGCAAGGCATGCGGCGCCAAGCGGCCATCGCGCAGAGCTTGCTCAATCTTTGGTTTATTTTCAGATGATGCATTCTCAAGTATGTATTTCATTGGCCAACCGGGCAATGTCCATACAAACTGTTCTTCTTTGGGCAATTGCGAGGTTTGTTGCAACGACTCAAGCGTGCTCTCAATCATAGTGGTTGAATATTTCTGCAACACCGATTCGGCCCACTCGGTGTAGCCAATGTCGAAGTGCATCTTAAAAACTATCACGATATCCTCAACTTGAGCCTGGGCTGAGCCTTCGTCTAAATCAATCTTGGCAATCTGCGCCTTCGACATGAGCGAGCACCATAGCACAACGCCCATCAAAATGAGTCTTTTGGTGTTCATAATCAATTTCACAAGGTTTATAATTTTCACAACAGTTAATTTTCAAAGAAAAGAGCACCGGTGTACAAACAGGCTACCGGTTATAACAACGCAAATTTATGAAATTTACAACAATTATCGGCACTCTCAAAGGCTTTTTTGTGTATTTTCAATGGCATTTGTTCCTTTAACAAACAATCGCCATGATGCGCCAACCATTATCCAAGCCCATCAATCACCTGCAAAAAGCACCCAGAATGACACCTAAAATTTGTTGAAACAAACATATTTTACTAACTTTGTGCAGTTAACCGATTGGCAAACAATGCATGATACCGGTAAGCACTCCACAAAAAAACAAATCTAAAATTTACGCAAATCTAAAAAAAATCACAGCCAATGTTAGATATTTGCTGTATAGGTCATATAACCCTCGACAAAATAGTCACTCCCGACAAAACCGCTTATCTTAACGGCGGTACATCGTATTACGTTTCGCACGCAATCAGTAAATTGCCGCCCATCAACTACAAACTCATCACCAGCCTTGCGCAAAGCGAGATGAATGCCGTTGACGACCTTCGTGCCGCAGGTGTTGAAGTGGAAGTGATTCCAAGTCGTAAAACCGTTTACTTCGAAAACAAATACGAAGCAAACATGAACAACCGCACACAGCGAGTGCTTGCCAAAGCCGACCCGTTCACTGCAGAAAGCCTTAAAGATGTATATGCCCGATACATACATCTTGGCAGCCTTCTTGCCGACGATTTCTCGCTCGAAGTGATGAAGCAACTAAAAGGGCATGGCATTTTGTCAGTCGACGCTCAAGGATTTCTTCGCTATGTCGACGGCGAAAAAGTTTATCCTTGCCAGTGGCAAAACAAACTTGAAGCATTCAAGTATATCGACATACTCAAGGTTAACGAGCACGAGATTGAGTCGCTCACCGGATACACCGATTTACACCAAGCTGCCAAGCAATTCGACAACTGGGGAATTAACGAAGTGCTAATGACCCTCGGCAGTTATGGTTCAGTGATATTTGTAAACGGCGAGTTCTACGAAATACCTGCCTACAAGCCACTGCGCATTGAAGATGCCACTGGCTGCGGCGACACCTATGCCGCAGGTTACCTCTATTCGCGTTCAAAAGGTGCCGGTTACATTGAAGCTGGGAAATATGCCGCTGCAATGTGCACTCTAAAGATTGAGCACACAGGACCATTCGACCGGTCTGAAACCGACATATATAGCATTATTAACAAATAATCAGAGAAAAAATAATTATCTTTGCATCACCTGAGCATAACACAGGTGATGGTTTTTATTATTCTCTACTATTATGAAACGAATACTGCAAATTATTTATATCCTAATTACGGCTTTATCTACAACAACGACAATCGATGCTGCCGATTATGTAACCATCTATTCGTCGTGGGATAAAATCCTGTACGACGAGCCCGACACCGTTCTCACTCAAATTGGCATAGAAATCAGCAGCCCTTATTGCATCAACATAAAGCCACAAAACGGCAAAGACAAAGTGGCTAAGGACATCCTAAAAAACCAGGCCCTTGCCGTGGCAGTGAATGACAGTGTATGGTTTGTGAACACCAACTTTCTGAAGAAAAATTACACCGGTTTTGCCTTGCCCTATATGAGCAACTATGCCCCACTCTATTTCAACGACAAAATAGCCTACACGCAATACACCAACGATATCGACAACTCATTCCTGTATGAGCTGTCGAACAATGTGGTGCAAGGCATGAGCACCACCGAAGCTCTAAAATTCTTGACCAGCTACGGATTTAACTTTGAGAACGCTTATATTTTCCTCATTGACCCACACACCAAAAGAGTTGATGCGCTCAACGACGCCAAAATGTCGCAACTGCTGCAGCCATACCTTGACCTGCGCAAACGTTACGAGTCAATGTATTTCTATAACGAGCCTTTTGTAATCAACTATTTCTTTCTTGAATACATTGACCGTATAGACCAAGACCCGTTTATGAAATCGCTCGTTGAGTAAACATTGCCATTGCATTACACCCACACGTTTTGGCACAAAATTTGTCACAGCTTAACACTGTGACTATATATTACATTATTACACAAAAAGAATTTAAAGTATGACTATATTTGTGATTTTCATTGCCATCTCGGCAATCAGCTATTTTGTGCAGGCCAACTTTCAGCGCAAATTCAAGCAATACTCCAGAATGCCACTGCAACGCAGCATGAACGGCACCGATGTGGCAATTGCCATGTTGCATGCCCACGGCATCTACGACGTGAAAGTGCAATGCACCCAAGGCACACTCACTGACCACTACAACCCCACCAACAAGACCGTGAACCTGAGCGAAGGCGTGGCTCGCAGCAACAGCATTGCCGCAGCTGCCGTAGCCGCTCACGAGTGCGGACACGCTGTGCAACACGCGCAAGGCTATGCCCCACTCAAACTGCGCTCGTCGCTGGTGCCAATTGTGAGCTTTGCATCTTCGTGGGTGCAATGGATTTTGCTTGCTGGCATTTTGCTGATTCAAGTGTTTCCGCAAGTGCTTTTGTTTGGCGTTATCCTTTTTGCCGCCACCACGCTTTTCTCGTTTGTCACCCTTCCTGTTGAGATAAATGCAAGTGTGCGGGCTATTAACTGGCTCAAACATGCAGGAATCACCTACGGCGAAAGCACCGTCTATGCCAAAGACGCTCTTAAATCGGCTGCTTACACCTATGTTATTGCTGCTTTAAGTTCTCTTGCCACTTTATTTTATTATGTAATGATTTTGCTTGGCAGACAAAGAAATTAATTCGTAAATTTGCAAAAATTTTTCCAACAATAATATGGCACAGAAACCATCAATCCCCAAGGGGACCAGAGATTTTTCGCCGATTGAAATGGCGAAACGCAACTATATTTTCAATACAATTAAGGATGTTTTTCTCCTATACGGATTTCAACAGATTGAAACGCCTGCGTTAGAAAACCTTAGCACATTAATGGGCAAATATGGCGAAGAAGGCGATAAATTGTTATTCAAGATTCTAAATAGCGGCGATTTCCTCAAATCGGCATCCGACGATATGCTCAACCAGCGTGATTGTCTGCACCTCACGCCAAAGATTTGTGAAAAAGGACTTCGTTACGACCTCACAGTGCCATTCGCACGCTACGTTGTGCAGCACCGCAACGAACTGCAATTCCCTTTTAAACGCTATCAGATTCAACCGGTTTGGCGTGCCGACCGTCCACAAAAAGGCCGTTATCGCGAGTTTTATCAATGCGATGCCGACGTGGTTGGCTCCGACTCGCTCATCAACGAAGTTGAACTCATATCGCTCATCGACGAAGTTTTTGCTCGTTTCGGCATCAACATCACTATAAAGGTGAACAACCGCAAAGTGTTGAGCGGAATTGCCGAAATGATTGGTGCACCTGAAAAGATTATCGACATCACAGTGGCAATCGACAAGATTGACAAAATTGGCATTGAAAATGTCAACGCCGAACTTATTGAAAAAGGCATTTCGGAAGAAGCAGTTGAAATGCTTCAACCCCTGCTCAATCTCACTGGCACTAACGAAGAAAAATTCAATACGCTTGAAGCAATGCTGTGCAACAGCGAAACAGGCAAAAAAGGCATTGAAGAATTGAGATTCGTTTTCAACAATGTTGCACAACTCTCCCCTCGTGCAACTGTTGAACTCGACGTATCGTTGGCTCGCGGTCTTAACTATTACACCGGAACGATTCTCGAAGTCAAGGCAAACGACGTGGAAATGGGCAGCATCACAGGTGGCGGACGCTACGACAACCTCACCGGCGTTTTCGGAATGGACGGCGTGTCGGGTGTAGGCATCAGTTTTGGCGCCGACCGAATTTTCGATGTGCTCAACACACTCAACCTCTACCCAGCCGACACTTGCGCTTCCACCAAAGTGATGTTCACCAACTTTGGCGACACCGAAAGTAAAGCAGCGCTGTCGATTGTGATGAAACTTCGCAGGGCTGGCATAGCCGCCGAGTTGTTCCCCGAAGCATCGAAGATGAAAAAACAAATGAGTTATGCCGACACAAAGCAAATTCCATTTGTTGCAATGGTGGGAGAAAGCGAAATTAGCAAAGGCACCGTGGCATTGAAGAATATGTCAACCGGCGAACAATGCGAACTCACTGTTGACCAACTCATTGAGCAACTCAAATAACACACCTTTCACCCTTAACATTTCACACGTCAAAGAGTGAATCCCTAACATATTTTCGACGAAATGCTTAGCGACATTTTCTTATCCAGTAAGCATTTCGTCGATATTTTGTTATTATATTTATAAAAATTTCATAAATCCGAAATATTATCACCGTAATAATTAAGTTAATTTTCAATATTTTTTCTACTTTTGCATAAAGAAAATTACTAATCTTCAACAGCCTCTATAATAATTTAACACAATGGACAGCATTTTCGATACATTAATGGCCTTACCACTCTTCCAAGGAGTTAGTCGTCTGAAACTATCGGAATTGGTTGAGAAAGTGCCATTTCATTTCAAGAAATATCACGACGGGAATACTATTATTTCCGCCGGCGACAAATGCAATTCATTGTGTTTTCTGGTGTCGGGTCAGGCAAGAATCGACATACCCTGCCAAAACAGAAAAATCCATATTATCGAAACCATTTCCGCACCAAATGTAATAGGTCCGGAATATCTGTTTGGCAAAACCACCGCCTATCCATTCAGCATGTCCGCTCATGGCATGTGCGGAACTCTGCAAGTGGCAAAGTCCGACTACATTAATATGTTGCAATCCGACAAGGTGTTCCTGTTCAACATCTTGAATATTCTTTCGCGCAACAATCAGTTGAGCACATCATCAATGCTGTCGATTACAAGAGGGTCAATTAGTGAACGCATTGCACAAATGGTGGCAATGCTCACACACAACGAATCAACCGACATCAGAATCTTTTTCAAGCAAAAAGACTTCAGTACAATGCTTGGCTCGCAACGCACATCTTTCATCAATGCTTTGGAGCACATGAAAGATGAAGGGCTAATCGACTATAGCATTAACGAAATAGTGGTTAGAGACCGCAAGAAACTGTTGGAAAAACTCCGCAACTTTGGCTAATCGCCATTTATAATTATCTAACTCATAAATAGCAGAATCACTATCTGCACTATTATCAGGCGGGCGAACATGCTAAACGGATACACTGTTGCATACCCTGCTGAGGGCACATCGCTGCTTAGCGATTCGTTGCTGTAGTTGAGTGCCATAGGGTTAGCCATACTTCCACACAATGCTCCCGAAAGTGTTGCAAAGTCAATCTTCATGAACTTCAGTCCTATAAACCCGACAATAAACACAGGTATTATGGTGAACAAGAATCCCATAAGCACCCACATCGCACCTTCAGGACGTATCACAACTTCAAAGAACTGACCTCCGGCATCAAGTCCCAAGCATGCCAAATAAAGCGACAAGCCAAGCGAACGGAGCATTAGGTTAGCACTGCGCGTCACATAAGTAACCATATGAAAACGTGGTCCGAATGTGCCAATCAAAATGCCTACTATCACCGGACCTCCGGCAAGACCAAGTTTCACTGGCACCGACATACCTGGAATGGCAATAGGAATAGCACCCAATATCAATCCGATGCTCATACCTATGAACACGCCTATCAAGTTTGGCTCATTAAGGTTCTGAACGGCATTGCCAAGCAATTTTTCAACCTGCTCAACTGCTCGCGCTTCACCCACCACAGTAAGGCGGTCGCCCATTTGCAACCGCAAACCCGGACGGGCAAGCAACTGAACGCCACTCCTGTAAATACGCGTAGTGTTTACTCCATATTTATGGCGCAATTTAAGTGCTCCAAGTTTCTTGCCGTTCCATTCCGTCTTTGTTATCAGTATTCGTGACGAAACAAGTTCACGGTCAATCGAGTTCCAATCGATGTCTTTATTGTTCCAATCCACATCTTGAACCCGTTCACCAAAAAGCATACTCAAATTTTCCGCATCCTTTTCGCTTGTAACCACTAACAGGCGGTCGCCCTGTTCAAGCACCGTGTCCGACGCCGGACTGCAAGCACTCTCGCCACGCCACAATCTCGACACAACAAAATCTCTTCCACTGGCTCGGCTAACAGCAAGCAAACTCTTGCCGAATATGGCAGGATTCATCACCTTAAATTCAGCAACAAAAGTCTCATCGTTGTCGTCGGCAGGCGATTCAGGAATTTTCTTTCCAAAAAATGCCACACGCATCACAGCCAATGCGAATATCACGCCAACAACACCAAGCGGATAAGCCACAGCACAACCCAGGGCAAGCGAACTGCTCGGCAAGCCCACTTGCTTCAACGCCTGTTGCGCTGCACCAAGTGCGGGTGTATTGGTAACTGCTCCACAAAGCACACCTATCATGTCAGCCACGCTCATGCCCGTAATCAAACTTGCCAATATCGCAAGCAGAGTGCCAAGCAAAACCACGCTCAGACCCAAAATGTTTAGCGTCACGCCACCTTTTCTGAAAGAACTGAAAAAACCGGGACCCACTTGCATGCCGAGTGTGAAGATAAACAGCACAAGTCCAAAATTTTCTACATAATATAGCGTGTCCTTATTGATGGTAATGCCCAAATGTCCTGCCACGATTCCCATAAAGAATACAAACGTGGCGCCCAACGACACTCCCAATATTTTCACCTTACCCAATGCAAGACCTACTGCGCAAATTATCGATAAAATAATCACCGCTTGCAGCGAACTATGAGTTAAAAATACACTGTTAATCCATTCCATACGATTTTAACTTCATTTACGGCAACAAAAGTAGTCAAAATTATTCAATTAATACTTATCTTTGCACACACAAATGTATGCTGCTGCATGCAGATGCCCATTATTATAATGCATTATAACAACTAACTCGAAAAGTGTACAGCAACGATTCATATAATAACACATCGTCGTTCCGAAATATCGACTGGATAACTATTCTCATCTATGCAATCCTTGTGATTGCCGGAGCGATTAGCATCTATGCTGCAAGTTACGACTTCGACCACGCAAGCATATTCGATTTTAGCGAGTTCTCCGGCAAACAATTCCTATGGATTGGGCTATCTCTGTTAATTGGTTTCTCAATTCTGCTCATCGACCGGCGTATGATTGAAGCCTATGCCTATCCGGTTTATGGCATAATGATATTGGTGCTGATAGCCACAATATTCCTTGCCCCCGACATCAAAGGGTCACGGTCGTGGCTGGTGTTCGGACCGGTCAGTCTACAACCTGCCGAATTTGCCAAATTTGCCACGGCATTGGCTTTGGCAAAACTGTTCAGTGGATATAATTTTGTATTAAACAAGAGCCTGGGCAATTACGCTAAATGCGCACTCATAATAGGGTTGCCTATTCTTCTGATTCTTGCCCAGAAAGAAACCGGCTCGGCATTGGTTTATCTTTCACTTGTGTTTGTGCTTTATCGCGAAGGCATGAGCGGATTTGTGTTGTTTGCTGCCCTTAGTGCTATTGTAATATTTGTTGTGTCGTCGAAATACGCCGAAACTCTCACGATGGGTATCCCAACAGGCGAGTTTATTGTTTTCATCTACATTATGGTGGTGATGGCAGGAATGCTTTTGTTCTATTGCCGCTCGCTTGTGTTATGCCGAAATGTCACTCTGGCATTTGTGGCATCGGCACTCATAGCCTACGGCTTATCGCTTGCCGACATCAACATTCCCGGCTATGCCTATTTCATAACAATGATTGTTGGAGCAATCATCTATTTGCTCATTGCCATGTTCCATGAAAACATCAAACGGATTGTGATTTCAATCAGTTTTGCCGTTGCCTCAATCATATTCCTGTTCTCGGTAAGTTATGTGTTTAACAACATTCTTCAGCCTCATCAGCAAATGCGCATCAAGGTTGCACTTGGCATTGAACAGGATTTACGCGGAGCTGGTTATAACGTAAACCAATCGAAGATTGCAATCGGTTCGGGCGGCGTGTTTGGCAAAGGATTTCTTAACGGCACCCAAACAAAACTGAAATATGTGCCAGAACAGCACACCGACTTTATTTTCTGCACCATTGGCGAAGAAGAAGGCTTTGTTGGCACCACATTGGTGCTTGGCACATTCCTTTACCTGATTCTTCGCATTATCGCCATTGCTGAACGCCAAAGGTCGGCATTCGGACGCATATACGGTTATAGCGTGGCTTCTTATCTAATCTTCCACCTTGCCATTAACGTAGGCATGGTGATTGGGCTCTGCCCTGTTATTGGTATTCCGCTGCCATTTTTCAGTTACGGCGGCTCGTCGCTTTGGGGATTTACAATCCTTCTTTTCGTTCTGCTGCGGTTAGATTCAACTCGCACAAGTTACGGCAACTATTAAAGGCAACTGCCGCTAAACAACAAGCGGCAATTGCCTTCAAAATATATGAGTTTCTTCAGCAAGTTACATTCACAATGCCATAACTTGCCTTATAAACTCCTCGTCGCTTACATCCCAATTAATCCAGTTTATCTTAAATCCTCGACGTTCCATCCCACGGAACCACGTCATCTGCCGCTTGGCAAACTGATGTATGGCGATTTCAAGCAAACGGAACATTTCATCGTATTCGAGTTCGCCAATAACATGCTGGGTGACAAACTTGTATTCCAGACCATAATAAATCAAATCCTCTGCAGGCACACCGCTGTCAATCAGCCGTCTCACTTCGTCAATCATACCGGCATCCAATCGTGCCTTCAATCGTTCTGTGATTCTGCGTCTACGGTTCTCAACATCGATATTCACACCCACCACCACTGCATTGCTTATAGGATGCGGTTCAGTGTTAGCCTCAAGTTCGGGATGCTCTTGATAGAAAGTTTGTATCTCAATTGCGCGAATGGCTCGTTTGCAGGTGTCGACATCAGTGGTGTTATGCAACCGCTTCATAGCCCTAAGCATATCCGTAAGTTCGTCAAGCGATTTTCCTTCAAGCGCGTGGCGCAACTCCTTGTTTTCGGGCACTTCGGGTAATTGAATACCCTTTAACACGCTCTCAACATACAACCCCGTGCCGCCACAAAGCACCACCCGCTTGCCGCGCGAACGGATATCGCTGTATGCCAACTGATAGTCGCGCAGATATTGATACAGATTGTATTTATACCCTGCATCACAAATATCAATCAAATGATAAGCGACATCGCCATATTCCTCAAGGTCCTTGCCCGTGCCAATATCCATTCCACGGTATAGTTGTCGTGAATCGGCACTGATAATTTCAGCATCGATTGCTCGCGCCAACGCCACAGCCTTCGATGTCTTGCCCGATGCTGTGGGACCTGTTATTACATACAACTTATCGTCGCCGGCTATCATTTAATTGTAATTGCGTTTATTTCTTTAAGTTGTTATTGAAAAATTCAAGCACCTTCATGTATAATGGCACTCGGGTTTCACAACCATTAATTGAGTGGTTCATGTTCAAAAACACCATCATATCAAACATTTTGTTTTGCTGAGTCATTTCAGCAGCATACTGATAAGTGTTAGTGACATGCACATTGTCGTCGGCTGTACCAGCCATAATCAACAATCTACCCTTCTGCTTATCTACTCGCTTCAATGGCGAACCCTGATTGTAGCCGAGTTCATTCTCGTTAGGCGTACGCATAAAACGCTCGGTGTAAATCGAGTCATAGAAACGCCAATCAGTTACAGGTGCTATTGCCACACCGGCAGCATATGGGCTGTTATTTTGCGACATTGCCATCAGCACTTCATATCCACCGAAACTCCATCCCCAAATGCCGATATGCTTTGCATCGACATACGGCTGCGAAGCCATATAGTTTGCCGCAGCAATTTGGTCGACAGTTTCCAACTGTCCAAGTTTCATATACACTGCGCTCTCAAATGCCTTTCCACGATAACCGGTTCCTCTACCGTCAACGCAAACCACTATATAGCCTTGAGTAGCAAAATACTCTTCCCAATCAACTTTCCAACTATTCTTAACCATCTGCGAACCCGGTCCGCTATACTGCGACATTATCACCGGATATTTTTTATTGGCATTAAATCCAAGCGGCTTAATCATATACCCATTCAGCATATTTCCATCGCTTTCAAACTGGAAGAATTCCCGTTTGGGAATACTGCGGCCTGTATATTTCTCGGCATATTCCTCATTAAGTTCCAAGTCGCGCACCGTCTTGCCTGTTGCGGTGTTGATTACACGATATTGGTTAGGGGTCTTTGCATCGGAGAAGTTTTGTATATAATATGCCATATTTTCGCTAAAAGTAGCAGAATATGTGCCGGCACCATTAACAATAGTGCTAACAACACCCTTTGCATCCACTTTAGCGATAGTGCGGTCGAGAGGGCTCACTTGTGTAGATTGAAAGTAAAAAGTGCGAGTAGTAGGATTATATCCATAGTAAGCAGTCACATTCCAATCGCCATTAGTGAGTTGACGAATCAGTGAGCCACTATTTGAATACTGATAAAGATGTGTCCAACCACTTTTCTCGCTACGAATCACAAAGAAATCATCGTAATAAACAGCATTTGCAACAAGCGAAAAATCAATCCAAGTGTCGCTTTTTTCAGTATAAATGAGTTTTGCAACAGTTGAACGCGGATTAACAGCATATAACGACACCTCATTCTGATGGCGATTAAGTTTTGTAACCATCAATCGTTCAGGCGTTTTACCATAAACAATCTTAGCCACATAATCGTCTTTTGTCATCGGAACGTTCATCGTCTTCACGGTTCTGTTTTCCACGTCGTAACTCATCACGCTCACCACTGAATTGTCACAACCTGCCTTTGGATACTTATACTCATACATGCCCGGATACAATTCATTTTCCTTAATCGGATTACAAGCGCCATTATACATTTGCAAAGGATACGACTTTACGTTCGATTCGTCCCAACGGATAAACGACAACGTGAGGTTATCTGGCGACCATGCCATACCGCTGAGCAAGTCAAGTTCCTCTTGATACACCCAATCAGGCACACCGTTTATCACATTATTCTTTTTGCCGTCGGTAGTAACCGCAACCTGTGTGCCATAGTCGAGTTTCTTTATATAGATGTTATTGTCGTGTACAAACGCCACCATGCGTGCATCAGGCGAAAAAGTGGCAATTTCCTCGCGTCCGGCATCACTCAACTTAGTCAACTTATTATGTCGGATTTCATAAACATAGTAGTCGGCACGAAACGAATATCTATATATTGATTCGTAATTGGTATAAAGTAATATTTTACTTTCGTCAGGAGCCATCACAAAACCGTTCCATTGCGTTATGCCACAATCACGAGCCGTCGACGAATCGAAAACAACTTGCTCGTTACCGGTTTTAAACGACACCTTCACCACCTTGTCTTTGCCACGCATCTGATAATAACTCTCGCCATCAATCGATGTCGTAACCGAACCAATGCCCTTTCTTCCTTGCCACAGCACTGCTTCACGCAGAGTAAACTCCTCTGCACTTCCACTTACTGCTGCGCACAAAACCACAATCAGAAATACTAATCTCTTCATTTCTTGTATTTAAATAATTATTGTTCATATTTTCATCTTCTTTGGCGGCATCGCGCCAAACAAGTCACCGCAAATTTACACATTTTCTCACATATTTTTGTCATTACACAAAATATGCAATGAACTTTTTCATCTTCAACGATGTTATAATAATGCAAAGGTTATCAATTCAGGTTCAACTACAGTTTTTTATGATTAAGTAAAAGGTTAGATTTGTGTAATTCAGACAATAGTTGCTACTCCGAAAAGTTTATTTAGCAAGCAAAACTTTTCAATAATCCGCCCACGCGCGAAGCGAAAGTCGTTTAAGATTATAAAAGTAGCCTATTCATTCATCATCAATCATAACGATGGGCACTTGCGTGAGCAATTCGCCCATCGTTTTCACAAAAAAATCGCAACAGAGCAATTGCTCTGCTGCGATAATATATCAAAATCAATCAATGATTACACTTGTAGTATCACTTGATGCAATATGCAGCCAAATCGTCGGCAACAATGCTTTCAAGCATCTTCATGTTCTTAGCCACTTCACCTTCGGCATAATTTACATACACCTTAGCGCTGCCTTCAAACAATTCAGGAGCATTCGAAGCATCGTTAACAAGCAAATATGCCATTATCACATGGCCGGCGATTTCAACCAAGCGACGTGACTGAAGGTCGAAATACTGCTTGTTGGCAGTGTCAATCTTTGCAACGATATTGCGATATTGTTCAGCCATCACATTCACTCTTGCTTGCAAAGGCTTCATATTCTCGCTAACTTCTACAGCAGCATATTCTGCCATTTGGTCGCCATATACACCCTTGGTCACGTTACCGATTGCAGCAACAACTTGAAGTTGGGTAGTACCCTCGTAGATTGAGGTGATGCGTGCGTCACGATAGATGCGTTCGCAAGCATAATCTTTCATGAAACCGCTACCGCCATGCACCTGAATGCAATCATAAGCGTTCTGATTACAGAATTCGCTGCCCATACCCTTTGTGAGTGGAGTGTAGGCTGTTGCGAGACGCGAATAATGCTTCATTTCGGCACGTTCGTCAGCAGTGAGTGTGCGTTCACGAGCAATATCCTCAAGAATCTTAGTCATATCAACAAAGCGAGCTGTTTCATAAAGCAATGCACGCGATGCGTCGAGTTTAGCCTTGATGTTGGCAATCATTTCAGCCACAGCAGGGAATTCAATGATTGCTTTGCCAAATTGCTTACGGTCGTTAGCATAAGCAACAGCCTCACGATATGCAGCCTCGCTGATACCAACCGATTGCGATGCAATACCAAGACGTGCACAATTCATTAATGCCATCACATACTTGATAAGACCCAATTTGCGTGAACCAACAAGTTCAGCCTTTGCATTCTTGAACACCAATTCGCAAGTAGGGCTGCCCTTGATACCAAGTTTATGCTCAATGCGGCGAACAATCACGCCACCGTCGTTACGGTCGTAGATAAACATCGAAAGACCGCGGCCATCCTTTGTTCCCTCTTCAGAGCGAGCAAGTACAAGTGCGATGTGAGCGTCACCATTGGTGATGAAACGCTTAACGCCATTCAATCGCCATGTGCCGTCTTCTTCGTTGTATGTTGCTTTAAGCATTACAGCCTGCAAGTCGCTACCGGCATCAGGTTCGGTGAGGTCCATAGCCATAGTCTCTCCTGCACTCACGCGAGTGAGGTAACGTTGCTTTTGGTCTTCGTCGGCAAATTCATAGATTGTTTCGGCGCAGTCTTGCAATCCCCAAACATTCTCAAAACCAGCATCGGCACGGCTTACAATGTCGTTTGCCATGATGTAAGGCACAATTGAGAAGTTCAAGCCGTTGTAGCGACGAGGCAACGAGATGCCCATAAGGCCTGCTTGATTGATGGCATCGAGGTTCTTTTGTGTACCCTCGGCATATTTCACATGGCCGTCAATCACATGAGGACCCTCGGCATCAACCGATTCGGCATTAGGTGCAATCACCTCTGCTGCAAGCTCACCTGCAATCTCAAGCACCTTGTTATATGAGTCCATTGCATCCTCAAAGTCGATAGGAGCATAGTCATATTTTTCGCAATCAACAAAGTTGCGTTCCTTGAGCGCAACAATCTTCTTCATCAACGGATGATTGAGGTGATATTGAAGCGCTTTATTGTCGGTATAAAAATTAGCCATTTCTGTCTTATGTTTATTTACTTAGAGTTCTTTTTATAATACTTAATCAAGCGAGGTATCACTTGCTCAACGTCACCGTTAATCACATAATCGGCAATCGAGTTGATTGGCGCATTAGGGTCGTTGTTGATTGAAATCACAATAGAGCTTTCTTGCATACCGGCGATATGCTGAATCTGACCCGAGATACCGCAAGCAATATACAATTTCGGACGAACGGTAACGCCAGTTTGACCGATTTGACGCTCATGTTCGCAATAGCCTGCGTCGACAGCAGCACGCGATGCACCAACTTCAGCGCCAAGCGTATCGGCAAGTTCATAAAGCATATCAAAGCCCTCTTTGCTGCCCATACCGTAACCACCGGCAACAACAATCGAGGCATTCTTGATATTGATTTTCGACTTTTCGATATGACGGTCGATAATCTTTACAACAAAGCTCTCGGCATCGACATATTTATTAGCGTCGAGATTTACAACCTCTCCCTTATAATTAGCGTCGAACACTTCTTTCTTCATCACACCTTCGCGCACGGTTGCCATTTGTGGACGGCACTCAGGATTAACAATAGTTGCAACGATGTTTCCGCCAAATGCTGGGCGAATCTGATACAACAGATTTTCGTATTCCTTACCGGTCTTAGGGTCGGTGTGAGGGCCAATTTCAAGTGAAGTACAGTCGGCTGTCAGACCACTGTGCAAACACGACGAAACACGAGGACCGAGGTCGCGACCGATAGTAGTTGCACCCATCAAGCAAACCTGTGGCTTGATTTCGCGGAACAAATTAATCACAATTGACGAGTGAGGAAGTGATGTATAAGGGTAAAGACGTGCATCTTCAACCTTATAAACAACATCTACGCCGTATGGGAAAACTTGGTTTTCAATGCCATTAAGTTTGTCGCCAATCACCAAAGCCTCAAGTTTAACACCAAGTTCAGTGGCAAGTTTGCGACCTTTAGTAAGCAATTCCAAACTAACATCAGCGATTTTGCCATCGTCGTATTCGCAATATACTATTAAATTATTATTGTCTGCCATTTTCTGAATATTATTTTTGAAATTGTTACTATTAACCAATTGTGTGTTCAGCAATCAAGTCTTTGATAAGGTCTTCAAGTCCTGCCTCATCGTTACCCTCAATCACCTTGCTTTCTTTAGCAACAAACACAACATTCACCACGTTCTTAACCTTTGTAGGCGAGCCTGCCAAACCGCATTGTTCAAGGTCGGCATTAATTTCAGCAGCACCCCATTCCTTAAGGTTCAAGAAATCGCGAGCCTCAACAAGTTTCAGCTTATCTTCATCGAGTGTAGCCTTTTCGCTTGGAGTTACAGCGTATTTAAACTTCTGAATCAAACGAGCATTGCGTGGACGGCAAGCATCGGCGCTACCGTTAACGGTGACAACCAAAGGCAACGGACATTCCACTGTTTCAACACCTGATTCAAGACGACGTTTAACTATTGCTTTGCCATCCTCCACTTTCACACTTTCAGCATAAGTGACTTGTGGCAAACCTAACTTTTCGGCAACTTGAGGACCCACTTGTGCAGTATCGCCGTCGATTGCCTGACGTCCGCCAAGAATGATGTCGTATTTGCCAAGATGCTTGATTGCTGTTGCAATGGCATAGGATGTTGCCAAAGTGTCGGCACCTGCCAATGCACGGTCGGTTAACACTATACCAGTATCTGCACCGCGATACAAACTTTCGCGAATAATCTCTGCTGCACGTGGTAGACCCATAGTGAGCAATGTGATTGTTGAACCTGGATTCTTATCTTTCAATTGCAAGGCTTGTTCCAATGCGTTTAAATCTTCGGGGTTGAAGATTGCAGGAAGCGCTGCACGGTTGATTGTGCCGTCGGCTTTCATCGCATCTTTGCCTACATTACGAGTGTCTGGCACTTGTTTTGCCAAAACAACAATGTTTAAACTCATAAATTGGAGATATTTTGTTTTTTATTAATGTATTTTTCGCATTTCTGCTTGTTTGCAATGCCACGCATCGAGGACGCACCATCAACGCACAACATTACATTTTGCGTGCAAAGTTACACAAAATCAATCGTGTAAACAAACTTTTTCGCTCCTTTAGTTATTTTTTCACTTTTATTGTTCTAAAAGTCTTATCGTATTAAAAAATGTAATTTTTCTCTTTTTTATTTCAATTTTAAAGAGCAGATTTGGGCATCCATTTTTCATTCTGCCGAGGATTTCCAATCGCCCCACAGAGCATCCATCCGCTGTTTCATTTTTGCCTCTTGAGCATTATTGGCAGCATTCCAGAATGTTACGTTACCGGCTTTTTCGGGCAGGAACTGTTGCTTCACAAAGTTTCCGGGATAGTCGTGGGCGTATTTGTAGCCACATCCATATCCCATTTGCTCCATCAACTTGGTGGGAGCATTGCGCAGATGCAACGGCACCGGCAAATTGCCCGTCTGTTCAACAAATTGCAGCGCCGAATTTATTGCCATATATGCAGAATTGCTTTTCGGCGAGGTGGCAAGATAAACCACACATTCAGCCAAAGGGATGCGGCCTTCGGGCCATCCTATTTTGTGAATTGTGTCGAACGTAGCATTGGCGAGCAGCAAGGCATTGGGATTGGCAAGCCCGATGTCTTCGCTTGCCGAAATCACCAGTCGACGAGCAATGAACTTGGGGTCCTCGCCACCGGCAATCAGCCGTGCAAGCCAATAGATGGCTGCATCAGGGTCGCTTCCGCGAATCGATTTTATAAATGCCGAGATGATGTCGTAGTGCATCTCGCCATCCTTGTCGAATGCCATCGGGTTTTGTTGCAAACGCTCTGTCACCAATTTATCGTTTATCACAAACGGCTCGTCATTTACAAGCGACTGAAGCATCAAATCCAATATGTTAAGCAATTTGCGCGCATCACCGCCCGAGAAGCGTAGCAAGGCCTCAGTTTCCTCTATTTTTACGTTTTTCTGCTTTAATACAGAATCAGTATTTATGGCTCTATGGAGCAACTGAAGCAAATCGTCATTGTCGAGTGGTTTGAGCACATACACCTGTGCCCTTGACAGGAGCGGGCGAATCACTTCAAACGACGGGTTTTCGGTTGTAGCACCTATGAGAGTAACCGTGCCATTCTCTACCGCTCCAAGCAACGAATCTTGCTGCGATTTATTAAACCGATGAATTTCATCGATAAACAGCACCGGGCGACCTTTTGAAAACACGCTCGACGCATCGGCACGACAACGTTCAAGCAGGTCGCGAACATCCTTAACTCCCGACGTCACCGCCGACAGTGTGTAAAACGGCACTTTGGTCTGCTCTGCAATAATCTTTGCCAGCGTGGTTTTTCCAACTCCGGGAGGGCCCCACAATATAAACGACGAGATATTGCCCGACTCAATCATGCGCCGGATTACTGCACCTTGCCCAACCAAATGCTTTTGCCCTATGTAATCGTCGAGCGTCTTGGGACGCATCCGCTCAGCTAATGGCTCGTTCACTACACTATTGAATTATATAGATTTGTATTCTGCCACAAAGGTACGGAAAAATCCCGTTATGTGGAAACCAACAACCCTATTTCGCAAAGCAATCACATTAAAAACGCTTTATTATCTGAACACCGAGAAACAGCACATGTTACGCCACTGACTTTAATCCTCTAAAACATTTATTGCATACTTGCGCCTCAATCTATCACAAAAAATTGCTAACTTTACAGCGCTAAACAATAAAAAGAGTCTGACGTGAAACGATTTTTTATTTTATCAATGACGATATTTGCTTTGGCTTTGACTTCAATGGCTAAACAACGAACAGTTAAAATTAATATTATTCACACATCTGATGTTCACGGCAATTGCTTCCCGTATAATTTCATAGAGCAACAGCCGTGGAACGGCAGTTATGCGCGAGTAAGCAGTTTTGTAAAACAGCAACGCGACGTTTATGGCAAAAACTTGATTCTGCTTGACAACGGCGACGTTTTGCAAGGCCAGCCGTCGGCTTACTATTATAATTTCATGGACACCCAAAGCAAGCATCTTTTTGCCGAAGTGCTCAACTATATGAAATACGATGCCGGCAATATAGGCAATCACGACATCGAAACCGGACATGCCGTGTACGACCGATGGATTAAACAATGTAATTTCCCCATTATCGGAGCCAACACCATCGACACCCGCACCGAAAAACCTTATCTCCAGCCATATATAGTTTTCAATCGCGACGGCGTGAAAGTTGCAGTACTTGGCATGATTACGCCTGCAATTCCGGCTTGGCTTGCTGAAAATCTTTGGGAGAATATGCGTTTTGAGGACATGGTGGAAACAGCCCGCAAATGGGTTCCCATCATTCAGCAAACCGAAAAGCCCGATTTATTAATAGGAATGTTCCATTCAGGACAAGACGTAAATCGTGGCGTTACAGGATTTGTTGAAAACGCATCGCTCGAGGTGGCAAAGAAAGTGCCAGGATTCGACATCGTGCTGTTTGGTCATGACCATCAACTCGAATACAAAACAATAACCAACTGCGCCGGCAAAGAAGTGGTGATTGCCAATCCCGCATGCAATGGTGTGGCAGCAAGCAACATCGAGGTGACTTTCACATTTGAAGGCAACAATGTTGTGGCTAAAAGCATCAATGGAAAGGTTGAGGATATGGACGGCTATCAACCCGACCCTCAATTCCTTGCTCATTTCCACAAGCAATTTCAAGAGGTGAAAGAATTCGTATCTAAAAAGATAGGCGAAAACACAACCACCATTAGCACCCGCGATGCATATTTCGGGTCGTCGGCATTCATCGACTTTATCCACGACGTGCAGATGAGCATAGCCGATGCCGACATTTCGTTTGTGGCACCGCTCTCGTTCGATGCTAAAATCGAAAAAGGCGACATTCACATGAGCGACATGTTCAACCTGATGAAATATGAAAATATGCTCTACGCCATGACCCTCACCGGCAAGGAAATTAAAGACTACCTCGAATACTCTTATTATATCTGGACAGTGCAAATGACCTCGCCCGACGGTCACCTGCTGTGGCTGAAAGACAAACCCACGAAAGGCGACGTTAGTAGAGCATCGTTTCAGCACGAAAGCTTCAACTTCGACTCGGCAGCCGGCATTATCTACACCGTGGATGTCACAAAGCCTCGAGGCGAAAAAATCACCATTATCAGCATGGCTGACGGCACACCTTTCGATATGAATAAAACCTACCGCGTGGCAATCAATTCATATCGCGGCAACGGAGGCGGTGCTTTGCTCACCACCGGTGCCAGCATACCAAAAGACGAACTCAAAAACAGGATTGTGTTCTCAACCGACAAAGACTTGCGCTATTATATGCTTCAGTATATCACCAACCAAAAGGTGATTTCACCACAAGCCCACAACAACTGGAAGTTTATCCCGGAAGAACTGGTTAAACCGGCTGCTGAACGCGACCGCAACGCATTGTTTAATCATCGTCATGAGTAATCAAAGGTTACGCACATTCGCTTAAAGAGTCAAACCATACATAACAGCAGTGGGGTTCTAAAAACAAATTAGTTTTAGAACCCCACTGCAATAATTATTTGAGTCTATCTACCGATAGAGCGAAACTCGGGTCACACAACCTCTCCATCGCTTGTGAACACAATCTCAAGCCCATCATCAAGGCTCACACGAATGAGCCCCGTAGGGATGTCACGCTCCACCACTATCACCTTTTTGTCAGGGTAGATTTCGTGAAGATAAGCCGAAGCGGCGTATGGCAACATTCTGTCGGTAGAACCGCCTTTACTGCCGAATTTCACTTTCTGCCACATGCCATCGCTATTAAAAAGCAACTGCGTACCGTCGGCAAGAGCCACCTGATATACGTCAGCGCTATCGTTACGCACCTCGTCGATAGTGCACGAAGCGAAATTCTGCGACACGAAACCTTCAGCCAAATCAGGCAATTCAACTTGCTGCTTGGCATTGCTGCTGCACCCAATCAATGCAGCCACGCCCACCGTCACAGAAGCCAATTTCATTATTACATTCATCCTAAAACAATTTATTTTGAAATTTGATTTAAATCTACACACAGAATTTATTCAACCAGCAAATCGGTGCGATAACGATAACCGCGAGCCTCGTAAATCTTCTGCATGTGACTCAAACGCCTCAAAAACGAATCGAGATTACGTGACTCACGAGCAGTCCACTGCACCTCGCAGAGAGCAGCCAAGCGCGGCATCATCTGCCACTCCATCTTTTCGCCATCTTTCACCCATTCAGTCCAGATGCAGCCTTCAGCGCCAACGATTCTCGAAGACTCCTCGGCATTGAGCACATCGCTCACTGGGTCGAGATTATACACACGTTTCAGGCTTTCCACGCCCGATACTTTGTTCCAATGCCTATTGCTAAAATAGAAGTTTGAAATCGGGCAAACAATCGTGTTGTGGCCTTCGCGAGCGGCACGTATCGAAGCATCTACGCTGGTCCACGCGAGCACGGTAGCAGTCTTGGTAGGGTGTCCTTCGAGAATCTCATCCCATCCCATCATTTTTCTGCCACGACTGTTAATCACCTTTTCAAGTTCACCCATCATCCATGTTTGCAACTGATTTTCCTTGCTGTGTCCCGGAGTGTCGGTCAAACCCAACTCGGCAATCTTCGCTTGACATTTCGGGCACTCCTTCCATCGCTTTTTCGGACACTCGTCACCGCCGATGTGAATATATTCCGACGGAAATATATCCATCACTTCGCCCAAGACATCCTTTGCAAATTGCAAAGTCGCCTCGTTTCCACCGCAAAGCACATCATCGAACACGCCATAACGCGTAGCCACTTCATATTCGCCTCCTGTGCAGCCAAGTTCGGGATACGAAGCCAAAGCGGCAAGCATGTGACCAGGCAAATCAATCTCAGGAATCACTTTTATGTATCGTTCTGCAGCATAACGCACAATCTCGCGAGCCTCGTCTTGTGTGTAGAAACCACTAACAGGTGTTCCGTCGAAAGTGTCGCCACCTGCCTCAGTAATCGATTCCTTGCGCCACGACCCCACTTTGGTGAGTTGCGGATACTTTTTGATTTCAAGCCTCCACCCCTGGTCATCAGTCAAATGCCAGTGGAAATAATTAATGTTATGCAACGCCAACACGTCGATAACTCTTTTTATATAATCAACGCCGAAGAAATGTCTGCTCACGTCAACCATAAACCCACGATAAGCAAATCGAGGACTATCAGAAATTTCAACCGCAGGCAACTTCACTTTTGAAGCGCCACACGCTGTCGGCAACGCCTTGATTATCGTTTGTATGCCATAAAACACCGCTTTAGCCGAACCTCCACATAGTTTTATGCCTTTTGAATTAGCACTGATTGAATATTGTTCATCAGCCATCGAAGCATCGATAGCAAGCAAAATCTCGCCTCCACGCTTTTTGTCACTCTGTTTCAGCCTTATGCTCACAGCATCGTCAACTGCTGCAATCAGCATCTGTGCATTTCGGAGCATATCATCTGCTTCTGCGCCTTCAACATCGGCAACTCTCACAGTGCGTCCGTTTTCAAGCACATAGTGGCTCGACTTTGTTTCATTCAACTGTTTCGGCAAAGGAATCACATTCCAGTTCCCCACGTTCACCTCATCGGCACACAACCTCGGCATCGACATGCCCAGGAAACACAACAAAACTACAATCTTTTTAAACATAATTATTATTTTGATTATTTATTATACATCATTCAGCGTGGCACATTATTTCACTTTTGCGAATTTAATACTTTTTCAGCAAAAAACAGCCACGCATTTGGTCAATTCATTTAAATTTCTTTTTACAGCCAACAAATTAATATTTATCTTTGCATCAATTATAAGATGACATGGAGAAAAAAGAATTAATAACAAAATCACATGGATTGCTTGCCATTTCGCCAATAGCGGTGTTTTTAATGCTCTATCTTGTCACAAGCATTGCCATTGGCGATTTTTATAAAATGCCCCTTTCATTGGCTTTCATCATTGCTTCAATGTGGGCTATTATTACAATTAAACGTGTGCCATTAACCGAACGCATCTCAATCTTTTCGAGAGGGGCTGCAAATGGCGATGTGCTGCAAATGATATGGATTTTCATTCTTGCCGGAGCCTTTTCATCACTTGCCAAAAGCGTTGGGGCAATCGACGCTGTTGTAAACCTCACACTTTCGGTTATGCCATCGCAATGGCTTGTTCCAAGTCTTTTTATCGCAGTATGTTTCATTTCGTTGAGCATCGGCACTTCGGTGGGCACGGTTGTGGCTTTGGCTCCGCTTGCTGTGCAACTTGCTAACGCCACGGGGGGCAGCGTGCCGTTTTTTGTGGCAGTAACACTTTGCGGCTCGTTTTTCGGCGACAACCTCAGTTTCATTTCCGACACCACTATTGCAGCCACCCGCTCGCAACACTGCAAGATGCGCGACAAGTTTCGCGCCAATCTGTTCATTGCCTTGCCGGCTGCCGCGATAACAGTTTTCGCATTCATATTGGTGGGTGATTTTCAGGCAAACGAAATTAATGTCGGCGAAGCCAACCCCTGGCTTGTTGTGCCCTATCTTATTGTAATAGTAACCGCCATATTAGGCATCAACGTAATGCTTGTTCTGTGTTTAGGCATTGTTTCATGCATTGTTTTGGCACTATTTTGCACTCATTTCTCAATAATTGACATGTGCACAATGGTTGGCACAGGCATCGACGGAATGGGCAATCTGATAATTGTAACTCTGCTGGCATCAGGTTTGTTGGAAGTTATCCGCTACAATGGTGGCATTAAGTATCTGATTCAGATTATCACACAACGCATCGACAGCCAACGCGGTGCTCAGGCTTGCATATCGGTTTTAGTGGCATTCGTGAATGTCTGCACTGCCAACAATACGGTGGCAATTATCTCGTGTGGCGAGATTTCGCGCCGTATAGGTATTCAATTCGGCATCGACCCTCGCAAGGTGGCAAGTCTGCTCGACACTTGTTCGTGCATTGTTCAGTGCATCATTCCTTACGGAGCACAATCGCTTCTGGCTGCCGGAATTGCCAAAGTTAGTCCCGTAGCATTCTTCCCGTATCTCTACTATGCTTGGGCGTTGGCATTAATGGTGATTCTTTCAATAGTTTTTCAATTTCCTAAACGGTTATCTCACCGGATTGAAACAGAAAACAAATGAGACGAATGTGCAACGGCTCCAATAAGCCAAAGTTGGTGTTCAATAGCGAACTTGAGGCAAAACGATTCATCAAACAAAATCACAACAAAGCCTCAAATGTGCACCTTGCCCCCTACTTTTGCACTTATTGCAACGCATGGCATCTTACCCACAAAACTTTTCAAAGATAAGCAGACCCAAAACCAAAATGCGTTTTTCACCCCGACAAAACCGTTTCTTCTCACATTTTGTGATTAACTTTGCAATATGATTTATCCTAAGAATTTTGAAAATAAAATAGGTTTCGATGTGGTGCGCACCGAGGTAAACCGCCGACTGCTGAGCGCACTCGGCGCAACTCATTGCGAGCAGATGCATTTCTCAAGCCGATACGACGAAGTGTCGACTTGGCTCACACAGACCAACGAGATGATGAGCATATTGCAAAGTGGCAAGGAATTTCCCGTTAGCCACTTCATTGACGTGCGTGGTGCCTTGAAAGCGGCACGCAAGGCTGGCACATATATCACCGAACCGAACCTATTCGACATAGAGCGTTCGTTGCTGACGATTAGCGAAATCATACGATTTCTGTCAAGCGACAATGAACAGCAGCCCTATCCTTCGCTCAGCGCTATTGCAAAACAAATGCAACGCTTCGACCACATCACCGAAGCCATAAACAAAACGCTCGACCGATACGGCAACGTGAAAGACTCGGCATCGCCCGAATTGATGGACCTGCGGAGCAAACTTCAAAGTCAAACGCAAAGCGTTAGCAGCATAATGCGCAGCGTGATTTCGCATGCTCGTCAAGAGGGGTATCTCGACAAAGACGTCACACCATCGATGCGCGACGGACGTTTGGTGCTCCCCGTATCGCCTATGCACAAACGCAAAATACCGGGCATTGTGCACGATGAATCGGCAACCGGACGAACCGTTTTCATCGAGCCTGCCGAAATTGTTGAAGCAAACAACAACATTCGCGCTCTTGAAGCAGAAATCCGTCGCGAAGTGATTCGAATATTGTGCCGAATCACCGACATCATTCGCCCCGAAATCGACCAACTGCTTGCCACATACGAACTGCTTGGCTTAATCGATTTCATCCGTGCCAAAGCACTGTTTGCAATCGACATCGACGCATGTATGCCTCACCTTGAGCGGAAAGCACAAATCGAATTGTATCACGCCGTACACCCCGGACTGCTCTTGACACTGAAAGCACAAAACAAGCAAGTGGTGCCGCTTAACGTCGCTCTCAATCGAACAAACCGCATCCTTGTGATTTCAGGCCCTAACGCCGGCGGCAAATCGGTGTGCCTCAAAACTGTGGGCATTGTGCAATATATGACACAGTGCGGTGTGCTTCCGCCTGTCTACAACAATTCGCACATAGGCATTTTCCAAAGCATATTCATCGATATCGGTGACCAACAGTCAATCGAAAACGACCTTAGCACCTACAGTTCTCATCTTTATAATATGAAAACGATGATTAGCCGGGCATCAAACACATCGCTGATACTCATCGACGAGTTCGGTAGTGGCACTGAACCACAAATCGGTGCTGCTCTCGCCCAGGCAATTCTGCATCAACTCAATCAAAAGAAAGTGTTTGGCATAATCACTACTCACTATCAAAACCTCAAACATTATGCCGACGACACCGAAGGACTGATTAATGGTGCCATGCTCTACGACCGCCAAAAGATGCAGCCGCTGTTTCAACTATCGGTAGGCTATCCGGGCAGTTCGTTTGCCATTGAAATTGCAAGAAAAATAGGTATTCCAGCCGAGGTTATCGACGAAGCATCGCAAATTGTAGGCAGCGATTACATCAACATGGACAAATACCTGCTCGACATTGCGCGCGACCGCAAATATTGGGAAAACAAACGCCAGGAAATCCACAACAAGGAAAAGCGAATCGACGAGATTGCCGAGCAATACAACGCTCGTCTTCAAGACATACGCAGCACTCAGCGCGAAATCATTCATGCCGCCAAGGCTGAAGCAAAAGACATTTTAGCAACTACAAACGCTAACATCGAGCGCACAATTCGTGAGATAAAAACAGCGCAAGCCGAGCGTGAACGCACCAAATTGCTGCGCCAACAACTCGACGAGTTCAAACAACGCATCCATCAAGATTCGGAACCTAACGAAGATGGCAAACTGGCTCCGCTGCCCACCCGCAAGAGCAAGGCAAAGCCAACATCATCAAATTCCAACAAGCCGAACCAGGCTGCGAAACTCACTGTGGGAGCATCGGTGACTATCGACGGGTCGAGCTCAGTGGGCGAAATCATTGCCATTGAAGGCAAAAATGCCATTGTGGCAATGGGCGGTTTTAAAACTCGCACTCCGTTGGAGAAACTCAAACCCACTATGCGCAAACCCGATAAGCCACAGAAGCCGTCGGCTGTCACCCAAGCCACATCAAACGCCATCCGTGAAAGGCAACTCAACTTCCACCCCGACATTGATGTGCGAGGCATGCGCGGCGACGAAGCAATTCAGGCTATCACCTATTTTATCGACGACGCAATTCAGTTCGGGTCGAAACAGGTTAGAATCCTGCACGGCACGGGCACGGGCGTACTGCGAACTCTTATCCGCCAATATCTCAACACAGTTGAAGGCGTAACCAGTTATCACGACGAACACATTCAACTCGGCGGAGCAGGAATCACCGTTGTTGATATTTCATAAAACAAAGTCAATTATATAAAGAAAAGCCTAATGTTTCAATTATGAAACCTATTCGCATTATATCAATTCTAATTTGTTCGATTGTCATCGCTATTTCGGCAATCGCACAAGAAAACTACACTATAATCGTAAGTCTCGACGGTTTCCGACACGATTATCCGTCAATGTATAACACGCCGTTTTTCGACTCAATGGCTGAACAAGGCGTCAGTGCAGTGATGATGCCGTCATTCCCCAGCAAAACTTTCCCCAACCACTACACCCTTGCCACCGGTTTGGTACCCGACCACCACGGCATTGTTGCCAACAGTTTCGTTGACCGAAGTCAAGGCAAATACTATTCGCTTGGCGACCAGCAAGCCCGCAACGATACCTCGTTCTACGGAGGCGAGCCCATCTGGATTACTGCAAAGCGACAAGGCGTGAAAACCGCCACCATCTATTGGGTAGCAAGCGACGTGCCTCTGCCTGGTGGCATGCCCGACTATTGGTGGAACTACAATAAAAAACCTCTTCTCACCTTTGAGCAACGCATCGATGCTGCAATCAGTCTTCTAAAAAAGCCTGAAGCCGAGCGTCCGCATTTGATTATGCTCTATTTTGAGCAACCCGACGAAGTGGGACACCGCTGCAGCCCTTATTCAAAGGAAACACGTAATATGATTGAACAACTCGACAGGCTCATCCATCTGCTGAACGTGCGCATCAACGCCCTGCCCATTGCATCAAAAGTGAATCTGATTGTCACCAGCGACCACGGCATGGCACCAATCAGCCCCGACCGCACCGTGGCTGTTAGCAAATATCTGAAACCCGAATGGATTGAAAAAGTTGATGGCGATTTGCCTGGACAAATCTATTGTCGCCCCGGCTGCGCCGACATGGTGGTTGAAGCGCTTAAGCAAGTGCCGCATCTGCGAGTTTGGAAACGTGAGGACATCCCAGCATATCTTTGCTATGGCACCAACGAGCGCATCGGCGACGTGGTGGCTCTGCCCGATGCCGGTTGGCTGTTCACCGATAAAACTGATTTTGCCCCTGGAGGAGCCCATGGCTTCGACCCAACCACAAGCGATATGCACGTTATGTTCCGAGCCATTGGCCCCGACTTTTGTCACGGTTATGCCAAGAAACAAAAATTTGCCAATACTTGCATCTATCCATTGCTTGCCCACTTGTTGGGTATCACCCCAGCGCCATGCGATGGCAATTTGAACGACGTGAGCGACCTGCTTGCCAAATAACCACTTATCGGCATCGGTCTGCAAACAACCACGACACAACACCTACAAGCGCCAGCACTGCAAGCAAAGTCGCCCAACTGAAGCCCATGTTGCTGTTGCTGAAAATCGCTATATGGATACATTTCGTTGAGAACACCAAACAACTGCTCTTTTCTTCGGCTATGCACATTCGCTCATCCGCTTGGCGTAGTCAAGCACCGACTCATCCGCTCGCTTGCCGAAGGTTCGTTTGGTCGATAATTCGCCATCTAAATTTACCCCAAGACTTTTGGATTTTCAAAATTTTATCTACCTTTGTGGCATAATTAGCGGTCACATCACTGGTTCGTGCGCCCGATGGCGTGTTAGACGACTCTGGTGTTACCGCTTTTCTTTTTGTATAAAATAACAAATCGACCCAACATCTGGCAAAACACAAAGCAATCCTTTGACTAATAAATATTTTTCACTTATCTTTGCATAGAGGTTGTGCCGATGCATCACCAGCCTCAAGCAAATTACCATAAACCCAATTACAACAAAACTTAAAACAAATGACTCAAACCGAACTTCTCAGTATCTGCCAGAATTTTGTCACTAAGGGTAAAGCAATCGAAGTGGCTCCACTTGGCAACGGCCTTATCAACACCACTTACAAAGTAACCACCGAAGGCTCTGCCCCCGACTATGTGTTGCAACTTGTGAACACCGACATTTTCACCGACCCCGATATGCTTATGGGCAACATTGTGGCTGTAACCAATCACATCCGTCGCAAACTTCAAGCACAAGGCGTGAGCGACATCAGCCGCCGCTGCCTTCAGTTCGCCACCACAACATCAGGCAAATATCATCTTATGCAAGATGGCAAATGCTGGCGAATGATGGAGTTTATCCCTGACACAGTGAGCCGCACAGGTGTTTCGGCTGAGAGTGCTTATATTGTAGGTCATACGTTCGGTGCCTTCCAAGCCATGCTTGCCGACATTCCTGAGCAATTAGGCGAAACAATCAAGGATTTCCACAACATGGAGTTCCGCTTGCAACAACTGCGCGAGGCTGTGGCAGAAAACCGTGCCGGACGACTCGACGAAGTGCGTTGGTTGGTTGATGAACTTGAAAGCCGTGCCGACGATATGTGCCGTGGCGAACGACTTCACCGCGAAGGCAAACTGCCTAAACGCATCTGCCACTGCGATACCAAAGTCGACAACATATTGTTCGACCAAAACGGCGATGTGCTGTGTGTTATCGACCTCGACACCGTGATGCCAAACTATGTGTTCAGCGATTTCGGCGATTTCTTGCGCTCGGCTGCCAACACTGGTGCTGAAGACGATGAGAACCTCGACAACGTGCAATTCGACATGAACATTTTCCGTGCTTTTGCTAAGGGCTACATCGAAAGTGCTCGCACTATGCTCACCGATGTGGAAATCGACAATCTTCCTTATGCAGCATGCTTGTTCCCTTATATGCAGACGGTTCGTTTCCTTGCCGACTACATCAACGGCGACACCTATTATCGCACAAAATATGCCACTCACAACTTGGTGCGCTCGAAAGCACAATTCAAACTGCTGCAAAGCGCCGAATCGCATCTGCAAGAAATGCAGGCATACATTCGCGAACTCTTGGCATAACAACTTGCGAATGCAATAAACGCAACAATTAACCCTCGGTTATACAATAAAAGTTCCGGCAAAAGCGTGTTTACACTTTCGCCGGAACTTTTCTATATTATCACTGCTATCGTTTTATCCACTATGCCTTTCAGAACGGATAACCAATGGCAAGATGGAATGCAATGCTTTTCTTGAAATTTGGCATATTGAAATATCCACGGTTGCCTGTCGAATACGGCGCATGAATAGCATAGCCAAAATCGCCGCGAATCACAAGCATATCCATGTCGAACCGCAGTCCCACGCCCGTACCGACTGCCATCTGATTCCACATATCGGAAAACCGCAGCGTTCCTCCTGGGCGGTTGGCATCGTCCTTCAACAACCAGATATTACCGGCATCAACAAACACTGCTCCTTTCAAATAACTGAACAACGGGAAACGATATTCAACATTCATTTCAAGTTTGAACGTACCCGTCTGGTCGTAATAGCCATTAGGATTGTCAGCCGCCGGCAAATAACTTCCAGGACCTATTGAACGCACTGCAAATGCTCTGATTGAATTGGCTCCGCCAATATAGAACTGCTCGCTGTAAGGCATCTGCGATGAATTGCCATAGGCGTGAGCAGCACCTATAAGAAATCGTCCAACCAACTTGTGCGAATCCATAACCGCATGGCTATATACCACCGATGCCTGTGCCTTTACAAATTGAGAAAACGGAGTGCCAAACATCTTTTTTTCGCCTTTCGAGCCACACAATGCCCAAATGCCGGCAAAAACATTTCCTGCCTCAGTTAATTGAACGTTGAACGTGAGGTTATCACGCCCAAATACCCGGTCGTAGGTGTAAGCATACTGCAACATCGGCACAAACTGATTGCGGAAACTCTCATGCACAGCAGGATTGCTGTTCATAGTGGAGTCGAACGACTCGGTGGTATGCAGCAACTTTGTGTAAGTAAGTTTGAAAGGAGTTAATTCGTTCAATGAATTACGCCCTGCGTGCCATTGCCAAGTGGTGCCGATTGCAAACTGAACCATTTTGAAAAAACTTGGGCGATTTAGCACATCAGCCGAGAGCATAAACTTAGTGTAATTCTGGAAACGACGGCTTCGGTCGACAAATTTAGGTGCCAATAACTGCGGAATGGTGAGCGTTGAAGTCAATCCAAACTCATAACTGTTATAGTCGTAGCCCTCAATTGCCTTACCACCCGTTGCCCATTCGTAACTTGCGCTCAAATCGGTGTTAAGCACTTCCGCTCCACCAAAAAGATTCTTATGGGAAAGTCCAAGCGAGATTCCGGGTCCTATATAACTGTTAGATTTCGACGTCAACTGCGATTCAATCTTTGCCTCGATTGGTCGGTCCATCGTGCAATTCACGTCAACATCCACCGTATTCTGTCCGGGAAGCAACGAATCGAGCGGAGTGACTTCAATGTTAATGGCATTGAAAATGCCCGTATTACTCAAATTACTTTGAGTGCGGTCCATATCCCTTACACTAAACACACGGCCCTCACGAAAACTAATCTTCTTGGTAATGAAACTGTCTTTTAGGCGAACCGGCGACATTTTCACCAATGTTCCCTTTCGAGGCATCTCCACCGTATCGGGCACGCCGCCACCTTGATAGCGATTAACGGTAGTAGTCACCTTGCCAACCGTGTATTTGCGCAAAGCAGCCTCAGGAATACCTGCCGCCATAGCAAGTCGCAATGCAATTTTTCCTTTACGCAATGTGCTGTCGGCGAGATACTCAATATATTCCGGACGGAAATAATAATACCCACGATTACGCAACACATTGGCAATGTTAACGCGCACTGCGTTCAGCGAGTCGAGGCTGTATCGGCTTCCCGGCTTCAAATAGTGGCTCTGGCGAGCAAGCGAGTCAATTTTTTCTACAATTTCACTTTTTCCGCCAAGATAGCCCACGCTGCTCAACACATACGGTTCGTTAACAAATACATCATATTTAATACGAGCCTTTTTCTTGTTCTTGCTTGAATACACAAGCTGATACGAAGCATTCGAATCGAAATAACCGTTGTCGTGCAATATGGTGTTAATCATATCAACACGGTGGTCAGGGCGCACATTATCCACTGTGACAGGAGTTTCAACAAGTTTCTTATATAGCCATCCCTTCAAGCCGCCTGCGCTGTCGCTCCAATGATTATACACCCATAGCCCAATCGGAAACGGATGCCGAATATAGGGCGAATAAAGGCTATTGTTTGGCGCAACGTTAATTGCCGATGCTATTCCTTCGGCAACAGCATCATTGAGTTCAATGCTATCATTACTTGGCGAAATATTTAGTTTCTTCACGCCAGTGTAAAGCACTTCGTCGTCGGCAAGTCGGCTGGTGGTTGAACACGACATCGCTCCCAATGCCACAGCCACATACACTAAAAGCCTAAGTTTTATGTAAGTTCGATTAATCATCGCAAGCAAATAATTTAGTTTTTAATCATTGTAGTGTCCGACACTTCCGGAGCAACATTCTTTAGCGAATCGGCTTGCTGCTGAGCCAAGCGTCGTGCCTCTGCCTTACGGCTCTTTCTGAACTTGAAGATATGTTTCAACGTCGCCAATTTGCGTTTAATCACAAATCCCACACCTGTTTGGGTTATCTCACCTTCAAGAATACTTTCAAATCCGGTATGTCGGAACAGGCGAGCATACATGCTTCCCGAACTGTTAAGCAGATACTCTATTGAAATATCGCTAATCAGATTATCCGAGAAATTATCCTCGGCACTGGCATCGGTGCTATAATTGCCTCCCACCACAATCTTAAATCGGTCGTTGAAGAGCGACTTCGATAGGTTGTAACTGTAACTTGTCACCGTGGAATTGCCATTTCCGCTGCCATTATCGTATTGGTTGATACCGAACGACAAGTCTACACCTTTAATGGCACTTGCTGCCCAACTGTTTATTTGCGAATTCAAGAACGAATACAAAGCGTTGTTCGACATTGTCGACGAGTTTGCTCCCGTATAACTTCCATACAGCATCAAGTTCATGGCTTGCGCCGAACGCTGTTGCTGTGTCATCGATTGAAGTTCGTTTTGCACCGTCAAGTCGTCGTTTGTAGCAAGGTCGAAACTTACATCCATCTGCGACAATGTTCCACCCACATTGCAAGTAATTAAAAAGTCGACCAAATGCGATGGGCCGCCGTCGCTGCTCACCGTGGCTTTGTATTTTTCCACTGCACTGAAACCGAGTGTAGGATTAAGCATATTTCCGGTGAAGGAGATGAAACTACCCTCATTTATGCTGAAATCAACTTCCTTAATCAATGGCGGAGAATATTTCACAAATCCGTTGTCAACCGTCAACCTGCCGGTCACTCTCGGGTCTCCCGAGAATCCTTGCGCATAATTCAATGTCCCCGTCGATTGCACCTGAACTCTGTTCTTGCCGTCGGGCGACAAGTAAGCATTAATTGTGTTGCCCTGCTGCAACGTTACTGCTGCATTAATGTTTATACCAAACGGTTCCACTTGCAACAGCGAATCGGCATATTCGCTCACCGAATCGTCGAAATGCACAAATTTCACCATATCAGGATTGGTGGCAGGAACTATTTCGCTCACATCATCTTGCAAAACGTATGTAAGATTACTACCCGAAAGAAGCGACACGTTCGCATCGACATATAGCGCACTGGTCTTTCCTTTTACGGTAGCCGACAAATCGGCATATCCCCTACCAAACAACTGCGACTTCCTGATTTGCTTGCTATCGACAAACTGCACGCCCTTGCCATTCAACTTCAAGTCGACATAAGGGGTGGTCATGTTTCTGATATCAATCAATCCGTCAATCACCAAAGGCTTGTCGTTGCAACTCCGCAACGCATAATTGCCTAAATGCACAATGCTCGAATCAACCGGTATTGTAGTATTTGGGAACAAAATCTTAGAGCCAAACACTGGCACATAAATAGCACCGTCTTCGGCAGCAATCTCGCCTGTGAGTATAGGTTTATCGAAACTGCCGGTCATAGTCATCTTTCCATTCAAATACCCTTGCAATTCGGCAATGCCATTCGGAATGAATGCCGACATAGTTGAAATAGGGAATTTATCAATATCAAGTTTCAGCGACATCGGGTCAGTGGCGGTAGAATCGTTCAACACACCTGCAGCAAATGCCACCCGAGCGCCATTCACGTTCATATACGATTCAAGGTTTGTGTTACCCGTCACCGGGTCAAGGGTCATCAATGCTTCCAAATTGAAATCGCCCACCGTCTGCCCCTCATAGCAGAAATTCTTAAGTTCGGCATTTCCCTTCCCCCAGAACTGATTTCCGCGATACGAAATCTTCATATCCGACGACAATTCGCCGCTCACATCGGGAGCAAACGGGAACATCGACACCCATTCGTCAATCTTCAACCCTTCAATCTGCAAATTCACATCTTCTTGATGATTGTCGTCGTCATCACCATACGAGACGTGCTCCGTAAACAAGTTCACCATTCCGGATTTACCTCCGTCAAGATGCAAATTTGCATCGAGATGCTGATTCTTATAGTCATATTGAATATAATTATCGTCGTTTACAATCCACTCACGATAGCCAATAAGCGGCTTTTCGGTGAAAACATTGAGTCGCACAATCGAATCGTTAACATCAGTGTGCGTGCCAAACCGATAACCAATTCGTTGCTTGATGTCCTTTGCCTCATAAAGAGTTGTCAGTCTGCTGCCAAGCACACCGCCTTTCACCGTCACCGACGCAAAATTGTCCATCGTACCCTGTCGGTTACCCATGTGGAAACGATAACCAAGATATTTGCCCACCTGTGCCAGGCGTGCAGTTATAGTGTCAATCTTTGTTCCGTAAGCATCAATGCCTTGTATAATGCCGTCGCCATAGATTGTCGAATCATTATACAACTCAAACGACATTTTTTTCAGTTTTATATCGTTATATCCCAGATATTGCTGCACAATGCCTCGCTTGCCCATCTCCAATTCACACACAAATGGCGGCAACGCACTTTGCAAAGTGTCGATGTTTAGAGAAATGCTGTTTGCCTGTTCAAGTGCAATATTTCCACAACTCATCATCTGGTCGATGAACTGCTTCAACCCCACTTGTGAACTAAAATTCAACGAAAGGTCCTCATTATGCAACATACCCATAATTGTTGAATCGGTGGTTTCAACCTGCATATCAATCGACGGAGTGTTAAAGTACAGCGTGTCATAGGTCCATTTAAGGTTCTGAATATCAGCAGAGAACTCACATACCAGACGCTGAACATCAACATCGCCGTAGGCTGTAATGTGCCCGCTCCCAAACGATGGCACATCCATAATGCGCATTGCCTGCAAATTCATATCGCGAATATCACCGTCAAGCGCCACCACATAATGGTCTTTTTCAAGTTCGCCGTTACAGTTAAATCCGAAATCAATATTCGGGTTAACCGAATTAAACGAAGCCTCAAACGCACCTTCAGCCAATCTCACATTGCCTGCTATCTCTTTATAAACCTTATTGTTATATTCCAAGTTGTCGATAACTAACGACACATCCGCTGCCGTCGACTTCTTCATAACATCAAACCCGTGACCTTTGACGTGCGCCCTTGCCGTAACATCGCCCAATGAACTCAATGGAAGCACAGAATGTAGTGGCAATGTTCGCAAGTCCAAGTCTGCCTCGTATGCTTCTTTGGCAGTATTAAATTTGGCTTCTCCAACTGCCTTCCCGGTGGCGAGTGCCAAATCAATTTTACCCGACATTGCATATCCATCCAACGAAGCCTTTCCATTCACAGTCATTGCAGGGAAATTCACCTGCTTACTCATTTGAGCGTCAAACACGCTTGGCTTGATGAAATTAAGATTATCGAATTGCCCATTGATTGCCAAATCTCCGCCCATACGTTTTTCATCCATAACATTGCGTACAACACCGTCAATCTTCATTTGGGCATAACGAGGCAGATTTGCGCTCAACTCCTTCACTTTCATCTCTTGCGATGTGCCTTCTGCCTTAGCCACTAACTGCAAAGGTCGATAACGCGGAATCGAATTGAAATATGGGGAAAATTCGGGGAAGGCTCGCTCCAGGTCAGAAATATCAACACTTGCAAGTGCATTCACCTTTACGCCCCCGCTCGACGGAACATCCATAAAACTCATGTCGATTCGTGCATCAACATTCAATTCCGAAGCCACCGTCTTTAAGGCAAGTTTTTCAATCGACATCGCAGTGCTGTCCATGCTGAAAATGCCGGCTGCATCAGTTACAATCACGCCACATCGCTCGCGCGCCGACATTTTCTTTATCGGCACAACCACTTCAATGCCACGATTATATAGGCTGTCGATTGCTATATTAATATCTGAAACCTCAATATAGTCCATATCCAAACCTCTTCCCGGTTTGGCTCCGCTCATGGCATACACGGCATGCGAATTGGTCAGTCGCAAGGCATCGCCACGAACAGTCCAAAGCATAGCATCGGTGTTTTGCGCGGTTGTATCAACAACTTCAACCTGATGCGATTTAATATATTCCGATGTAGGATATATATAACTTACGTCCACTCCATCTATGCCGAAATACTTGGCATAAACTTCTGCATTACCTGTGTCAACAATGCCTTTCTTCAACTCTGCTCTGCCCACCACCACTTTCATTTCGTCGATTGTGGGCAGCATGTGCATAACATAGCGAACACTGTCGAGAACAATATGGTTAGCATTAATTAGCCACGCCGTGGCTGCCGTGTCGCCGTCGGACAGCTTCACCTTTTCAGGGAAATAGTCGAGGCTTATGTCGCCGCCATGCAAAAAGGCTTCGTTAAGCGTCACCCCATTATTGTTCAGAGCGATAGTTGCCCCATTGAGTTTCACGTCATCGATTCGTGCTTTTAGCACCATCGACGAATCTTCGCTCAACATACGATATTGTGCACGTTGCAACCTTGCTTCTTTCACATCCACATTCATCTTTAACAGCGGAAGCAATTTCACGTCAAGCAACAGATTGTCTGCCGACATCATTGTGTCGCGCTGCTCATCGAGCACCAACACACCGTCGACTCTCACATCAAGCGGAAACTTCAGCAGTATTCTTTCAATACTAACATCCCACCCTGTGGCTTCGCTTGCCTGCTTACATGCAAACTCTTTAACATAACCCTGTATGAACGGGACATACAACAACAATGGCAAAAGCACCAGCACCACCAGCAGCGCCACCAGCGCTTTTGCAAATCCTTTTGCGACTCTATTGTAGTTTATTTTTTTCACTCCTGCAATGTCAAAAAAATATATTTAGACAATAACGCTTTTTCTCACATGTTTTATAAATAACAATAAAGATAAGTAAATTTGCACAAACGCACCTAAAATTTAAAGTATTTTTTTTACATCTAACCAAATATCTCTCCAATAACCACCCTTTTGGGCACAAAAAAAAGCATTGCAGACTTAATTAAAGACCTGCAATGCTTCAAATAACTTTTCTTTTACTACCTGTGTAGAAGAATCAAGAAATTACTTGCGGATACCAAGTTCTTTCTTAGCGATGATAGCACGATAGCGGTTGATGTCTACGCGGATTAAGTAATCCAACAAACGACGACGCTTACCTACCAATTTCTTCAACGCACGTTGAGTAGTATAATCTTTGTGATTTGACTTCAAGTGTTGAGTCAAATGAGAAATACGAAAAGAGAATAATGCAATCTGTGCCTCTGGAGACCCAGTATCAGTATTGCTCGCACCGTATGTCTCAAAGATTTCTTTCTTTTTTTCAGAATCTAAGTACATTCTAATTGGTGTTTTTTGTTTGTTAATAATTTATCGGGTGCAAAGGTAGTAATTTTTTTCTTTTTACACAACCCACCTTCTATTTTTTTATTCATTTATCGTCATAATTGCATTAAAATGACTAACTTTGCACTCTCAAATTAGGTTTATTTATGCAAAAGATTAGGAACGTTGCCATTATTGCCCATGTGGACCATGGCAAAACAACATTAGTTGACAAAATGCTGCTCGCAGGGAATCTGTTTCGAGACAATCAGAATACAGGTGATTTAATCCTCGACAACAACGACCTTGAACGCGAACGCGGTATCACTATCCTATCGAAAAACGTTTCAATTAATTATAACGGTTACAAAATCAACATCATCGACACTCCGGGGCACAGCGACTTCGGCGGTGAGGTGGAACGCGTGCTTAACATGGCCGACGGCTGCCTGCTGCTTGTTGATGCTTTCGAAGGTCCTATGCCTCAAACTCGTTTCGTGCTCCAAAAGGCACTTGAAATCGGATTAAAGCCTATTGTGGTTATCAATAAGGTGGACAAACCAAACTGCCGTCCTGACGAGGTTCAGGAAATGGTGTTTGACCTTATGTTTAACCTCAACGCAACCGAGGACCAACTCGATTTCCCCACCGTCTATGGCTCGGCTAAACAAGGTTGGATGAGTAACGACTGGAACAAGCCTACCGACAACATCAACGCAGTGCTCGATGCAATTATTGAATATATTCCTGAACCGGAAGTGATTGAGGGTGATGCACAGATGCTTATCACTTCGCTCGACTATTCAAGTTACGTTGGACGTATTGCAATCGGACGCGTTCATCGCGGTGTAATTCGCGAAGGTATGGACGTTGCACTTTGCAAACGCGATGGCTCGGTGGTGAAACAACGCATCAAAGAATTGCACACCTTCGAAGGAATGAGCCGTAAAAAAGTGGCAAGCGTTGCCAGTGGCGACATTTGCGCCCTTATTGGCATTGAAAACTTTGAAATCGGCGACACTGTTGCCGACGTTAATAATCCCGAACCGTTGCCTCGCATCGCCATCGACGAACCCACCATGTCGATGACTTTCACCATCAACGATTCTCCTTTCTTTGGCAAAGACGGCAAATACGTCACCTCTCGCCACATCAACGACCGTCTTATTAAGGAACTTGACAAAAACCTTGCTTTGCGTGTCGAAAAAACCGAACGCGAAGATGCTTGGATTGTTTACGGTCGTGGTGTGCTCCACTTGGCTGTACTCATCGAAACTATGCGTCGCGAGGGCTACGAATTGCAAGTGGGTCAACCTCAAGTAATTGTAAAGGAAATCGACGGAGTGAAATGCGAACCGGTTGAAGCGCTCACAATCAATGTGCCTGAAGAATATTCAAGCAAGATGATTGATATGGTTACTCGCCGTCGTGGCGATTTAGTGTCGATGAGCACTCAAAACGACCGTATCCACATGGAATTTCAAATTCCTTCGCGTGGCATTATAGGTTTGCGCACCAATGTGCTCACTGCAAGTGCCGGAGAAGCAATCATGGCTCACCGTTTCCTTGAATATCAACCTTGGAAAGGCGACATCGAACGCCGCACCAACGGCTCGCTTATTGCTCTTGAAAGTGGCACTGCCTACGCCTACGCCATCGACAAGTTGCAAGACCGCGGCAGATTTTTCATCTTCCCGCAAGAAGAAGTGTATGCCGGACAGGTGGTTGGCGAAAACGCTAAGGAAAACGACATTGTGGTGAACGTAACCAAATCGAAGAAACTCACCAATATGCGTGCCTCGGGCGCTGACGAAAAAGCCAAGATTGTTCCGCCTGTGGTGTTTAGCCTCGAAGAAGCCCTCGAATATATCAAAGGCGATGAGTATGTAGAAGTAACGCCCAACCATTTGCGCCTACGCAAGATTATTCTCGACGAACTTGAAAGAAAACGCGCTAATAAGCAATAAGAGCAGCGCATATCTTAAGCACAACTTTGTTTCATAATTTTATATTTTTCGAGGATTGAAAGTTCACCGCAACTTTCATCCTCGTTTTTTATTTATAAAACAATTCAAGCACCAGCCATGTAACTGATGCTTGAATCTAAATAATACCCGCGCTTCATGCGCCAACGCTCAAAAATTAACAATACAAATCAAATTCTTTACAACAATGCCATTCGCGGCATTGCAATAAATCTCCTCACATTATTCATACTTGTTTTTTCCCGTCCAATTTCTTGAACTCGGGCGAAGTGACTACACATACAGTGTAAACACCTAAACAAATCGCTACTACTAACATAATTCTATATATCTATTTGTTTATTATACAATGTTACTTTTGTCAGTTAACGAAAGGCTTTTTGCCAATCTTTCCTTCCGACACCACAAAGCAACAAAATTTATGGGCATAAAATTTGCCCATCAAAACAAACAAATATTAAAACATGGAAAATTTTTCGCCCAGGCGTTCAATTAGTGGTCAAACCCGTTTCGGGAAGTCACACCATCAGTGGCATAATAATGTTTCACTTCAAGCATCTCGGTCACTAAGTCAGCATAGTCAATAAGTTGTTGAGGAGCGTATCGCCCGGTTATTATCACCTCGGTTTGAGCACAACGCTGATTAAGTGCTTGCAACACCTCATCAATTGTTAAGAGGTTGTAATACAACGCTATGCAGAGTTCATCGAGCACAACTATGTCATAGTCGCCGCTGTGCATTAAATCCGTCACCTTATGCAACGCCGCCAAAGCCACTTCACGGTCGTGCTCACAAGGGTCGCGAAACAAAAAACAGCCATCGCCAAGTTGCTCAACCTGCAATGCAGCAAAATGCTCCACAAGCCTGGCTTCGTTATAGGCCTCATCTTTAACAAACTGCCCCACATACACTTTCATACCGGCACACAATGCCCTAACAACCACACCAAAAGCCGCTGTGGTTTTACCTTGACCATTACCGGTGTAAACTCTCACATATCGTTGTTCTTTCATATATTCTGCCATTTTTCCACTTGATGCTTACAATTTTCAAATTTACAACAAATCAAGCATTACGATTTGCAAAAATCAAAAAAAACCTACTTAATTTTTATTTTCAAAAAATAATCACTAACTTTGCGCTACGTTTTGCGCATGTGGCGTAATTGGTAGCCGCGTTAGACTTAGGATCTAATGCCGTAAGGCGTGGGGGTTCGAGTCCCTTCATGCGCACGATGCAAAACTTTAGCGTCAAGACATAGTTTCTTGACGCTTTTTATTTTTCAAAACTAACACTCACACTACTTATCATGTCACCTCGCATAGCATCATTGTTGGTTATATTGGCTTTGCAGTCTGCATTTGCTCTGGCACAAACCGCCTCTTTTGCTTTCATACGCAGCGACTCCAACCAAATCATCACCAACAACTGCGATTGGAGCAAACTAAAGCGCATCGCTCAGATGCTCACTAATGCCGATAGCACATGCACCAAACTCTCCATTCTGCACATTGGCGACTCACACATACAAGGCGGCGTACTTAGCGAGGCGCTTCGCGGCTCTCTTCAGGAAAGATATGGCAATGGTGGCAGAGGCTTGATTGCGCCTTTAAAGATGGTAGGAACAAACCAACCTGCCGACTACGTTTTCACAACCGCCAACCGCATCTGGCAGTCAGCCAAACTAACAAGCAGCAAACGCCGCGAAACAAAAAGCATAACAGGCGTTTCGGCAAGATTTGCCTCTCCAATGCTTTCCCTCGGCATCGGCGTAAATAATTCCAACGATACATTCACTTCTTTCACCCTATTACATTCACCGGCAAAAGGCGATGTGTCGGCTAATTCTTCGGAGATGTCGATTACAAAAACGGCATCTTTGCCCTATTCCACATCTTTTTCTCTTAATTCTCCTTACCAAAAACTGTCGCTTTACAATCTTTCCGGAATTAACGAATTGTGGGGAGCCATACTCCACAACGACCGCAGCGGTGTTGTGATTCATTCAATCGGAAACAACGGAGCATGCTATCAACACTACAATCAAATCGACAATTTTGCTTCGCGAACCACGTTGTTTGCTCCACACCTAATTATCCTGTCGCTCGGCACAAACGAAGCGTTTGGGAATTGCAAAAATCCAGATGCCATCAAACGTGAAATCGACACGCTGGTGTCTTCGCTTAAGGAAAGCAACCCCGAAGCGGCAATTCTACTCACCACGCCAATGGAATGTGACCGCCGACAGCGGAGCAAACGCAGCAGCCGTCGTCGCCGCCGTCGCACTTCGTTCGTCACAAACACCAACTGTCTGACCATTCGCAACATCATCATGCAATATGGTGAAGAGCACAACATTGCCGTGTGGGACCTCTATACAGTGGCAGGGGGCAAAGGGTCTGCAACAAAGTGGGTGGCAAACTCGCTTTTAGCGAAACGCGACCATGTGCATTGCTCGGCCGAAGGGTATCGCCTACAAGGCGAACTCCTTGCCAAAGCCCTCATCCAATCACTCACCGAAGAATAGCAGCTGGACATCTGTTCAGCAAGAAATGCAACGCCTAATGGCGAACAACAAAGTCAAGAAAACCGTCTTTGAATTGTTCGCCATTAGCAATAAAAGCATTATCTGCTTATTTATTTTTGATAAAGGAAACGCTTAATGCTATGCTTTGGCGTTTTTTCAAATTCCTGCTCCTGAACGCGCACATCGGCAACACGAGCATACGACGGCAAACTCTTGTTTGCCTGCATCACACTCGTTTTCAATGTGTTATACAGAGCATCGCCTTCCAATCCGGCTGATTTGGCAGCATCAAAATCGGGATATATCAACGCAATCAATTTGCCTTTTTCCTCAATAACAATCGATTCTACCACATAAGGCAGATTGTTAATTGTCGGCTCAATTTCCTCGGGATAAATATTTTGTCCCGAAGGTCCGAGAATCATATTTTTGCTTCGTCCGCGAATAAAAATGAAACCGTCGGCATCAACATTACACAAGTCGCCAGTGTTCATCCAACCGTCCTTCATCACAGCAGAAGTGGCTTCATCGTTATGATAATAGCCAAGCATCACGTTTTCGCCTTTCACCCACAGTTCGCCGGCAACATTGGCAGGGTCAGCCGAATCGATGCGCATCTCCATACGGTCGACCAAACGACCGCTGCAACCGCTTTTGGTTTCCTGCCAAGGCGCATAAGCCAGAAGTGGAGCACACTCGGTCATGCCATATCCCACGGTGAATGGGAAACGGATTATCGACAGGAATTTGTCGACATCTTTGTCTAACGCAGCACCTCCGGCAATCAGTTGCATAAGGTTACCTCCAAACACATTGATGATGCTCTTTCTGATTTTCTTAAGCAAAACACCCCTAACAACCGGCACACGCAACAAAAACTTCATCTTTGGCGTTGCCAAAAGCGGGAACACCTTACCCTTAATGATTTTTTCCACAATTAGAGGCACAGTCACCACCAACTTTGGCTTAACATCACGGAACGCCTCAAGGATGGTTTTAGGCGACAAGTTGCGAGTGAGGAAATGCACATGGCAGCCTTTCACAATAGGATGAATAAGGTCAATCATCAACCCATACATGTGAGCCAATGGCAACATACACACCACTCCATCGCCCGGAAGCAAGAATTTGAGATGTTCAATTGCATACTTCATATTCGAGGACAGAGCACGTTGCGGTATCATTACGCCTTTGGAGTTTCCCGTAGAGCCCGAAGTGTAATTAATCACAGCCAAATCTTCTGCCTCGGCATCACAATAATTGATATCTTCTGGTTTCAATCCATTAGGATATGCTTGCTTATACAACTGTTCTACGTTATCGTGGGCAATCTGTACTTTCTCGTCACGACACAGTGCCAGGCTATAATCGCTCATTCTCACCACAGCCACCAGTTTTGGCAACTTGTCGGCATCAAGGTTACGCCAAATGCTATCGTCAACAAAAAACACCTTGGCTTCGCTATGGTTAACCAAATGGTGCAAAGCATCTGGCTTAAACTCATGCAGCAACGGTACTGCCACAGCACCATAAGTGATTGTTGCAAAGAATGCCGATGCCCATTGCGTGCTGTTTTTTGCACACAACGCAATTTTATCGTCAGGATTGATACCCACGGCTTTAAACACTATTTGCAGTTTAGCCATTTTCACAGCCATCTCTTCAAAACTCAAAGTCGCTCCCTGCAAATCGCTTAAAGCCTGCCCATTCCAATTGCACTTTATCGATTCTTCGATATATTTATTAATTGACTTGTCCATATCTTTCTTTACCTTATGTTATACATTGAATATTATATAGCACTTTAATAATTATCAACTCCTTGACTGATGAGATTGTTCAGCACTTCAAATGCTTTTTCAAGAATAGCATCTTTTCCAACAGCCATCTCACTTTCAGTCATATCGACACGAAAATCGGGTTCAACGCCAAACTCGGTGATTTCGCCCGACGGGTCGGTGATTGCACTTGCAGAATAACGCACCGACCATCCGTTTGGCATTTCGCTGGTGAATGGCAGTCCACAACCGCCACCGGTAACGTCACCAACAACCCTCACTTGTGGCAACGATTTCATAATCGACACAAAATTGTTTGTGGCGCTGAACGATGCTCGATTAGCAAGCACAACGATGGGCTTGTTGAACTTCACACGATTTGTCGAAGCAGGCGAAAAATAGTAGTCGTAAGGCTCCGAAAAATCATCGTGTCCAGGTCCGGTTTTATGCGAAATTGCACCTGCATGAATCTTTTTATTAATGAAACGAGCAACAATCGGCTCCACATTGGTGAGCAATCCACCACCATTACTGCGCACATCAATAATCAACCCGTCGCACGATGCCAACTTGGCAAATATCATATCAAGGTTTCCCTCGCCTATCGACACCGAGAAATCGCCATAATACATATAACCGTAGTTGTTATTTAAAATCTGATATTTAATGCCGCAAGTTCGCTTGTAATCGAAATTCAAATAGTATTGGTCGATGATTCGTTCATCGTAATTCACTGGATACTGTTCCCAAATCCAATAGCGCGACACATCCCATGACGAAATCAGGTTGGTGTGACCATCCTTCAACTCCTTTAACATCTCCGAACATACGTCAAACAATTCCAAATCAGTCATCTTTGGCAGCAATTTGGCGCGATACTTCTCGCCAACCGCTTTCCAATCAACATCCTTATACTTGAAAAAACAATAATGCTCGTCAATCGATGTCCAAAGAGCATCAAAGTTGCCATACGGATTATTGTCGTAATCAACCTCATCGTGGCACGACGCTGCCGACACTGCCACGCCAATCAAAAACAATATGTAAATTAATCTTTGTTTCATCATCAATACATTGCCGAAATGATTTTTGACTTTTCGCTAATTCGAGAACCCTTGCGTAAACTCAACCACTCACCGCCAACGCCAATCACTGCCGCATGCGTGAATATTTGCGTGTTAAGGTGATTTATCCACGAAGTTTCGATGCGATTGCGATAACCCAAACGCAGCACTGTGCTACCCAAATGTATATCGGCTGTCAGCAAATTCGTCATATCGAAACGATTTGCCCACCAGCCGAAGTGAGCCAATCCCGAATGGTTACCCACATAGATTTCGTAATACGATTCTTCGTATTCGGGCGAAAAGAACACTCCTGCCACAGGCAAAGTTGCCTGATAGCGCAGTGTAATAGGCGCACCAAACAATTTCACCCCATACGATGCCATTGCCGAAACACCCACCGCAAAGTGAATCTTTGCAGAAACCAAATTGTTGCTGTTCGAGGGTTTGTAAATGGCGCCTCCCCGAAACTGGGTCATTCCTCCCAACGCAAGTTGCAGCCCTTGAGTGTAAACATTTTGCCAACGGCGCATCATTCCCCAACGGAAATCAGCCATCAGCGAGTGTTCTGTATGATTTCCGGCAGGATTTGTCACGTTGTCGTAATCGACACCCGCATCAAGTTGCATTATCCAATTCTCCGGATTGAAGCGCATTGCCTGCAGCCGCTCATATTCAAGACGCACATGTGCACCGGTGTTTTTTATAGGGCTAAGATAAGTGTCAAGAATCGACGATGAACCTGCCTCAATCATAAACGACGAGGTCACCGGGCGCTTCAAATCTGTCTGTAATTGAGTGTCATGGTCCTGACAATATGCCACATTGCAGCAAAGCGCATTTCCTAAAGCCAATAGTAAAAGCCTATGCAATAAGTTTATTTTCAGTTTAATTCTCATCGTCAAACTCTTGTTCGTCGAACATTCTCATTTGTCCCGTAAGCGCATCTCGTACTGCCCCTTGATTAATCACCGAATCTTTTGCAACCACCTCGGAATCATCCTCGGCTAAAGGTGCCGCCGGCTGTGGGGATTCTTGTTCATCGTCAGCCTCACGAGATTCAATCTGCTTGATTCCTGCAATGCTCCAATTGCTCACACGCTTGCCCTTTGCCTTGAAACTCTTCACTCCAATAAACTCCTCCGCATCAATTACCATCGGTTCACGGAACGAATCGTCGCCGCCAAACTTCACCTCGAAACGAGGATACTTTTCGTCGGTGAGAATGAGCAGTTCCGATTTCGGATTCTCACCAATCATGCGCTGATGCTTTGCACCTGCATCCATAGTAAATCGCTTAATATAGGGATAGCCCTGGTCGGCATCGTTAAGCACTGCTGTCCAAACCATGCCAGGACGATACTTCTCAATGCGGATAATGCCCTCATCGTAATGGTTCTCGGCATCAAACGTTGTAGTAAAGAAATCGCCGTTTTGCATTACAACCAATATGCGGTCGTCGCTGAAAAACTCTCCAAGCAAGTCGCCTCGACCATCATAATTGATACGCAGCACGTCACGGTCGAACCACACTTCGCGACCGCCAAGCGTAGAACCGCCACGCTCTTTCAACGTGATTTTATGGATTTCGTTTTTAGTAACTACATTACCCTTGGCGAGTTTTCCTTTAACCAACAAATCGGCAAGGTCAATGTCAAACTGAAGCACTTTCAGCCGTTGCTTTGGTTTGAGCGTGATGCGCAGCGTTTCGGCTTCACCGTTGGCATTTGCCGTAAACCAAACAATTCGGCTGCCCGGCTTTCCCTGTGTGATGTTATATTCCTTGTCGCGCGTAATTCCGGTTACAGCAAAACGCTTCATATAAGTGATGCCGCCTCGACCGTCTTGATATAGAACATTATAGATTGTACGCTCGTCGCCTCGCTTAAACACATTCACGTAGAGCACATTCTTACCCACATAAATCTTGTCGGCAACACGCACCACCTTCATTCGACCGTCGCGATAGAATATAATTATGTCATCAATGTCGCTACAACTGCACACCAATTCATCTTTCTTTAAATTTGTACCAATAAAGCCTTCTTCGCGATTGATATACAACTTTTCGTTTGCCTCAACCACTTTCGATGCCACAATTGTATCGAAATTCCTGATTTGAGTGTTACGAGGGAATTTATGGCCATATTTCTGCTTCAGATACTCAAACCACTTGATTGTGTGTTCCACCATGTGAGCCAACTTGTAATCGATTTCTGCAATACGTTCGTTAAGGCTCTGGATGTAATTATCGGCTTTATCGGTGTTGAACTTCAAAATGCGCGCCATCTTAATTTCCATCAGTTTCAGCACATCATCATCGCTTACCGGACGATAGAAATCTTTCACCCATGGCTTCAAGCGTTTATGCACATGTGCCACGGCTATCTGCATATTAGCAGCATTTTCAAATTCCTTGTCTTTATAGATGCGCTGTTCAATGAAAATTTTCTCCAACGAAGCGAAATGCAGCGATTCAAGGGTCTCGCCACGCGCAATCATCAATTCATCGTGGAAGATGCGCATTGTGCGGTCGACGCTAAACCGAAGCACGTCGCTAATGGTGAGGAATTGCGGCTTATGGTCCTTAATCACACAACAGTTCGGCGATATGCTCGCTTCACAGTCGGTGAAAGCATACAAAGCATCGATGGTGCGGTCGCTCGACACACCTGGTTGCAACGTCACCACAATCTCGGCACGTTCAGCAGTATAGTCGACAACGCTTTTAATTTTTATCTTGCCCTTCTCGGCAGCCTTCAATATCGACTCTTTGAGCACCGTACCGGTCTTTCCGTATGGTAAATCAGTGATTACAAGCGTCTTTTGGTCGCGTTTTTCAATCTTCGAACGCACCTTCACCACTCCACCGCGCTCGCCATCGTTATAATGGCTCACGTCAGCCAAGCCGCCTGTTGATTGGAAATCAGGATAAAGGCAAAACTCTTCGCCACGAAGATAACTAACAGCAGCATCGCACACTTCAACAAAGTTATGAGGCAGAATCTTGCACGACAAACCCACAGCAATGCCTTCGGAGCCAAACACCAGCAATAGCGGAAACTTAGCAGGAAGCGTCAATGGCTCGTCTTTTCTGCCGTCGTAACTCTTGGTCCAATCAGTCACTTTTGGGCTATAAAGAGTTTCCAACGCAAATTGCGAAAGACGCGCTTCAATGTAACGGCCGGCTGCTGCTTGGTCACCGGTGAGCACATTACCCCAGTTACCCTGTGTGTCAATCAGCAAACCTTTCTGTCCCAGAGTAACCAAAGCACCATAAATCGAAGCATCACCATGCGGGTGATATTGCATAGTGCTACCCACCAAGTTAGCAACCTTGTTATATCGCCCGTCGTCGAGTTCCTTCATGGCATGCAGAATACGTCGCTGTACTGGCTTCAATCCATCGTCGATATGCGGCACAGCACGTTCAAGTATCACATACGAAGCATAGTCGACAAACCAATTTTGGAACATACCACTAAGGTGTAGTTTCTGGTCTTTCGGCACCACATAAGCCGAATGGCCTGCTGCCTCGTTGCTTTCATCTGCGCCACTTTCTGCGCCCGACATCTCGTAGTCTTCGCTATCGTCTTCCTTCATTTTGATTTCATGTTAGTTTTTAAGCCCTAAAGATACAAAAAATGCAACGATTTCGCAACCTATGTGCGTTGTTAGGCTCAAAACACCCACACATAGCACAGCTGCAAACCGATTCTCCTACTCTCACAAATCTGCAATTTGCCATAGTATTTGTTGATATTAAATTGATATATCAATTCTTTTTGCGTAATTTTGCGTATGCTCTTTGACTTTAGCGTGAGGGCAAATATTGTCAACACAAAACATATACAATGTGGAAACAAATAAAGTGAAAATTGTAAATCTGCCTAAGATTTGTGACCCGCGAGGCAACCTGTCGGTGGTGGAGAACATGAAAGATATTCCTTTTGAGGTGCATCGGGTATATTGGACCTATGATGTGCCTTCGGGCGAAGAACGCGGTGGGCACAGCCACAAGCAATGTCGCACCATGTTGATTGCCGTAAGCGGTAGTTTCGACGTGCTGCTCGACGACGGCACCGACCAATGCACAATCACGTTGAACCGCCCTTACATCGGACTGATTATTGAGCCCGGTATCTGGCGTGTGCTCAACAATTTTGCATCAGGCTCGGTGTGTTTATCTTTGGCATCCGACCTTTTCGACGAGGGCGACTACATTAGAGATTACGAAGAGTTTCTCGCATCCAAAGGGATAAAGACAAAAAGTCAAGAATGAAAAAGTATCAGTTTCTTAATCTCAAAAACGCAAACGCACCCTTGATTGACGAGATAGAGGAAGCGGTGTGCAGAGTGTTGCAAAGCGGCAGGTATTTGCACGGCGACGAAACAGCGCGGTTGGAAAGCGACATTGCACAGTTGTGCGAAACCCGCCATTGTGTGGCAGTGAGCAACGGTCTTGATGCGCTGCGCCTTATAATCATGGCATATAAAGAAATGGGGGTGATGCAAGATGGCGACGAAATAATTGTGCCTGCCAACACCTACATTGCCTCGGTGCTGGCAATAAGCCAATGCGGACTAATACCGCGGTTTGTTGACGCTAATACATCAACACTTAACCTCGACACAAACCTCATTGAAGAAACTATCAACGCCCGCACCCGAGCAATTATGCCTGTGCATCTTTATGGCACTCCCTGCTGCGACGAAACTTTAATCGGTCTTGCAAAAACATACGATTTGATTCTGATTGAGGACAACGCTCAAGCAATCAACGCAAAATCGGCTGTCACCGGGCTGTGGGGCACGTTCAGCACCGGAGGGCTCGGAAATGCCTCAGCAATTAGTTTTTACCCCACAAAAAATCTTGGTGCAATGGGCGATGCCGGTGCAGTCACCACCAACGACGAAACTTTAGCAAACGCCGTCAGGGCTTTGGCAAACTATGGTGCCGACCGCCGTTATCACAACATCTATAAGGGTGTCAACTGCCGCATTGACGAAATTCAAGCCGCCATTTTGCGTGTAAAACTGCGACATCTCGATGAGGAAACCAACCGACGCCAAGCCGTTGCCGATGCTTATACTAAAAACATCAACAACCCTGCCATCACCACACCAACATCTTTTAGCAATATGCGTCAGGTGTGGCATCAATATCCCATTATGGTGACTGCACGCGACGAGTTTCGCGAATATCTGAAGATGAACGGTGTCGACACCGACATCCATTATGCCGTACCACCCCATTTGCAGCCATGCTACAAAGAGTTGGCAAATAGCACGTTGCCGGTAACTGAACACATCGCCAACCACGAAGTGAGTCTGCCAATCGGAGCGCCAATCACAGTGAACGACGCCACTATCATTGCACAAATCATCAACGGGTTCATCAACTAAAATCACAGTTTATGTTCACATATGGGCAGAAAAGCCTCAATTAACAAATGAATTGTCTAATCGTTGTTTTAGACAACAGATAGTCAACACTAAAACATTTTCACTATCTTTGCAACTACAAAGACGAAACTATGATATTAAGCAATGAGCAGAGATTTTAGCAGCAGGAAATCGCCTATCGGTGTATTTGATTCGGGCTTTGGCGGTCTGACCATATTGAAAGAAATCAGGAAGGTGCTTCCACAATACGACTATCTGTTTCTTGGCGATAACGCTCGTGCGCCTTACGGAAGCCGGTCGTTCGACATTGTGTATCGTTTCACCCTTGAGGCGGTGAAATACCTATTCGCACAAGGATGCGAACTCGTGATTCTTGCCTGCAACACAGCATCGGCAAAGGCTCTGCGCACCATACAACAAAACGATTTGCCTCGCATCGACCCGCAACGCCGTGTTTTGGGCGTGATTCGCCCTACTGCCGAAGTGATTGGCACGCTGTCGGCATCAGGTCATATTGGCATATTTGCGACACCGGGCACCATTCAAAGTCAATCCTACGACATTGAAATAAGCAAACTGCATAACGGTTTCAAGACCTTTGGTCACGCATGCCCAATGTGGGTGCCACTTATTGAGAATAAGGAATCGGACGGCGAGGGTGCCGATTATTTCGTAAAAAAGGACATTGAACAACTCATCTCGCTTGACTCCGATATCGACACGGTGATTTTAGGATGCACACACTATCCGCTTCTGCTGTCTAAGATAAAAAAATATATGCCCCAAGGCATCAATGTGGTACAACAAGGTCCAATTGTTGCAGCAAGCCTTGCCGACTATCTGCAACGACATAGCGAGATGGAGATGCGCCTTAGCAAAGGCGGCGGATGTAAATACCTAACCACCGAATCGGCTGAAAAATTCGGCGGCTTGGCGTCAATATTCCTTGGCGAAGAAATAACGCCTAAGCACATCGACCTGTAACAAAGCAATCATCATGGCAGCATTAATACTCGTGATTTATTTTGCAGTGCTTTATACCGTTAGCAGCATTGTAAGCCGCAAATCGGGAAACAGCACATTCTTCAATGCAAGCCGAAAATCGCCATGGTATTTGGTGGCTTTCGGCATGATTGGAGCATCAATCTCAGGCATCACGTTTGTGAGTGTACCTGGAATGGTGGTAAATTCACAAATGACCTATTTGCAAACCTGTCTCGGGTTTATCTTGGGTTATGCTGCAGTGGCTTTTATACTGCTTCCTCTTTACTACAAACTGCGTCTTACCACCATTTACACCTATCTTGGCACCCGGTTTGGCAGACAATCATATCTCACAGGGGCAGTTTTCTTTGTTGTGAGCAAACTGATTGGGGCAGCACTAAAATTCTATGTTGTGTGCATGATTTTACACGAATTTGTTTTTGCGCAACTTGGCATAGCATTCCCTATAACCGTGGCGGTGATGGTGCTGTTGATTTGGGTGTACACGCGTCGCGGCGGAATACGCGCGCTTGTGTTCACCGACGTGCTTCAGACTGCCTGCATGTTGGCTGCGCTTGTGCTTATTTGCTTTGGGGTGCTGAATGCACTCAACCTCACTCCATCGCAAGCAGTTGATGCCATTGCCAATCATCAATATAGCAGAATTTTTGTTTTCGACGACTGGATGTCGACCCAAAATTTCTGGAAACAATTTGTCAGCGGAGCATTCATCGTTGTGGTGATGACTGGCCTCGACCAAGATATGATGCAGAAAAACCTCACCTGCCGCAATTTGCGCGAAGCACAAACCAATATGTGCAGTTACGGACTCGCTTTCGTGCCTGTCAACCTATTGTTTCTCGCACTGGGCGTGCTATTAACCATGCTTGCCGGCAACCTCAACATGCCGCTGCCCGACAAAACCGACTCGCTGCTGCCTATGTTTGCCGCCACAGGTCTGCTCGGCACTTCGGCACAAATTCTTTTTACGCTTGGCATTGTTGCAGCATCGTTCAGCAGTGCCGACTCGGCACTGACCTCGCTCACAACCAGTTATTGCATCGACATTCGCCAACGCCCCGACGACGAGCAGTTGCGCCGTCGCTCGCACCTTGCCATGTGCGCACTTTTTGTTGTGTGCATAATGGTTTTCAGATATGCCAACTCGTCGTCGCTGCTCGACGCCATCTACACCATTGTGTCGTACACCTACGGACCTCTATTAGGATTGTTTGCCTACGGATTATTCACCCGCCGGCATGTGTTCGACCGCGCAACACCGTTCATTGCAGTGGCAGCACCGCTGCTTTGTTATGCCATCTCGAAATTCAGTTCTGCAATGTTTGGCTACACTTTTGGCTACGAACTGCTTTTGCTCAATGGCATAATAACGTTTACTGCGCTCTATGTGTTTTCGTTCAAAGCCACCAAACCGATGGCTGAAAGGTTACATTAAATCCGTCATCAAACCGACAAATTAGGGATACCGACAGGTCGAGCATTTTTCGTATAAAACTGCCAGACTTCGTAGTTGCATACAACGAAACCTTCATCAAATATACGAAACGACTGCTATTTCCTGAATACGGCTTCCAGCCATTCAATCTACTGCTTCGAGCAACAGCACACGCGAAGAAAGGTCTACCCGATTGTCGATATTATATAGCAATGGAATTTCAAGACCATTGGACATAAGGAACTCACCCGAATACACTTTGCCTTCAAACCTGAGAGGTGTTTTATCGATGCGATTGAGTTCGCTCACGCGGTAGTGTTTGCTTGCATCAAGTCCTGCCATTGGCACACGCGGGATGTGCATGCCATAGAAGTGCTCAGTTTTCCACCAGAAGAATACGGCTTTGCTGCAACTATCGTCGACATACATCAACGATGCTACGCCTTGTTTATCGTATGGCGAAACCAAACGATAAATATCACCAAACTGCACAATAGGACGAATCTGCTTATACTGCTCAATGGCTCGGCGGCAAAGGTCTTTCTCCTCGCCAGTCATGTTTTTAGGCTGAATTTCCATTCCAAGTCTACCACTCATAGCCACATCAATACGATACTTAAGAGGCACGATGCGATAGGTGTTATGATTGGGCGAAGCAGCTATATGCGATGCCATAGCAATAGCAGGGAAAAAGTAAGATGTGCCCCACTGCATATAAACGCGTTGCAAAGCATCGGTGTTGTCGCTCACCCAGAACTCGTCGAAATAGGGCAACACGCCATAGTTGGCACGTCCGCCTCCGCTTGCGCATGCTTGTATGGTGAGATTGGGATATTTGGCACGAATGCGTTGGCACACTTTCTCAAATCCGCGATGATATTCAATGTAGAGGTGACTTTGATTGTCAGCGGTGAGATAGTTTGAGCCATGATTGCGAATATCCATATTGGCATCCCATTTCACATAGTCGATTTCAGGGTATTTGGTCATCAACTCGTCAAACAGATTTACTACAAAATCTTGCACCATAGGGTTTGCCAAATCAAGCACCACCTGCGTGCCGCCACGTCCCAACTGAAGTTCGCGTTTGGGCGCCGTTATCACCCATTCAGGATGTTTCTCAAACAGTTCGCTCACGGTGTTTGCCATTTCAGGCTCATACCAGATGCCAAATTTTATTCCTTTTTGCTTAGCGTATTCAAGCAAGCCGCCAATGCCGTTAGGCAACTTGTTTCGGTCAATCACCCAATCACCAAGCGAAGTATTATCGCGCAAGCGAGGGTATTTGTCGCCAAACCAGCCATCATCCATCACAAAGAGTTCGCCACCCATAGCGGCAATGTCGTCCATCATTTGGTGCATGCCAGTTTCGTTGATGTCGAAATAAACGCCCTCCCAACTATTGAGCAGAATCTTTCGAGGGGTGTTGCCGTGGGCAAGTTTGTATTCCCTTCCCCAACGGTGAAAGTTGCGACTGGCTCCGCTCAAACCCTGACAACTAAAGGTAAGTGCCAATGGCGGAGTGACAAACGTCTCGCCACTACGCAAGTTGTATGCCGAGTTATCCTCATTGATTCCAGCAAAGAAGTGGTGATAGTTGCTCTCATCGGTGTCGATACGCAAACGATAGTTTCCGCTGTAACACAACGCCGCACCAATCACGCGACCGCTATTTTCACACGGCTTTCCGTCGAGTGAAAACATCACCTCGGCATGCGCCGTGTGCGAGTTACGCACTCCGTCTTTGTTTTTAATCACTTTCATGCCCTGCTGCAAAGGTTCTTCACACACACGCGCTTCATTTGCCCATTGTCCATAGAGCGACGAAAGCCACACATTGCCGCGTCGTATGGGCAGATAGCCCGAAGCAAATTGGTTGAGAATAACCGGCTTCTTCTCACCATTCGTGATTTCAGTCCAGGTTTCAATCATATCAATGGCTTTATACGCCTTGTAACACACCTTTACGGTAAAGGGGTAAGCCTTGTCGCGCAGCGTCACCGTAGTAGTGGTGAAATGTTCTGCAGCCACCTGATTCACATCGTCAACCACCAGTTCGAGAGTCATATTGCCGTCGGGATGTTTCACCGCAATGGCAGTCTCTGCGCTGCAATTAAGCCCATAAGCAGGATAGGCATCGTATTGAGCATTCTCTGTGCTGCGCAATGCCAAAGCGTCACTCTCACTGAGCCGCGAACCCAAATATAGCACTTTGAGATTGCCGCCTTTAGGCGCCGAGAGCAGCAGCGACATGCCCGGAGTGGTGACATCAACATTTTGCGCATCCATGCCAAATGCCATTAAAGCACATATCGATGCTGAAACAATACTTCTGATAATCTTCATAATCTTTTATGTTGAAAACAAACACTTTACAATTTAATTAATCGCCAAGCACAGTGTACACTTCAAGGCACATGCGCGTGTTGTGGTAAGGACACTTCCAAAAGCCTGCTTTATCATCAATGCGATTGACCGAGCCATCGGCTTGGCGGCTCCAATACCACTCTCCTCCTTCATTATCAACGATATTTTGCTTGATATATTGCCACGTTTCAATTGCCATATCGGCAGCGCGGCTCACACCGTGGAACTTAAAAAGATAAATTTCACCAATCACACACTCGGCTTGTACCCACCAATGCTTATCGTTGCAATAACTGCCGTTGGCGTGACGCTCATAGAGCATTGAACCATCGGTGCAACGACCTTGCAATGCAGCATCGGCAATGCGACGAGTGTGAGCAAGTGTTTTGCGCGTAAGTTCAGGGTCGTTAAGCACCAACGCCGTTTCCATAAGCAGCCACGAAGCCTCAATGTCGTGTCCAAACGACTGCTCGCCGTCGCGACGATTCCAATCTTCGTCAAAAAACAACCCCAAATGATGCGAACTCTCGTCCTCCATCACATCAAGGAAGATGTGCATCAGATGCTCTATGGCGCTGCGCAATTCGGGGTCTTTCCACACACGATAGAGGTTGGTGTACGGCTCAATGATGTGCAGATGAGTGTTCATAGTCTTTTTCTCGTTGGCGTCTTTGTCGCTCAACCGCATATCAGCAATCTCGCCCCAAGAGCGAGTGCAAGCCTCGATATATCCACCACGCACACGGTCGCGACTATGATTCTCAATGTCGTGAAACAACTTGATTGCATAGTCAAGAGCCTCGGCATCGCCGGTGGCACGCACATATTCGCTTAGCCCGTAAATCACAAAACCGATAGCATAGAATTGCTTCTTGGTGTCGAGCGGCGTGCCATCGGCATTTAACGACCAATAAATGCCACCAAATTCCCTGTCGTAGAAATTATCGATGATGTAACGCTTGGCACGAGTTGCCATTTCAAGGTATTGCTCGTTGCCTGTAACCCGATAAGCAGCAGCAAAACTCCACAGCAGTCGTCCGTTAAGGATGGCACCTTTTGGAGCATCTGCGACCAAATGGTCGAAGCCGTCACGGCGGCCATAAAAGCCGCCACGGGCATCGTCGACCATTTTTTCCATCCAGTAAGGCAGGATGTTTTGGGTCATATTGCTCATCAACTCTTGGCGGAGTGTTTGCAATTGTTCTTTCATAATTGTAGTTAAAAGATATTATGTGAAGCGCACTCTCACTTGCCCATCAAAGCAAGGTTTCTGTCAATAAGGTTATTGAGTGTTTTCACCGATTCGGCAGTCGTCAAGCCATCTACGGGCGTGTTCATGCAGTAATCCACCAAATGGTCGATGGTTGATGTGGCAACATGCATACGAGTGTCACTCGAAGCATAATAGATATACACCTTGCCGTCTTCGTCGGCAATCCAACCATTAGTGAACAACACATTCATCACGTCGCCTATATATTCCTCGCCCACCGGAGCCATAAAATAGCCACCCGGAGTGGCAATCTCGCGCCACGGTTCGTCGAGTGCAGTCATATACATATACAGCACATAACGCAATCCCGAGGCACAACCGCGCACGCCATGAGCAAGATGCAACCAGCCTTTTGGCGTTTTTATAGGATGAGGACCTTCACCGTTTTTTACCTCTTTAATAGTGTGATAATGACGGCAATCGATGATTCTCTCCTCTTTGATTTCGGCATTAGTGATATCGTCAATCAATGCCCAGCCTATACCGCCACCGCTGCCGGCATCGATAAAGCCGTCTTGCGGACGAGTGTATAAAGCATATTTGCCGTTAACAAATTCGGGATGAAGCACTACATTGCGTTGCTGGCTTTTGCTCTTTAAGTCGGGCAGACGTTCCCAAGTCACCAAATCTTTTGTGCGGGCAATGCCACAAGTGGCAGTGGCAGCCGAGAGGTCGCCCGGGCATGCCGGGTCGTGACGTTCAACGCAGAACAAACCGTAAACCCAACCATCCTCATGTGCCGTAAGACGCATATCGTAGATGTTAGTGCCAGGGTCGTCGGTTTCAGGCATGGTTATTGGGTGGTCGTGGAAGCGAAAGTTGTCCACACCGTTAGGGCTTTCGGCAAGAGCGAAGAACGACTTGCGGTCGGCACCCTCAACACGCACCACCAAAACATATTTCCCGTTCCATTTAATTGCACCCGAATTGAGCGTGGCGTTCACACCAATTCGCTCCATAAAAAATGGATTAGTGTTTTTATTGTAGTCATATCGCCAAAATGGAGGTGCCATTTGTGCCGTTAGCACAGGATTTTTGTATCGGCAAAAAACACCGTTCCCTTCAATTGGCGTATTCTTGCGGGTAACAAGAGTTTCATACTCTTGTTCAACCATTGCTTTTCTTTCTTCAAATGTAGCCATAGCAATCATTTGTATATTTTTAACTGATAACAAATTAAGTAGTATCCTTATTTGATATTTTTCAAACCTTTGGCAGTGATTATTCGGTTGCTACCGACAAACTGCTTGAACGATGGCACTGAAGGATGTCCCGGATATGGAGCATAGAAATGACCTGGCTTGTCGTGAGCATTACGCCACACCACCACATAGCAGATAGGATAATCGGCAATGGCAGGCAACAGAACTTCAGTCCACCAGTTTGCCATAGCGACGCTTTCCAGTCCGGTTTCGGTGAAAGCCACCAGTTTGCCGTGGCTGCGAGCAGCCTCCACCGCTGACCCAATCACCTGCTTAACGCGCTCAAGATAGAGTTCAACACCGGCTTCGGCATCAAAGTGATAGACATCGCCACCCATTATGTCAACCAATTCATCGCCCGGATAACGCTGAAGGTAACTTTCCACGTCGCTCACATGGTCTTTATCGGGCGAATAAACCCAAAGCACGTTGTCAATTCCTTTCTCATCAAACACTTCGCGAGTCAACTGCCACAATGCCTTATATTCTTGCGCTGTGCAGAAATCATATCCCCACCAAAACCAACTGCCGGTGTGCTCATGCCAAGGACGGAATATAACCGCTATTCGGTTGCCTTTGGCATCGCGAAGCGAGCCCAGGAAATCGGCAACGCGTCCAATCCATGTTCGGATGGTGTCGTTAAGCGCAGTGCCTTGTTTTAGGCATTGTGCAATCACGTCACCGCCTTCACAGTTCCACGAGTCGCCTTTTGAAAGCGGGTTGCGCACATGCCAACTAAAAGCATTTACTCCACCTCGCGCATCTTGCTTAACAACCTCCTTGCGAATGAACTCGAACGGAACACCGTCTAATTGCTTATCAGTTTCCCATTCAATCAATCCGAGGTCCCAGTTCATCACAGCCGGATAATCACCGCACACCGATTTCACGTCGGAGCGATTTTTGCGATACTTCCATGTGTGACCATAAGCAGTGTCGTCGTGATGACCAAAAGCCACTTTCCCCGACTCTGCCACACGGGCAAGCCGCCCGGCAAGGCGTGCTGCCGGAGTTGTCGCTTCGCCGCACTGATTGTCGCTGGCAAAAACAGAAACGTTGCCACAAATCAAGAGCAGCATAGCAGCACCTATCGTCTTTAGCAACTTCTTCATCGTCATTTCAGGCTTGGCATATCTTCGCGGCAAATCACTTTCGAACTCGACATCACAGATTTCCAATAACTTTGAGTATTAAGTTTATAGTTGCCGTCAATCTGCAATTTGCCATCATTCTGTGAATACCACACCATAAACCACGACCAAGTGTCGCCTTGGGCAAAACATTTATCGGGATTAGGTATGTTACCACATTCGCTCAAAGCAATCAATTTTTTGCCACGAGTAACATTATTATTTACATAATCAAACTGACTCTTTTTTGCTTCAGTATCTTCGGCATAGATGTCAACGCCAACAATGTCTACGTATTCATTGCCCGGATAAGCAGCCAAAGCATCACTTTCGCAACCTTCAACCACTTGCACTGTCCATACCCAAATGAGATTGTTGAGTTTATACTCTTTCACAAGTTTGTCGTAAAGCAAAATCCACAACTTCTTGGTGTAGTCAACGCCCTTGTCGCCCCACCAGAACCATGCGCCGTTGGTTTGATACTTCGAATAACTTCCGGCAGCCTCGTGAAGCGGACGCCAAATCACCGGTATTCCGGCATCCTGAAGCAGTTTAAGATAACCTGCCACCTTCTCAATGTCGGCAAGAATTTGTTTGTTCTGCCATGTGCCATCTTCCAATGCCTCACGAATATCGAAACCTTTGTTGGCTTCATAAGTGTAATCCGAAACTTCAGCACCTTCAGTTGGAGGCACAAGCCAGTGCCACATATAACTAACTAACCCGTTGTTTTGCCATTGTGTCTTGGCAGGATTAATGTCGCTGTAGTCAATCCAGTTGGCAGGCGAATAAGGAAGATGAATAAAATCGTAGCCTGTAAGAGCCGGGTGTTTGCTTGTTACCGAATATACAAGGTCGGAAAACTCATTATTGTTATTCACATTTGCCATTGTGCCACTAATGGTTTTCTTGCCATACTGACTGATAAGGAAATCATAAACTTTCTTGGTCTGTTCAGTGGCATTAGTGTTAGTGAGCGCATCGTAATTCGATGGAACAATAATTTCAGGTGTCTTAAAACTGATTGTAAGAGCGGCGGCCTTAACAGAATGGTCGTCCTTGCGAACAACTGCGCCACTCGGCAAATTCACTTGATAAGTCTGCCCGTCTTCGAGTTGTAATGCAATTATAAGCAACTTATTGCTTATAGTCGGCACAACCACATTGCCGTTGAGCGTGATATTGACATTTCCGCTCAAAGCAATTGGATGCGAATACTCGATGGTGAGCGACGTTGTGGAGGTTGCCACTTCTGCATCGTTGCTTATTGATTGGCTAACCACGGTTAGCGGAACCTCAGGCTTTGGTGCAGGGTCGTCGTCACTTCCCCCACATCCAACCACTGCCATCGTCATCAACATTAGCAAAAATGATATAGATAAATGCTTGATTTTGCTACACATAATTTAATAGTGTTTCCAATTATAAAACTCTTTTTGAGAAAACGTGAGCACCGGCACTTACAATATGTCCAGTGCCCACTTTTTCAACAACTAACCATAAAATTACCTTTTTTCCCTAAAAAAGTCCTATTGAAGAAAAATTATTTAATAGCAACTTTAGTGACTGTGAGCCAGCAACCTGAGATAACCATGCCCGAAGCCTTGAGTGCAGTCACGTCGGCAGAATTAACCTCCATAGAAAATTCGGTTGAACCCGCTTCCATTCCGATACATTGCCATTGCGGGTCAACAATGTTGTTGTAACTCAATGCAGTCCAAGTGCCGTCCATAGGCTTTAGTTGCCAATATGTGCTGGTGGTGTCGAGTGTATAATAGAAATATACCTTCGAACCATCCTTGATGTTGGCAAATTTATCGGCAGAAATCTGCTGATTGTTGCCCCATCCACCGTCAAGAACAAGATTACCTTCCCAAATGGTTTGCGGACCATCGGCACTCTCCCACTCCATCGACTGGATGGTGAGGTTGCAACCCTGGAATGCCCAACCCTGGTCGTAAAGCATATCGACATCGGCTTGTGAAATAACGAGTGTCAACGAATTCTGACCTTCAGCCATTTCCACGATGTTGCTACTCAATCCACCCAAGGCAGTGTTCCAATCGCTACGGTAAACTGGCTTTAATTGCCACCAGCCATAGTTGGTGTCTTCGGCGAAATTGATTGTGAGTTTGCCCGGACCCTTGATAGCGCTTGAGAATGCTTCCCAAATCGAAGCATCTTTTTCGGCAGCCACTTCAAGATTGTTTGCCCAGTTGCCCAAAGCAAAGTTGCCGGTCCAGAACACATTACCCATCTTCATCATCGACAGTGTTGGAGTTTCAACAGAAATGTTTGAATTCTGAACAAGTATGATTTTTCCATCAACCATGCTGCTCGGAGCAGAAAATTCAATAGTCAAGCCGTCTTCCGACACAGTGAATCCTTCACCCGGTTTGAGCACTGCGCCACCTGGCACTTGCATCTCACGCACTCGGTCGAACAACTTACCCTTGATTGTCACCTTATCACCAACCTTGATTTTGCTCGACGGAACCACCGACAAGACCTCAATGGTCGGGAAACTGATTTCATCGGTTGAAATGGCATTGCCCGAATACTGCTTCAGCGTGATTGCACCACTGCATGTTTCAACCGGAACCACAGTTTGAATTTCTGTACCCTCGGCATTTACAGTGAACGATTCATCGGCAATTTCGCCCGGATAAATCACCTGTTCGATAAGTTGCAGATTCGTACCGGTTATAGTAACCATGTCACCTGCATCCACCACTGTCTTATCAATACTGATATACGATGCGCTTTGCACATTAAGCGGTGTTTCATACTCGATTAGTGTAGGCACTTCGGCACCGTCGCTGAAAACAATTTTTCCGCTCACGGCTGCTTTCGGAACCTCAATCTGTAATTGTTTGCGCGATATCTGTTTGAAATCAACAGCCTCAACCACCACGCCATCAGCAAATGTCACTGAAGCGATGTTGTTGACGTAATCGCCGGTGACTGTGATTATGTCGCCTGCCAAAACATCGGTTGGCGTAACATTATCAACCGTTATTGGCTCATCGAAGGTGATAATCGACTTTGATGTGATTTCTCCACCCGGAAAAACAATCTTAATGTGTCCGGGAATCGCCTCTTGAGGAACCTCAACAACGATTGTGCCGTTGTCCTTCGACACAAATTGAGTCACCTCAACATTATCAGGGAATACAACCTTTGTGACCTTGTTAAGGTCGGTACCAATCACTTTAATGGTGTTGCCACGCAAAACCGGGCAAGGGCCAAATGAGTGCAAAGCCACTCCAATCACGTCGTCATCGTCGCACGAAGTGAACGTGAACATTGTGCCAATGGCAACAAGCGTCACCAGCAGAATGTGTTTTATGTTTATGATTGTTCTCATTTTATTTTTACTTCTGTTATGTGAGTGAATTATTCTGTGGCGACAATGCGGAAGTTGTCGAACCATATTTCCACAGGAGCATTACCATCGGCAGCGCCAAACATTTGAATGTTAAGGTCGGTGTATTGACTAATATCACCTATTGTCATATCGGTAACACTCTCTTCTTTGTTATACTTAAACTCGGTGAGTGGAATGGTTACAGTAATCCAGCCATCGGTTTTTGCATTCACCTTTTCGGCAGCACTATTGAGATATGGCTTCCAGTGGCATTGTGCATAATTGTCGTCTGGCGAAATTGCACCGCCCTCTTGATACTTCTGGAACCAGATAAGCAACGGACAATCTTCCCAGTTGATGATGTTACATTCAAACTTCAACGCCAATTTAGTGATGTCGCCGGTAGCAATTGGCTTGTTGCCTTTGCCTGACGATGCCCAATAGCCCCACATCAGTTTGTCGGTCCAGTTCCATGCACCATTGTTCTCGCAATAGAACTTCATATACTTGCCAGAAACGCCCATTTCGTCGAGCACGCCGGCTGAAGGATAACCCCAAGGATTCACATATCCGTCATCGAAATTAGTAATCAATCCGGTTGAGTCCATAAACTTGTGAGTGTAACGGCTGGTGCCATACATCGATTTCACCTTCAAATAGCCTTCAGTTACTCCGGCAGGCACTTCAACGGTGATAATTGTCTTTGAATAACTCAACGGAGACACATCAATATCGCCATTTTCGCCCGGGAAAATAACCTTCACATCATCCTCTGTTCCGATGAAATAGTCGCCGGTTATGGTAAGCACATCACCCGGATTGCCATATTCGCATGACAATTTCAAAATCGATGGATTAGGCACAATCACACGGAAATCATAAACGGTTTCAATGCCGGTGCTGGTGATGAAACGCACTTTGTTAGTGACGTTTTCAGGGTCGGACAATACGTTTGGCACGTCAACAATAATACAAGTGCTTGTAACGTACGACGGATTGAGTTTTGCTTTTTGGTCGTTAAACCACACCTGTTGCACATCGCCAAGGTTGTGACCTATGAAGGCAATGCGGTCGCCCATATTGGCTGCCACGAGCAACGAATCGCTTTGATTCGGTTCGCACACACGCACATATTCTATCACAGGAGTTTTTCCTGCATCTTGTTCGGCATCGGTCTCGCTGCATGACACAAAAGCAAGACTCGTGAAGCACAAAACTGATAGAATTATCGATTTTATGTTTGTTTTCATTGTCAATTTCAAGATTTAATTTGGTTAGAATTCATAGTCGACAGGAGCATCGGCAAGTTGTGGCGAATTTGTCAATGCAGCAGCCGGAACAGGCAATTCAAAGCACGACATCGGAAGAATAATCTCGTTGTCGTTTTCAAGAGCCATAGTGTAATTGTCAAGGTTGTTCATGCCGGCATCGGTGTTTGGAGTGCCGTCTTTCACAACGTAAACCATATTGCGGTTATAGCCATTGTTGTCGTTAAGGTATGCCAAAGCGGTAGCACGACCTTCACGATAAGCCAGGCGTTGTACATCAAACCAACTGTTTGCCTCAAAAGCAAACTCACGGCGGCGCTCTTTAAGCAATCCTTCATAAGTGAGAGGCGAACCAATTGTTCCCAAGCCAGCGCGTTCGCGAACGTTATCAACAGCCTTGATGGCAGCCTCGTTGGTGGTTGAACTTGACGAACCCATAAGTGCTTCGGCGTAAAGCATATACACGTCGCTGAGGCGAAGAATATAGATGTTGTTGGCAGCATCTTGGCTCGGGCCAACCTGATTGTTGCAATCCGACGACTTGCCAAGAATGTATTTGCGAATGTGAGAGTTCAATGGAATACGTTCCTTTTCAACAGTGCCATCGGCTGCATAGTGAACAATCTTATAGGTGTAGCCACCGTCGGCAACACACAGGTTGCTATAATAGTCGTTAAGTTGCATAAATGTGTGATAACGGCGCTTGTCCTGTTGGTCATAAAGTTTCTGCAAACCAATTGTCGGGCCTTTGCCATCACCCCACGAACCGTCGGCAATGTTTGTTCTCGACCAAGCCACAGTGCGAGGATTGCCATAACCGTAACCGTAAACCATACATTGAATTGCAAAAAGCGATTCTGGTCCGTTGTTTGATTCCGGATAGAACAATGTGCCGAAATCAATATCCTTAGGTTCAGTCTTAATGCCGTTCATCACTTGCTTGCAGTGGTTGGCTGCACTGGCATAGAGCGACTCACGGTCGTATCCATAGTCGCTGTGCGAAGCCATAGTAACTTCAAGTTTGGCAAGCATGCCCAGTGCTGTCCATTTGGTGACGCGACCCGACTCGCTGTCGCTTTCCTTCAACACACTTGCAGCAAATTCCAAGTCGTTTTTGATGAATTGATATACACTTTTTTGTGTGTTGCGAGGCACCTGAATGTTGCCTGAACCAATCATCTCAGAATTGTTAATCACAATAGGCACATTCTGCCATGTTTCGGCAAGCAAAAAATAAACAATGCCACGCACGCAACGTGCCTCGGCAAGCCCTTGCTGAATTGCAGCATCGCTTACACCATTCTTTGCAGCGGCTTCAGGCATATCGTTGATTATTGAATTGGCAAGTGCAATGATGTTGTACAAACCTTTCCAACCTTCGTTGAGATACGGGTTACCATTTGTGTATGTGCCATAGAACCACTGACCTTCCTGGTCGTAGGTATAATACATATCACCAACAAGTTCATCAAGTTTCCATTGGAAATTTTGAGTGAAATTATACCATTGGTAGCAACCATAGAGCGAACGAGTGTTTGCTCTCACCATATCGGCACTGGTGTAATAGTTGTCGCGCACAAGTGAATCTTCGGGGTCTACCGTAAGAAAATCGCTACAACTGCTTGCTGTTACAAGCAACATTGCCGAAAGTATTGTCGTTTTAAATATATTTTTCATTATTCTGTGAATTTTATTACGTTAGAAGCTCAAATTCAAACCAAGAGTATAGGTGCGTGGTGTTGGATAACGACCCATATCAATGTTCTGGCGCAATGCGCTTTGATTGAAAGCACCAATTTCCGGGTCATATCCTTTGTAGCCGGTGAAAGTGTAGAGGTTTTGCACATTCAAATACACTCTTGCCGATGCAATACCAGCCTTCTGCAACAGTTTTGTTGGGAAGTGATACGACAAAGCCACATTCTGAATTCTCAAATACGAACCGTCTTCAATCCAACGAGTGCTCATGCGGTTATTGCGGTTGCCGTCGAGCGAACTGAAGCGTGGCAATTCGGCATCGGTGTTTACAAGATATGCCGAACCATTTTCGTCGATAGCAGCACGGGCACGTCCAAGAACGGTGACACTCTGATTGTCCCAAATACTGTTCATTGCCTCGGTTTTGTAGCGAGCAAAGTTAAGAATGTCGCCACCTACCGAACCGGTCAAGCCAATCGACAAATCAAAATCCTTATAAGTAAATGTGTTGGTAAAGCCAAACGTAAAGTCGGGGTTAGGGTCGCCAATCACGGTTTGGTCGTTCTCGTCGATTACGCCATCAGGCACACCGTCAGGACCGCTGATATCCTTAAACTTTATATCGCCAGGATAAACACCAGTAATTTTGTCGATTCGATTGCGGCCACTGCCATCGTTAACTTGAACAGGCGAATCAAGAATATCTTGCTCGCTGGTGAACAAACGGTCAACCTGATAACCATAGAATACGCCCATCGGCTGTCCGGTCTTAATCATTGTGGCAGTTTGGAATTCCGACCACCAGTCGAGTTTGCCATACATTATTTGGCTCTCATCGTTGAGCGCAACCACTTTGTTCTTGTTGTGCGAAATAGTCAAGTTCGACGACCAAGTGAAATTCTTGGTGACAATGTTGCGAGTGTTGAGCGATATGTCGATACCAGTGTTCTCGGTCTTACCGATGTTGGCATACGGAGCCTGTAAATAATTCCATTCTGCGCCACCCAAATAGGTTGGGATAAGCATTTGCAGCAACAAATCCTTAGTCTGCTTCTTGTAAACATCAACGGTGAGTTCAATGCGGCTGTTGAATGCAGCAAAGTCGATACCGGCATTGAATTGTTCCGAAGCCTCCCATTTGAGAGATGGGTTAGGAATATTCTTCAAATAATAACCTGTACCCATTGGAGTAACATAACTTTGCATTGCCGAGCCATAGAGATAGGTGCTGATGTTTGCGTTACCCACTTGTCCATAGCCCAAACGAAGTTTAAGATTATTCAACCAATTCACATCACGCAAGAAACTCTCCTGCGAAGCACGCCATGCCAATGCCACCGATGGGAAGTAGCCCCACTTGTTCTCAGGACCGAACTTCGACGAGCCGTCGGCACGCATTGTGAATGTAGCCAAATAACGATTGTCGTAACCATAATTTACACGGCCAAAGATTGATGCCTGGGTTGAACGGTCTTTATAACCGCTGTTTTGCACGAAGTCGCCGTCACCGGTCATCACAAAGATGTTGTCGGTGGTCATGTTTTTCTTCTGCAAAGAAATGTTCTCCCAACTCGATTCCTGTGCCTCAAAACCAGCCATAACCGACACGTCGTGCACACTGTTGAATGTTTGAGTGTAGGTGATGTAATCCTTCTGCACCCAGAAGTAAGAGTGTTCTTCTTTCTGGTACATTTGGTTAATGGTGTTCTCAACCACGCCAAAGTGATAGCGAGGCACATAAGCCTTGTTCATATTGCTTGAAGCATCGTAGCCATATTCGGCACGGAAATTGAAATGCTTCAAGAAGTCGATGCTTGCATAGAAGTTGCCCATTATGCGTTGACGCAAAAGGGTGTTATTCTTTTGCAAAGCCAATGCAACAGGGTTCCAACTCGATGAGCCGTTCACTGTGGTAGGACCGGCAAAGTTGCCGTCGAAGTCGTAAACCGGCACGTCAGGTTGCATAGTCATAGCCTGCATAATGATACCGTCAGAACCGTCGTTGAGCGTAATCTTTTCGTTTGTACGGGTATAAGCCAATTGACCACCGAGTTTCATCCATGGTGTCATTTGTGCATCCACCGAAAAACGTCCATTGAAACGCGAGAAGTCAGAACCGATAATGATACCGTCTTGATTCATCCAACCACCTGAAGCAGCAAACGTAACCTTTTCAGTACCGCCTGAAACGCTCAGTTGATGGTTTTGCATGAATGCAGTGCGGAAAATCTCATCTTGCCAATCCGTTCCCTTACCAAGAATTGAAGGGTCGCGATAAGCATTGTTGATGTTTTGACCGGTGATGAAGCCATCTTCAACAAGTTGACCTTGATACTCGGCATATTGCTGGAGGTTCATCATATCTAAACGCTTGGCAGTCTGTTGCCAAGCAACATAACCGTCGTAAGTCACATTGGTGTGACCGGCTTTTCCTCGGCGAGTTGTTACAATCACAACACCATTGGCACCAGCAGCACCATAAATAGCACAAGCCGAAGCATCTTTCAGCACATCAATGCTCACAATATCGCTTGGTGCAATGGCAGCCAACGGGTTCACTGTGTTCTGTCCATCCGAACCACCTGCCCAAGAGAAACCGCCAATCGAACCACCTGCGCCCGACATTTGCACGCCATCAATAACATACAATGGTTCGTTAGAGTTGTTGATTGAACTTGCACCACGAATACGTATTGATGTGGCACCACCAGGAGCGCCGGAGTTTTGTGTCACTTGAACACCTGCCACTTTGCCTTGCAGCATTTGGTCGGCATTTGTTACAATCGACTCTTTCATTTGGTCGGCTGTGAGCGACGACACAGAACCGGTGATGTCGATTCGGCGCGATGTACCGTATCCCACAACAACCACTTCATCGAGCGAAATGTCGCCGTCAACCATCTTAATTGTCACTTCCGTTCTGCCGGCAAGTTTCACTTCCTGTGTTTGCATGCCAACATACGATACTACTAATGTTGATTTTGTACTTGCCACCTTCAATGCAAACTTGCCATCGAAATCGGTAGCGGTACCTCCTGCCTGCGAACCCTTTTCGCGCACAGTTGCGCCAATTATCGGCTCGCCTGACGAATCAAGGACTACACCTGTTACAGATGTTTGGGCTGACATGCTTATTGCAAAAAATGCAAAGCATGCCACTACAATTGCCCTAAAGTCCAAAACTTTTCTTGTCATAATGAGCATTACTTAAAGTTTAATGGTTTATGTTATTATTAAATGAATTGTTCCTGTTTACGCACTGCAAAATTAAATGATAGATATTGTAATTTCCGATACAATTTTATCTACAAATGACACTCTGTCTACTTAATCATCATTTCTTTGAAAAAACGCCTTTGCTCGTTGTCCCACGACGGATGTTCAGTGTCGTGACCGCAATTAGTGTATATGATAAACCGCTTTTGGCTGCTTATCAAATTATATCCCGAGAAGTTGGTGTGTGGCGGACAAACGGGGTCTTGTAAACCAACGCCCATCAAAATCGGACATTCAATCCATCGTGCCAAATTCTTGATGTCGAAATATGATAATGTGGCATACAAATCAGCATCCGAAATACCCAACTCTTTTTGTTTTCTCAACACAGGCTCTGCAGGCCAATGCACAATTTTGAAATAGTCGGGGAAATCGCTCAAAAACGGAATCCACGGAGCAGCAGCGCGTATGCGGCGGTCAAGAGCGCACGCTGCAAGCGTGAATGCACCGCCTTGACTACCGCCTTCGGCAAAGATGTTGCGAGTGTCGGCTTCGGGCAAAGTGCCAACAAAGTCGAGTGCTCTCACCAAGTCCATATATGCTCCACGATAATAATATTCATCTTTGCTGTGCAATCCGCTCACAACCCAATCGCCATATTTGTTGGTCGGCACATTGAGTCCTTGCCCACGGCTGCTAAGCACAAACTCGATGAACTCGGCACCCTCATAGGGGTGAGCATACCACGGTTTGCTGCCATAACCCATATAGTGTACTATCACCGGCATCCGATTCTTTTTGCTGCATTTTGCCGGGACGGTGAGATAACCTTGAATAATTTCATTGCCAAGCGAACGCATCTTCACCAAATACACTCTGCCGTTCTTATCGCTCTTGTCGAGTTGTTCATTCAGTTCATATTCAGGGCTGACAGTGTTCAGTTCGGCACGAGCCGCATCCCAAAACTCGGCAAAATCGCTTTGGCAGTCGGGCAACGATACGATATTCTCCGGCTCAAATCCAATGTTGAACTCCTGCTTCAACATGCCGTCAACATTCACTTTACAGCGATAGAAACCCGGTGCCAGGTTCAACGAAAACGATGTGAGCACGCTGTCGCCGGCTGCCACTTCCACCTGCTGCGCCATGCGCACAACGGGTTGTTTGCAATCTGTCGTAACATCCAACTCCACATTGCAGATGGCTTTACCTACCGAATCATTGTTCACCACAATCTCAATTTGTGGCTGTTGCGGAACTGTCCACCACCACCCTTTTTGTTGAAGCACCTTTACCGATGTTTTGCCAAAGGCAGGCACTGCAAATTGCGCAAGCAACAAGCCGCACAAAACACATTTTTTTATCATTGATGACATATACATATTATTATTTTGAATCATTTATTCTTTTGGTCATTTCCCTAATCAAAGCCACAGTGGTGCTATCGGCAACGAACACCGAGTTCAAACCTTGCTCTTCCTGTGCGGGGTCGCACACATAGTCGTCGCCGCGTTGCCACGTCACATGGGCAGGTTTCACGTCACCGCCCCACCCCCAGAAATTGCATCCGGCAATCATTTGACTTTCGCTGATTATTGAAAACACATAGCGATAATAGGCATCACGACCCGTGGTGGCACTGCCTGGAGAGAACAAGAAACCGTCGCGAGGATAACCAAATTCTTCAAGCACCACCGGTTTACCGATTTTGTGCATAAGCCTATAGTGCTCCTCAATGTATGCCCGTGTATTCACACACGCGCTGTCAACGCGGCTCTCAATAGTCTGCCTGTCAATCCATCCCCAATTGTATGGCCAAATGTGAATATTGGCATAATCTATTTCGGAATAAGAATGTATTCGGTTCCATAATTCAATATCTTCCTCACAGCCATGCTTTCCTTCGCTGCCTGTCGACACTAAATGATTCTTATCGATGCTCTTTATCAGTTTTGCAGCCTTATGAATCCATTGGGCAAAAGCCTCTTTGCCCTCATCGCTGAATGCTCGCGGCTCGTTGGCAATCTGCCACGACATTATGGCGGGACTTTCGCTGTAAGGTTTGCCGGTGATGCTGTTCACCCTGCCCACAATGGCTTTGATGTGATTGCTGAACATTGCGTGAGCCGAATCGCATGCAGCATACTGTTTCACATAATCCATAAAAGCGGGCCAACCGTCGACACTTGGCACCGGTGCTTTGCCCTTACCTGCCCATTCAAGATATGTGCCATAGCCGCCACTCCATTCCCATGCGTTGCCAAGATAAAGCACGGCTTTCATGTGGCGTTTTTCAAGTTCCACAAGCAAAAAGTCGAGACCCTGCAATATAGTGTCGTTATACACGCCGGGACGCAGTTGCAATGTCGGCTCAACGTGCGAGGGAATGCCCTCTGCGCCATCGGCTCCCACCAATATGCGCAAATTGTCAATGCCCAGGCTCTGCAACGTGTTGAGTTCGGCATTAAGACGCTCTCGGTTGCCACCCCTGCCCTCTGAAGCAAGAATGGCGGCATACCACATATTAGTGCCTACATATTTATATTCCTTCTCACCGATAAAGAACTTGCCGTCTTTAACGGTGACAAATTCCGTCGTCTGGCATTGTTTCTCGCAACAAGCCGTTAAACCCAATACAATAACTGCTGCAATAAGCGATGATAACAAAGTGAATCTTGCCATTATTCGATTCTTTAATTTATTGGTTTATGTATTATTATTTTACACTGCAAAATTAAAGTGCCCGCTTTTATAAAACAGGCACTTTAATATCACATTCCGACACTATGTTGTCACATGTGCAAAAAACTGCTATTTTTTCCAATCGTCAGTTCGGAAAGGCACAAGCGGAAGCCACCGCAAACTGTGCACCTTGCCAATAGCCCAATTCCTGAAACAATATCTCACCGACACAATTCTGTCAACATCATCGCTTCGCACTCTTATGTCGCGCGTATCCGATATTTCATCGGCTTTGGCTTTATGAAACATTCCGTCGGTTCCTGCCACCTCAAACCCTTCTAAATTTCTGTTAGGAGTAAAACCGTCAGGAGCATTATCGAAATGCAAAATTGCCGTATTACCATCAACATCCATGTTTCTGAACGTAGGGCTGTCGCACGCTATGCCCTCTATTCCATAAGTCTTAACGGCTGCCATGAACGCCAATCGTTCACCTATCGGCTGCTTGGTGCAAGCATGTATATCTTCCACCTCATGGGGTTTAACTAAATCGCTTGTGCAAACAATTCCGCTGTTCTCTATCAGTTTCACCGACTTATGCTGAGCCTCGCGAAGCAATGCTGCATTGGTGCCTTTAACATTGCCATAACTATATGGCGGAATCTCCACCATATAAAACGGGAGATTGCCTGATTGCCATTTCTCACGCCATATAGCAACCATTCGGGCAAGTCGCTGGGCATAAACATCGTGATGATTGACGTTGCTCTCACCTTGATTCCATAAAAAACCTTTCACTGTGTAACCAATGAGCGGATTCAACATGCCGTTATACATTATCATTGGTTGGTCCCATTCGTTCACATCTTTATTTCCTGCCTGCCTGAGGTCGACATCGCTAAACTTACGCAATTCTTCCTCCGGCAACCAACCCTCAACGTGGCTGCCACCCCAACTGCAATTAATAATGCCAACCGGCACATCGAGCATCTCGTTGAGCGATTTGGCAAAGAAATATCCAACAGCACTAAACCAAGCAGCGTTCCGTGGCTCACATTCGCGCCATGCTCCGGCAACTCGCTCTGCAGGCTTAACGGCTGCGACTTTCGACACTGTTGCCATGCGTATGCGTCCGCGATAACGCCCCGAATAGGCAATTTCTCTATTACTTCCCTCCACTGGCTGTGTCCAGAAGCCATTCAATGGCATTTCCATATTTGATTGCCCGGAACAAAACCACACTTCACCCACAAGCACATTGTGCGCCGTAAGCGACGATGTTTCATCAGCAAACTTAATCTCGTGATTAGCATACGAAGCCTTTGGAGTGGTCACTTTCACCTCCCATCGCCCGGAATTGTTGGCTTGCGCCGTATGCGTAACGCCATCCCACGACGTGGTTACATCCACTTTTGAGTTGCTTTTCGACCAACCCCACAGCAGCACATCGCTATTTTGTTGAAGCACCATATTGTCGCCAATCACCTCGGGCAATTCAATAGCACTTGAGGCAAATACAACTGCCGCTGCAAAAATCAAGACAATTAATCGATTGTTAGTAAACATATTCAAAACACATTAAATTATTTCGGGTTATTCTTTCGCAATCTGCAAATAGTGGCGCACAAGCACTGCCCATGGCTTTAAATGACATTCTTGCCATTCCCTGCCATTGGCTGGAGCACCAGGCACCAACATTGAGCAACTTTCCACCTTGTCGCTCACCGACCACGCAATCCAACTAATGGAGTTATCACGGGCTATTTTCAGCCACTCCTCCCACGAATCCATATCAAACACGCCATCGCCAGTGTGCACCATTCCTCCGGTTTCGGCAAAAAACACCGGCAGACCTTTGTTGATAGCATAAAGCACCTTTTCGCGATTCCAATCCTTGTGAGTGGCTGAATAATAATGCACCGAGTAAACTATGTTATTAAATCCCGTCAAAGGGTCGTCGGCAGCCAAGTCAACAAGTTGGTCCCACTTTGGCGTAGGCACAATAATAATCTGATTAGGCGCATTGCGTCTGATAATGGGAATAAGTTCGTTGGCATAATCCTTTATTTCTTGCCACTGAACCTCCTCTGGCTCGTTCCATATCTCATAAAGCACATTAGGCAATTTGCCGTATTTTTTTGTCACGACACCGAAAAACTCCTTTGCAAGCGGCAAATTGTTCTTATGGCTATGAAAATCAATTAACACATATATGCCGTGCTTCACTGCGGCATTCACCATACTGTCGACTGTGGCGTAAGCCAATTGGCGATTCACATCGTAGCACTGGTCGTCAAGGTTCAGCCCTATGGAGCAGCGCACAATGCTTGCACCCCATTCGTTGGCAACCTTGTCAACCGAACCTTCGTTAAAATACCTGTGCCACCAATTATGCCAACCAAAACTCACACCTCGCAACTGCACCTTGCTGCCCTGGCTGTCAACAACATACCTGCCAATAACATGCAATGCTCCGTGACGCTCAACCGGTTTAACTGAAGCCCATGAAACACACACTGCCGATATAGCAACAATCGAAATAATCTTTCTGAAAAAATTCATCGTCTTAAGATTTAAATGTAATATCAAACTCATTTTTTCACAAAAATAATTCACACTTGCCATTAATCATCAATTTTGACACTGCAGTGCTTGTTTCTGATAAAATAATACAAGAATGTGCACAAAACCACTAATTATACCACAATCTTGTTCTTGCGATAGTTTTCACGGAAGGTTTTTGGCGAACTTCCCTTCTTGCGTTTAAAGATACGATTGAAATTCGACACATTATTAAACCCACATTCATAACAAATCTCGGCAATTGAATTAGTGCTGTCAACAAGTTTTCTCATAGCCGCACCCAACCGAATGTCAATGATATAATCGGATATAGTTTTTCCGGTACGCAACTTGAAGAACCGACTGAACGCCGTAGGAGTCATCCCCACCATATCCGAAAGTGTTTGCAACCGAATGTCAGTGTTGTAATTATTACTAATGTATTCCTCCACCTTGCGCACTCGCCTGCTATCGCTGCTAACATGCGTGTGTGCAAACGACGAACTCGACAAAACATGCACGTTATCAACAATCGACAACTCATAAAGAATGGTCAACAGTTTTATCACACGATAAAAACCTGGTTGTGTGTGAGTTATATCGTCGAGGGTGCTATACACTTTCATAATCGCCGGCATATCAAAAGCCACTCCCCGCTTGGCCTTGTCAAGCAAATTGCGTATGCTCGACAACTGATTTTTCCCCAAAAAATTCTCTCCCAGCAGGTCAGGCGAAAACTGAATGGTGATTTCACGAATGTTAGTGCTCTCACATTCGTTCTGCTCCCAGGCATGCTCAAGTCCTCCTCCAACCAAAGCCAAATCGTAGTCGCCCAGTTTTTCAATCGAATCGCCAACAATGCGCTGAGCGCCACGGCAATTCTGAACAAAATTAAGTTCAATCTCGCCATGCTTATGTATTGGATAATTAAAACTTTCCTTGTAACGGTCTATCAAGTAAAAACAGTCCTGTGCCTGCAACGGGGTTATTTCAGTAATGATTCCGCTCATGGTTTTGAAATTAATAAGATAAAAGGTTTATAATCGTTCTTCCGACATCCCCACCTTGCATTAAAAATGCAAAGCGCCGCACTAAATTAATACTTTTTTATCCAAAATGCAATAATGTCTGCCACAAAAATCCAAACAAAAAAATTTTCGATACATCGAGTTAATGTATCGAAAACAATTATCAAAATCTCTACTTTATATTTTGGAGCGGTAGACGGGGCTCGAACCCGCGACCCTCAGCTTGGGAAGCTGATGCTCTACCAACTGAGCTACTACCGCATGTTGGTAATCATACTTAACGAATCGGAATGGGCGAAAACCACTTTCGTCGCCGTGCGTTGAATGTTTCTTAAGGTCTTCTACCTAACATCACAGCATTCACCTGAGCCTCGCCATCAACCTCAACAAACTTGATTGACACCGTGTCGCCAATGCTCCACGAAGCGCGCTTCGACGGGTCGAGGTCGGGATAACTGAAACTGAGAGTATCGCCATCTTCGCTTAATATGGTGATGCTGTTCATCGCACCGTCAATAGCCACTCCGATAGCAGTCTGTTCGCTGTCGACACTTGCCTCTGGCGAAACCGAAACCACAGTTGAATCGGCATTTTCACTTTCACCATTCGACTTGCCACACGACACGATGCCAAAGCCTAAAAGCCCAATTAGCCCAACAATCAACGTCTTTTTCATAATCCGACTCTTATAGTTGTTTTAAAACCATAACACACTGCCCCATATCACGAATATCTCAATCACATGGCGACAAATGTCATAGTTCATTTGCAAAGATACTTGTTTTTTTTTAATAACCCACATTTAGCGAAAGAACTTTTTCGTGGGGACTACTTTAGCAATGTATTTTCACTGCCTCAATCGCTAATATCACGAACAATTAATTAACATTCTTTAATTATAAAGGGCATAAAACACGCCCATATCAAAAATACCTTTGCATCAGTAGAATAAAACAATAAAAACATTTAACTATGGCAACACAGACATTACAAAGCATGAGTGCCACCGATTATATTTACGCCTCGCTCACTATCGACGGCCGCACAGTGGCAAGTTTCAATCGTCAGAACTTCAATAGCATTAGCGAAGTGATTAAACTAATGTATCACATAGCCGGACAATTTGCTGGCATGGCGCGCATGCTTGTGCGTAATCAAAGCAAAGGCTGGAGCACAGTGCTGCCGCTTACGTCAAATATTTCTTGCACAGAGTCGGCACGTCGACCCATTGCAAAAAACGGACAATACATTATTCCCTGGTAAAATAAATTCACTGCAAAACACGATTCACTGACACACCTAATTATGTTACTTTAACTCTACCATATAATCATCACATACTACATTCTTGATTTAATGCCACGAAAAACACAACAACGTCCCGAAACTTGCGAAAGTTTTTGGACGCTTTTATTTTTATTCATTGCCATATCCCCCATTTTTTTGACATAACAACACTTGTTATCAACAATCAACATTATCCAAAAAACAAAAAACACTGAAAAAACTTCATAAAAAATTGCTTTGTATTATGGTAATAATGATTTTTTTAAGTAATTTTACAAAGCAAAAACTCCTATGTGCCACACAAGCGCACGTCGCTCGGCATTTGCCTTGTAGCAACTGCGTGATAATTAGCACATAATACCATAGTTACGGCTTAAAATTTTTAGTAGAATTTTTATTATATTAATAAGAACTATTATGGTTTATACACAAGAAGTACAACACATGTGTTGTGTAGCAAAGGGTGCTAACCATCCTTCTGCTCCAATACCAGAGGAGGGAAAATGGGTTAGAGCAAAAGAAATCAAGGACATTTCCGGTTTTACTCACGGCATTGGCTGGTGTGCACCACAACAAGGTGCTTGCAAGCTTTCGCTTAACGTAAAAGAAGGTGTGATTCAAGAAGCACTTGTTGAAACAATCGGTTGCTCGGGCATGACTCACTCAGCAGCAATGGCAGCAGAGATTCTTCCCGGCAAAACAATCCTTGAAGCATTGAACACCGACCTTGTTTGCGACGCTATCAACACAGCAATGCGCGAATTGTTCTTGCAAATCGTTTACGGCCGTACACAATCGGCATTCTCTGAAGGCGGCTTGCAAGTTGGTGCAGCCCTCGAAGATCTTGGCAAGGGCTTGCGCAGCCAAGTAGGTACAATGTTTGGCACTCTCGCCAAAGGCGTACGCTACCTTGAAATGGCCGAAGGCTATTGCACTCGCATGGCTCTCGACGAAAACAACGAAGTGATTGGTTACGAATTCCTTCACCTTGGCAAATTCACTGAAGCCCTCAAGAAAGGAAAGACCCCAGAAGAGGCAATCGAAGCAGCAAAGGGACACTACGGTCGCTTCGACGATGCAGCTAAATATATTGACCCACGCAAAGAATAATTTAGGAGGACAACATTATGGCAATTAGAGAAGTAAAATTTGAATCTCAAGACCGTCGCATGAAGCAAATTCTTGCTGCATTGAACGAAAACGGCATTAAAGATATTGAAGAGGCTAATGCTATATGCGAAGCTGCAGGTATCGACCCATATTTGACTTGTGAAGAAACTCAGCCAATTTGCTTTGAAAACGCAAAGTGGGCTTATGTAGTAGGTGCTGCCATTGCTATTAAGAAAGGCTGCAAGAACGCTGCCGACGCTGCTGAAGCAATCGGTATCGGTTTGCAATCGTTCTGCATTCCTGGTTCTGTTGCCGACGACCGCAAAGTGGGTCTGGGTCACGGAAATCTTGCTGCACGTTTGCTTCGCGAAGAAACCAAGTGCTTCGCTTTCTTGGCTGGTCACGAATCGTTTGCTGCCGCTGAAGGCGCAATCAAGATTGCCGCTAAGGCCGACAAGGTGCGCAAAGAACCTCTTCGCGTTATCCTCAACGGTTTGGGCAAAGATGCTGCAAAGATTATCTCTCGCATCAATGGTTTCACTTACGTTCAAACTCAGTTCGACTATTTCACTGGCGAACTTAACGTGATTGAAGAACATCCTTATTCTAACGGTCCTCGCGCTAAAGTGAAATGCTACGGTGCCGACGACGTTCGCGAAGGTGTTGCTATCATGTGGAAAGAAGGCGTTGACGTTTCAATCACTGGCAACTCAACCAACCCAACTCGTTTCCAACACCCAGTAGCAGGCACATATAAGAAAGAACGCGTTTTGGCTGGCAAGCCTTACTTCAGCGTTGCTTCAGGTGGTGGTACAGGTCGTACCCTTCACCCTGATAATATGGCTGCTGGTCCTGCTTCTTATGGTATGACTGACACCCTCGGCCGTATGCACTCTGACGCTCAATTTGCAGGTTCTTCTTCAGTACCGGCTCACGTTGAGATGATGGGCTTCCTCGGCATTGGTAACAACCCAATGGTAGGTTGCACCGTTGCTGTTGCTGTTGACGTTGCTACTGCCCTTTCAAAGTGATTTTTGATAATTAATTATCTTTGAAATATCAACAATCCCTCTTTGGTCAATGCCAAAGAGGGATTTCTGTTTATTATAATCCGAAGGCTCAAACAGCGAAGCCCACACTGCGACGCAACGGCATTTTCACGATGTTGCTTAAATACTCGTTAAGCCGCACATCTTCGGCGCAAACAGTGCGAAGCACTTCTGCATCAATGCAATCAGTCAATCCATATTGACACGACACCCGCTTTGCCACATTAGTCACTATCACATTCTCAACATATTCGCGCACCCAACGCGCATTGCTGAAACAAGCATCTTTTTTCGACACCACGTTCGCCACTGCCATTTTCAAAGCGGTAACAGCATCGGCATCGAGGCTATAATCAAGTTCTTCAAGCATCTGCAAAGCAATCATAGAGAGTTCTTCGGCATTATAATCGGGGAAATGAAACCTGTGCGGAAATCTACCATTAAGTCCCGGATTTGAACTCATCATTTCTTTCATTTCCTTTTCATAGCCGGCAAGAATCACAATCATATCGGGATTGGGTTGTGCCAAAACCGTAAGAAGCGACTCAATCACACGCATACCGAAATCATTCTTTTCTCCACCATTTAATGTGTAAGCCTCATCAATAAACAACACATTGCCTCGTGCCATACTCAACACTTCGTTGACATTGCTCTCAGTTTCGCCTATATAGCGGCCAACGAGTTTTGAACGCTCAGTAACCACCACATCGCCTTGCGAAAGCAACCCCATTGAATGGAACACCTTGCCAATCATTTTTGCCACAGTGGTTTTTCCAGTTCCGGGATTGCCCGTGAACACCATGTGGTTAGGCATCGACAACGACGACTTCAGCCCTGCCCGGTGACGCATCTCCATAAACCGCACTTTGTTTATAGCAAACGAAATATCTTCTTTAAGGTTTTTCAGCCCTATCAAACCATTCAGTTCGCTCATGCTTTCGTCAAAGCCATCGATACGCTTTTCAAAACTCAAACCTTGCAAATCGGCAACATCAACCAGCGACAATCGCTTTTTAACATCGGCACTATTAGTATCGTATTCGTCAAACAGACGATTATTCAACCTGCCCTTAATGATTGCCATGATTTTGGCATTAATCTGCTGCAACGCATTGTTGCCAAGTCCAAGATTCTTTGAATCGCGCTTAATGACTTGCTGTATCAGCAATTCGGCATCAGGCGACAGTTCATAACTGAAATAGTTAAATATCGACGAAACATAGTGAACCAACTCCATCTCGCTCTTTATTTGATATTGCAAAGGTTCACATCCATTGAAATAACTTTTCAGCATAGGGTATGTGGCAAACAGTGCGTCAACTTCGGGCTTTGTGCCACACACCACAACACTCCACTCAACATCCTTTTCAAGACAGCTCAATATCATTTTCACCATCACAGCATATTGCGCATGCAACAACGGCGAAAAATTCTTAATCACTATACCTTGACATTCGGTTTTGAGCAACGTGTTGAAATCGTCAATTTCATATTTTAAAGACACATTTGAACATATCTTCTCAAAATCAACTTCGCCCAAATCATGCATGCATAGCAATTCCGACATATCGAAATTTTTGTCATAAACAACAAAACAACGGTTCGCCGGTGTATAGGCGTTGATTGAACGATACCGCCATTTCCTCAGCAGGCCCGATTTTGCCGAATCAATAGCAGCATCAATCACGCATGCCACCCCGGGAGTTTTACAAAACGACTCCCATTTCGACTGGCCAATACTCATTTCATTAATAATTGATTCTCGGCTTTGAGGCACCGACTTGCCGTGCGCAATACATTCAAATCGTTTGCCATCATAGCAGAAAGTGAATGAACCAATCGGCTCACTACAATAGTACACCACAAACGTATATACATCAGGCAGCCAAGCATAATTCGACGGCACATTTAGCCGCAAGCAACATGCACAAGTGCCCTTATCGGTTCCTTTTTTGCCCATAGGCAAATAATCATCGTTGATGCATCTAACCTCAACATATTCGCCACTAACAATATCTCTTGTAAAATTGAGCGTCACATAGACGGGGCTATGTACTGCCCTATTTTCGTAACGGCGAACCTTAAGACTTATCACATCAATTGGCTCTACATTTTCTTTTACTGATTTTTCGTCTTTCAACTCACTCTCTTCTGATAAAACATTGTTCTTTGTCAGCGTCAAACAGCAAAGTGGTCTCAATTTATTCATAATCTACATTTTTTGTGAAACGCTCCAGCCGGAAGATTATAACCGGAACGCTCCGAATTAATAAAATACATAATAACACAAAGAATTTAAAAGAGAATCCCTTAAATTCCATACAAGGATACATTAATTATTTTATTATTAATGCAAAACAACACTATGCAACCATTACGTCAATGAACGCAGCAATCCCTGTCAGGAACAAAATGCGCCTTCAGTATCATAGTTACATCTAAACACTCCAGCGTCAACGCCACCGGTCAGCAGCGTCTAACTTGCATTTTTTGTTTCCGATTTTTGAATCATTATATATTTATTAGGTATTTAGTGTTTTCCACCATGTGGTGTATTAGAACATTTAAAATGCAAATAGTTTAATCACCATAAAAAATTTTATTCATTTGACAATAAATTTTTCACAGAAAGTTCGTTTACGGCAAAGCAGAGTGGAGATTTTCAATAAATGAAGGCCCGTCAGCAAATCCCTTTCTTAGATATTATTTTTGGATTGGCTTAAAACATTTAGGGCCGACTCCCAAAAGGAATCGGCCCTAATGATATTACGTATCAACTAAGTAATTTCGGTTTGCAAATATATATCACCGTTTCGGCAATTATTCTTCCTCGGCAAACATTGGGTCCCACGCAGGAAGCATAATCGGTTTCTGCTTCAACATCTTTTGCACATCGGCAGGAACATATTTTTTGTCAATTACAAAGCGGAACATATATTCATCAAACCACTTGTCGGTCATAACCAAGTTACCCTTGAAACCGCTGCTTTCGCCCCAACTGTTTTCAACCATCCAGCGTGTAGGCGCTTTTGTGTCCATATCAACATCCACAGCAATCAGAGTCATGGCATGCGACGAACCGCTTGCATGAGTGAGAATACGCTCCCTCTTATCCATAGTGAGATTCAATCCAAGCAAAGACTCATAATCAAAGTTATTTAAGTCGCAAGTGCCCACTTTGCGGTTCAAGAATTTACCCACGTCACACGAAATGTACATCGCCATATTATCCTTGATTGATTCAATAGCCATTGGCTTGATATCTTCGATTGGCAGATTCAAATACACCCAATCGTGTCCTTCGTAGGTGTGACGGTCGTATTGAATCTGATACACCTTACCATACTCGCGCGAAGGGTCGTTCATCAACAGAACATAATCATCGGTGAGGTTTTTGTCGCCCCACAATTCTTTATAGAACGACTGTGGAGTATAGGTCTTTACACTCTTCACCGTGCCCGAATTGTTCTTCATCTCCCATGTGAACTCCTTTGGAGGAATACCGTAAGCCAACGTGAGAATGCGATAAACATTACCCAACATCTTCACCTTTTCGGCTTCGAGTTCTTTCGGTTTGCTGCCGTTTTCTGCCATTTTGCGCAACTGCATACCATAATCACGCAATTGCCATTTCAGTTGAGCCGAGAATTGCGAAGTGGCATTGCTCGATTGTGTTTCAGGCATAACCGACTTTGGTACAACACCATATTTCTTCACCAAATCAGCAACACCGGTGAACGTGCCGCCATCGCTGAGCGGATTGGAGAACAACCAGTCAACAAAACGGTCGTCGAACGGCTTTTGTGCAGTGTCGATTACTCCCTGCAAGAAGAGATTCGACTTTTCTAACTGGTCATAAAAGAACAAATAGACTTGCGACAACTCCAATTCGGGCAATTCATGAGCATTGATTGCCTGCGAACGCAGTACATTCATACCTGTGAACAACCAGCAACGTCCCGATTGTTTTTGGTCGGTAATTCCTTTTGTGTGAACACGATAAGTGAACTCGCTCTTCGACACTCCATTCAAGGTGGAAATGTCGGTAGCAAGTGTGTTAAGCGGGGTGTAAGCCATAGCATTTCTTACAACCTTGTCAGTTGTGCTTTGAGGCTGACTCGCCAATTGCTCAAGCACCTTTGGCGTAATGGAAGTTTGTCCATTAGCGCTAAAACTCAGAAATGAGCCAAATAATGCAATTACCAATACTTTCTTCATAGTCTGTTTATGTTATTTATTTCTCTATATATCAATCATTTACCTTTCACCACCACTTCGTATGATTCTATATGCACCTTCAACTTATATGGAGTTGCGCTTTTTCGCGGCTTTGGTCCGGCATAATAATAAAAGGTGCTTCTGTCAAACGAACGTATCTTGGCAATTCCTGTTTCGCCATTAGCAAGGTTACATTCCACCGTTTCGGTGCGCTTATGCAGCATTTTTCCATTGATGTCGGTATATAAAAACGTAATGGTGACATGCCCAACATCGCTGCCTGTATTGTTCGACACGAAAAAGGTTTCATACCTGTCACTTAATTGCTTATTATAACCTTTGATTGTGATTCCTCCTACCACAAATCCATGCGTAGCCTCTCCCGTCGAATCACACATTGTCGTGTCGACAGGCACAATAAGATTTTCTGAAGCCACGCGTTGCCCACTCACTCCTTTTCGAGTGGTGTTAACCCGTGCCGTGACTCCAAACACAGCCATCGCAGAAACTATTATGGCAATCAGTCCTCTCATATAATCTACAAAAAGGGTCAAAGGTAACGTATCACACCGTTAGTCGTGCCATCACCATCACGAGCGGGGAAAATCTTTCGGAATCCTAATGGTATCTTTGCCTCATCATAATCGGTAAGTAACGACAATCCCTTGAACAACGACGGCAGAAACCTTGCAAGATTGGCACGAAACTTAAATTTCCATTTTGTTCGCACAAACGTGAGCACATCGCCTTCCGACGACAATGTAGCCACACATTTCACCGGACGAGTCAATGAGCCAACGTCAATTTCGCTATAAATCCACAAAACATATTTGCCAATTTCGGCACTTGGTTCAATGTATCCTACAACCGTTCCCGGCAGCACATCATAATCGTCGGAGTTGACATATACTATCCTATAAGTGAGTTGTACCCTACTTTCTTCAGAATCGACACGTTCGATTAGCACTGTGGTTTTATCCTCATTATAATACCAAATGCCTTCGACAGGCTGCAACGGGACACTCTTAAGTTTTGACTTCAGTGCCTCAATGCTGCAATCGTAGTCCACTGTTGCCGCAGCCTCAGGGATGTTTATGTTTTTTGTGCCAGACGCAAGTGTGTCAAGGGCGCAACTAAACGCCATTACAAATGTCAGGGCAATATTCAGCAACGACACACGCATCATTAATCAGATTACGTCAGTTGGTGGCAAATTTATATGTTAAGCCAAAACTCAATATCTCTTTAAATTGCCAATAATCCCATTTGTCGTTGCGTTTTGCACTCTTATCGTAACGCAAATGTGTATAGAACTGGGTAATCAGATTGCGAGTAACATTGAAGTTAAATGTGTTTTCCCAATCGCCTTGCACATATTCATAATTGGTGAACACATAAAAACGGCTCGACCATGAAATCGCCTGATTGAACTTGCAACTAACCTTCGACTCGAGTTTAGAACCCACATCATGCACCGTGTGATGCCCTTCCTTAATACCGAAACTTGTCGGACCCGGGTTCACGTCGGACGTACAGATTTTCATATTGTATGAAACCGGCGAAATCGAGAGGTTGAACGTGCGCCAATTATCTTTGCTGGCATTACTATAAGTTATACCAACTGCCACATTCAATTCACCCGGGCTGAGGAAAGAAGCCTTGCGATTATTTGTGTTTGAAGTGTAATTGTTCAACAACTGGGTTTTAAACTGCATCGTGGCTGAATAATACCATTTTTTTATCGCCTTTATACCAACAAGCGTGTTAATCTGCAAAAGGTCGTCGCTGATGCTGTAACTACGAATCGAATCGTTTGGCGCAGAGTTGATGCCCAACTTATAACGAACCGTGTTGGTAAACAAATAATTCGGATGTAAATTCTGGTTTAACTGCACTGTCCATTGCATGTCGCTCAGCACATTCAGCACATTGTTGCCGCCCTGATACCAGTTTTCCGACATATATGCTTGTGAGAATTGCAGCGATGTGATAAATGTGTGCAGCCAGTTGTGCACTTTCACTTTCTTCATCTTGGCATCGACACCAACATTGCCATAGTCGCGCGGAGCGATGGTGAGCGTGCGATTCTTTGGGTCTACTACACTCACAAACTCTTTAGGAGCCTCGGGCAACTCGTTGGCATTGTATATCACAACATCGGGATGCGATGTCATGGTGGAATAACGAAGCCTATTCACCATATTAGCATCCTTAATGTCGTTGTTTAACCAACTGCGGTCAATCTTCAGTTGGTAGTCATTGTCGTTTTTCCACTCGCCTATCGTATCGGTACTTAATGTCTGCCTACAAAAAATAAGCGGAACATAGGCATACGAAGGCTTTAAAGTAATAGTGTCATAATCAAGAGTACGCCAATCGTTTAATGTGATAGGTGGCACGCGTGTCAAACTTGCTTCATAAAGCGAGTCAACCGAATCCTTAAGCAATATGTCTTGCTCATCGGCGTAAACACTGTGCATCGCCGTTAAAGCTATCACAAATAATACGATACGGCTAAAGTGAAATGTTTTCCTTCTCATCGCTATATTTATTGTTTTATCTCTATATCTATGCAAATTTAACACAAAATGATGTTACGAACAAAATATTTTAGATTTCTTATGAAAATGCCCTATTACATTGCTTTTTTGCGACAAAAACAAATCAAATTGTCACCTTTAACCCCACATAAACCGACCGCGGCATCATCGGTCCGTAGATATAGCCCGAATCGCGCAATTCGCCCTGGTCAAAATCATTTTGATAACTGTTGAAAACATTCTGTATTCCGCCATTTAACTGCAATGTAGCATAGTCGAACACCTTAAAGTTATAGGCACACTTAAGGTTGGCATCAAAAAACGATGGCGTGGTGCATGCAACATCAACATCAGTACCCGAACCTTGCAGATGCTGCACGAGCATACTCCCTGTGTAGGTGGCTGTCAACGAAATAGAAAATGGCTTAACCGGGGTGAACTTTAAAGTGGCATACCCATAAGTGTCGGGAGTGCGGAACATTCGTTTCACTGGTGCCACGTTCTCGTCCTCGCTCCAATATTCAAATTGGTTGTAGCGGCTTCGCTGATAGGTTAAGCCTGCTTGCATCTGGAAATGATTGTTCACAACAACTTTGCCTTCAACATTCAATCCCCACACATTTGCGCCCGAACCATTATATCGTTCGAGAACCTGATTGCCTTTTTCGTCATGCTCCTCAAGTTTGCGCAATGCAAACACATCATCAAGATTTGTATAGAATGCTTCAAACAGCACATTTGTCTGCACATTTCCTATGTTGGCATACCAGTCAACCGAAGCACTCACGCTGTTTGAACTTTCTTGACGGAGGTTTTTGGCAAGCACCGTCACAACACGGTCACCGCCTACAACCGCCACATGGAAGTCCTCGTCGTAGGCTTGCGGCGAACGGAAGCCAGTAGAATACGACAATCGGAAGTTAAGTTTCTCCGACGGATTATAGCGAATGTTGGCACGCGGCGACACTATTGCGTTGTCGATAAGCGTGTGTTTATCCACTCGTGCACCAATAAGGAAACCCCAGCGGTCGGTACGCCACTCATTTTGCAAGTATCCTGAATAAACATTCACTTTCTGTGTCACGTCGTGGTCGTAACCGAGTGTCACATCATTCAAATAGTTGTAATTATATTCCACTCCGGCAACAAACTCCGATGGCATAAACCACAAGCGTTTAAAGGCGTGTGTGTATTGGGCTCCGCAAACCACCACCAAATCTTTTGTTCGTCCATAGGCATTATCGTCCATTCCACTGCCGTAGTAACTGTTTCGGCGAGTGTTCTGCATCGAAGCAAATACGTTGAATTTATTGCTATAGTCCTCATTCCACACGTCGCAAGAAATATCGGCAGCATGTATATTGTGGTCGGTTTGCTCTGCCACATAAGCCATGTGGGGCTGCAAATCAAGGTTGTCGCCACCTCTACGATACTCGTGCGTGCCGTGATATTCCAACGTGAGTTTTGAGAAATCGGAAGTGCGCATAAATGCTCGCATACCCAAAGTCTGGGTTTTCAGTTGCGGTATCTCGGTATATCCATCGTCATCGTGGTCATAGCCGTCGCGAACACGATTCTGTCCAAAAACAAACGCACCTATTTTCTGGTTATCACTCACCATCGAAGCATTCACTGTGGTGTTGTTGTCCAGAGCACCGCTCACGCCAATCGAAGTAAGCGTGTGAGCCACCTCGGCAGTGTTGTTAAGCGGGTCGCGGGTGATTATATTCACTGTTCCGCCTATCGCCGACGAGCCGAACAAAGCCGAACCTCCGCCGCGCATCACTTCCACACGCTCAATCATGTTTGCAGGTATCTGTTCAAGTCCGTACACTCCCGTCAATGCCGAAAACACCGGGCGCGAATTCATCAGTATTTGCGAATAGTGTCCGTCGAGACCGTTGATGCGCACTTGCGTAAAGCCGCAGTTCTGGCAGTCGTTTTCAACTCTCACTCCCGGTTGAAAACTAAGTCCTTCTGCCAAACAACATGCTCCTACCATATCAAATATCTGTGCGTTCACCACATTCACAAGCGTGCTGCTGTTGCGTCGCTTAACCTCGCTTTTGTTGCCCGTCACCACCACTGTCTCAAACTGAAAGACATCTTGAGCAAGAACAAAATTCACTTCGGCAGTTTTGCCTTTACGCACTTTCACTTTTTTAGTTTGGGAAATGTAGCCAATACCCGACATTTCTATGTCGTAGTCGCCTTCAGGAATGTTTTTCAGGAAATAGTGCCCCGTGGCATCGGTGTTTGTGCCAATGCTTGTGCCAAGCAAACGCACCGTCACATAGGCAATGTGTTCGCCCGTGCTCTTTTCTATCGCGTGCCCCGATATGTGGGCATCGGTAAGCCGCTCACTGCAATTCAACGCCACCCAAGCCGATGCAACAAGCATCAGCCCAATCAATGTAAGTCTCTTCATCTGTTATTTTCGCCTTGTTTGTTTAAAATAATTTGGTTCGTTTTTGTGAAATAGACATTTGCCCATTCTTCACACCTACGGACATCTGCACCACTCTTTTGCCACGGCACAAACGTGAGGTGGAACGACGGGGATTAAATGTGCTTGAGAGCGTGAGTTTTAGATACTCACTACTCCAACATCCCCACTTTTTCTCCTCTTATTTTTAACAAACAGGCGGCCCCCTACGATTGAAAGTGTCTGACGCAGACTTTACTGGCGAGCACGCCACTGGTTCCTGTTCCAACTCCCTTACCCACTCGATAGGCTCATCGAGAGTAGCGGCATTGTCGACCACTGCAGCCATCTGGTTGAGGTGGGCAATGGCGAATATCACCTGGCTACTTCCATGCTGCGTCCCTGTGAACGGATGTGAGTGCCACACCTTCACATTATCCACAATGTGGTAGTGGGCAAACAGCGTACTGCCGCAGTGCAGATAGCCCACGGCAAACACAAACAACAGCGCAAACATTCGCTGCCCGATGTTGATATGTAGAGTGTTCGCTGCCATAAAAATTCACTTAGGGAGGGTGTTGAACAGGAGAAAGCGGTTGCAAAGATAACCAAAAAAAGGCATCCACACAAGCCACCCTCGCCCATAGGCGATAATATGGGCGTCACTAATCAGACGTTATTTGCTGATTTATCATTCGCCAGCCACGGCAATTTTCTTCGATTTTGTGGAATAATGCACTCCGTCACACGAGATGCCTGCACGATAAACGTATATGCCACGCGGCACACGACGACCACTCATGTCACACAAATCCCACGTGATTGGAAGCGACTCTCCAAAAGCATTTTTGCCGCTTAGCGCGGTGCTCCACACCTCACGTCCCATAAGATCGTAGACTTGCAAAGTAACATTGAGCAATGCTTCGGGTCGATTGTGCTTAATGTAGAACACGGCATCGGTGACTGCTGGGCAGGCAGTTGTGTAGACATCGTAAAACTCAGGTTTAACTCCGGGTTCTACAACAAAATGTATAGTTTTTTCGCTGGAATTGCAGAAAACATCCCACACCTTTAGGCGCAAACTGTGCTCACCTGGCGTCAGTTCAGGCAAAGGATAGGCAATTGTGCCGGCATTGCCGTTGCTGTGGTACACTGGGGTGAAATACGACGAAACATCGTTATAGGTGGTCACACCGTCAACTTGCAGCGTGATGTCGTGCCCGATGCCACCCGACGAGAAGTTTATTCCATGCTGGTCGAAAATGCTGGCTATTGCAAGTGGTGTTTCGTTCACCTTGTCGCCATCGGCAAATGAAGGACTATTAAGCACAAAACTTTGAATTTCAGGGCCTTCTTCATCGGCTTCCACAGTTTCGTCATAACCATAAATATAGAATTGCTCGTTGCTTCCCTGGGCTTCACTTAAAGTTTGAGTGCTATAAGCATAGAGGCAGATGCGAGCCGGGCTGTAATTGTCGTAAGACGTGCCTGCCGATAACTCGCTTGGCACGGTGAGGCTAATCTTAAACCTGCCGTTTGAAACAGAATCCACCACAATTGCCAGGCGGTTACTGCGGTCCTGGAAAACAAATTCCTTGCCATCGTCGCCATATCCAAGGGTCACCACACTTTGCTCGGCATCGTAAAGGGTGGCGATGATGTTTCCATTAAAGTCCGAAGCCAAATCGCCGTCGGGGTCAACCACCCTGCCTTCAAAGGTCAACTGCTGTCGGGCTTGGAAAGTAGGCATATTATCTTCGTTCACTTGCGTGCCATTAATCATTTCCACCTCTGCAGTGTAATTGGGATAACGCAAGCGCATTGCAGGGTCGCCAAACAACACATAACGCAAACGGTTCTCGTCGCGGACATTGTTTTTGCCGAGTCGCACAAACTCGCCAATGGTATAATGCTTATTGTTCTCGTCGCGAGCAAAAGCAAATTTAGCGACAGCGTTATTGAGAGTGCCGTTGTTTGGGATGTAAGCAACCCGAGTTGCCGACAGTTCGGCAATCACACCGCCACTGCCATTCAAATACATTATTTCACCTCCCGACAATTCATTGGCATCGTACTGCGCAAAATTACATGTGGCAGCGAACAAGAATGGCCAGCGTTTATTGTAGAAGTTGTTGATATCATACCAAGTGAGTAATTGTTCACCGGTCCAACTCGTGGTGTTGGCGTGGCCGATATAACTGAGCCAGAACATACCTTCATCAATCTGTCTATAAAACTTGTCGCGTCCTACTTGGCACACGCGAGAACCTCCCGAACTCTTATTGTCGTAGGCATCAACGTAAATGCGGTTGAACTGATAGTTTTCGGCACCGTTCAATGAATATATACTAATAATCGATTCGGCTTGCTGCATGTGCACGGCAGAATTTTGGTCGTCGGCAATCACCGTAGCCATAGTTTTCCACGAGCCGTAATCGGTACTGCTCACATATTTATATAGTTTATCAACCACGGATTTGGCTTCCGAAAGGCTCTTTACGGGCATACGACCCACTGCAATCGACAGTTTGGCACTGCTGAGATTAGCACCTTCATTGTCGTTGAGCATCACAAGAATGTCATCGGTGGTGAACGAATAGTATTCGCTTGTGCTTTCTTTGCTCTGCCAAGTGAGCAGCATAGGATATTTGTTCGCCTTTACCAAATCGGTGAGTTGGCGGTTATCGTAACTGCCACTGCCAAACAGAAGCAAATATTGCAGACGATGGCCTTCATCGTCAACGCCTCTATCATAGAACATCTTGCACAACTTGCGGTAAGCCAAGACATCGGGTGTGCCCGACGAGAATTCATTATAAATCTTTTCCGGGTCAACAACCATCACTCTCATATTGTCATTAGCCTCATGAAGTGCAGCCACACGGCGAGCCTGGTCGGCAAACTCTTTTGGCGTAATAATAATCATATCAGGCACTTGCTCGCCATGCAAATTCTGATTATTCACCGCGCCTTCATAGGTCGGACTTGCAATCGAAGCATTCAAGTCGAACGCCACATAGTTGCGCTCATCCATTGCATACGGAGCGAATTTCACGCCGTTGCCATCAGGCTGCAAGTTCATCACAACAGGGCAATTAGCATCAGTAACATCCCACACATTAGTGTTCGCATCTGCACCTTGCAAATTGAATGTCACGTTACTACCCGATTTATAATGGAATTGCAACTTACCGCCATTCATTGCCAACGTGCGCTCATAATTCACCGTGATACAGTCGAGGCGAGCCACATTCAGCACACCGTCGTATATCAATCCGATGGTATAAGAAAGTTCTTCAACCGAGGGCAGACTGAACGTCTTTAAACTAATCGCTTCTCTAACATATTGATGCTCGTCATCAACAGGCAAAATCTCATCGCTGGCAGAACTACTGAGTTGCGTGCCATTATACTTAAACTGCAATTTGGAGTTTACACCGCCTTGAGTATTAGTCACAAACCGTGTAAGCACCTTGATTTCACTTTCTGGCACATATCCGGGCAACGACAATTTAAAAGTCTGCGAAGTTCTGAAACGAAAATCCTCGCCAAACAATCGGCGTCCGCTTTCGCCCACCGATGCTAATTCATTCTCATAAAATGTTCTTTCAACAAAGCGGGTCACTTCCGAAGCATTGTCGCTCACGGCAACCTCGCTATTAATCATTTCAATCTCTGGCTCATCGCTGTCAGCATCAGTCACAAAATAATATCCCGAAGTTGAATAGCCATGCTGCTCCTGCTGGTAGGTGATGCCAGTAGAGCCACCCGACGTCCATGTAGTTGGACCCACTCCATAGAAATATATTTCGCCATTAAGCCGCTTGACAGCCACTTGTGGCAAATCATCAACATAGTTGCTTTGCGTAAGAATCTCCGAGATGGGAGCGCCACCATAACCGTACACTTTCACCCTATTGATGTCGGAAAAGCCCCAACGCTTTATATCGGAAGCGGTAATCTTATACACACCACTTTCAGGAACACTGATTTTCACCCACCTGCCCGATGCCAAACGCGACTCCTTAGCATACATTTCTGCATCGAACGCCATGCTCGAGGCGAAAGCAAAAATGGCAAAAGAAACGGCAAAAACCACTCGCAATATGTTGTTTCTAATCATAAGTCCTATGTTGATTATTCCATATATAATCCAAATACATTAACCGATAATGGGCATAGCACGGCTACGCACTATACACCTTATCGTTTTTACAACGCAATATATTGCTATTTATTGCATTTCATTGAACTCAAACGACATCATTTCACAGATAATTCCATCAGTAATTCCGCTGTAACATTTGCCTATTACCAAATTAATTTATAACTTCACATCGTTAAGCAATAACGAATAAAAGGCTCTATTCTTTTCAACCTTAAACAAACTGTACTGCAACCGAACAATATTATTAACATCAAATACCCCTAACCCACTATGAAGAAAAATCGTATGATATGGTCAATCGTTGCGGCGTGCGCATTGTTCTCACCCAATTTGCATGCACAAGACAGCGATTTCGACCTAAGCTCACAGCGTTCCGAAAAACAAGATGTTTTGCCCGTACCGGGAAAGAAAATCAATCACAACGGCATTATCATTAATCCCACGCCGCATAGCATCACAATCGACAACGCCTCAACGCTCAACATTCAGGCAGGATTTGCTATTGCAGACATGAAAAAGTGCTTTTCAGAGCAGTTTTCTCTGTTGGGCATTAACCAAAACAAGAAAGGCACGAAACTGAAAATTGATTTCAGCACAAAGCCGTCACAAAAGGCTAACGTGAAACCCGTTTCCGGAGCATATTCTCTTGTGATTAATAAAAAGGGAGTTGAGATATGTGCCTACGACGAACGCGGCGCATTTTATGGGCTGCAAACCCTCAAGCAACTCCTTGAATCGCCAATATGTGAAAACGGGACACTGCCATTCACTCAAATAAACGATTACCCCGACCTGCCCGACCGCGGAGTGGTTGAAGGTTTTTATGGCACACCTTGGAGCCACGAAGTGCGTCTGTCGCTAATCGACTTTTATGGCAGACACAAAATGTGCACCTACCTCTATGGTCCAAAAGACGACCCTTACCACAGTTGCCCCAACTGGCGCAAGCCTTATCCCGAAAAAGAGGCTCGACAAATTAAAGACCTTGTAGAAGCCTGCGAACGCAACTATGTCGATTTTGTGTGGGCAATACACCCAGGACAAGACATTAAATGGAATGAAGAAGACTACAAGAATCTTGTAAACAAGTTTAATTTGATGTACGATTTGGGTGTTCGCTCGTTCGCCATTTTCTTCGACGACATCTCGGGCGAAGGCACCAATCCAGTGAAGCAAGTGGAATTGCTAAACCGTCTTCAAAAAGAATTTGTTGAGGCTCGCGGCGACGTAAAACCGCTTACCGTTTGCCCTACCGACTACTCTCGCCTTTGGGCAAATCCAACTCCGCAAGGCAGTTTAGCCATCTACGGAAACACCCTTCACCCTTCAATTAAAGTGTTCTGGACTGGTGACGTGGTGTGTAGCGATTTAACTTCCGACACCATGAACTGGCTTAATTCTCGTATTAAACGCCCGGGCTACTACTGGTGGAACTTCCCCGTAACTGACTATGCTCGCCACATCATCATGCAAGGTCCAACTTACGGGCTCGACACTTCGCTTTCCGACAAGGACCTTTGTGGACTTGTAAGCAACCCGATGGAACACGGCGAAGCCTCGAAACTGGCTCTTTACGGCGTGGCTGACTACTGCTGGAATATCGCCGATTACAACCCTCTCGACAACTGGGAACGTGGTCTTGCCGAATTAACGCCAGAAGCACTCGATGCCTACCGCACTTTTGCAATTCATTCATGCGACACCGAAACCGGCTATCGCCGTGACGAATCGTGGGAAACCGAAACTTTCAGCATCAACAACTATACACCCCAACAATACAACAATCTGCTTGAAGAATTCAAAAAGGTGGAAAGCGTTGAAGCAACTATGCAAGCACGCTGCACCAACAAACTGCTAATGAAGGAATTGTCTCCGTGGCTCACACAATTCACGCTGTTAGGCAAGCGCGGTATTCGGGCACTCGAATTGCTCAATATTTATAAGAAAGGCAACTATGCCGAATTTTGGCAAGGATACGTTGCAAACATTATGACAGCCGACGAGCGAAAAGCCTATGAGGCACATAAATACGGAACAATGAAACTTCAGCCATTCTACGAAACCACAATGGACGACCTCAGCGACGCTTTCTTCTATTCGCTCACAGCAACGCGTCCAACCACCCTTAAAGCAATAGGTTCGTTCCCAACTCTGTACACAACTCAAAGCAAGCAAATGTTCGATGGCGACACCACCACCTACTACCATTCTGGCAAAGGTCAAAGCCAAGAAGGCGGCGACTGGTTTGGGGTTGACCTCGGTGAGATACAGAGTATCCACGAAATTGAAATCCTGCAAGGTCGTAACTCAACCGACGATGTAGATTATTTCGACCACGCCACTCTCGAATGTTCATCTGACGGCAAATCGTGGACTCCACTCATTGCCGAGATGACAAAACAATATATTATTAATTGGAAAGGCGACAACCAAGAAGGACGATACATTCGACTACGCAAACTACCATCGAAGAAGTCTAACTGGGTGGCAGTAAGGTCGTTTGTCGTAAATCCTGCCGATGCCTCGAAACTTGACTTCACAATCACTGCAAACAACGTCACCGCTGCTCTCCGAGCATTCGACCGCCATCCCGGAACATCATTTGTTTGCAACGAACCTTTCTCATTCACCACCTCGAAATCGAAAAACAAATCTTATATTATTCTCGCCAAAACGCCTCAGGGCAGCGCAGTGAAAGTTACGCAACTTGATGCGAAAGGCAACGCAATCAACACACAAGAGTATAACACCTCTTACATTCAATTCGACGTGGCTGATGGTGCTGAAAGCATTCAAATCGACGGCAAAACCGAAATATTTGAAATAATACCTCAATAAAACATTATCCTACAAAATAAAAGCAATGCTATTGGGCTGCCGTTTATCAATGATTCATTAAACGGCAGCCCATTTTGTTAAAAAATTCACGTCCAAATCAGCAATCACCCCACCCCTGCAAATTAATCTTCAATCATTTACACAATAATTATCGCATATTTTTATTATCTTTGTAGTGACAATGCGATTTTGCAACATTTCCCGTGCAATTTAGCGTTGGTTAGCAACAACTTGAGCAACAGCGATGAAGACTGAACAAAACAACATAAGCAAAGCACTGCTTCCCGAACCCACATTGAGGCGTTTGCCATGGTATTTGGCTTACGTTAGCCAATTGCGGCACAACGGTGTGGAGCATGTGTCGTCAACACAAATAGCCAAAGAAATATGTGTTGATGCCTCGCAGATTGCTAAAGACTTGTCGTTCATCAACATTAAAGGCAAAACTCGCATTGGCTATGAGGTGAAACAACTCGAAAAGCAATTGACCGACTTTCTCGGCTTCAAACAGACTCACAAAGCATTCATGATTGGTGCAGGTAGTCTGGGCGGAGCACTGATTCAAGACCGCGGTTTGATGCAATATGGGCTGAACATCGTGGCTGGATTCGACACCGACCCAAAAGTGGTTGGCAAAACCATCAACGGAGTGCCAATCTTCCATATTGATGACATCAAACAACAGCAAACACTCTACAATGCGTCGATTGCTGTTCTCGCCGTTCCTGTTGAATGTGCACAGCAAGTAACCGACCGCGTGATTGATGCCGGATTGCATGCAATATGGAATTTCACCCCCTATCGCATAAAGCCAAACAACATGATTGTGGTTCAAAACACTTCAATCTATGCTCATTTGGCACTAATGTACAACCGCATGAACGAGTGTGATTTTGACAATAAATAAATGAAGATTATTGCTCTAAATAACAATTTCAACGCCCAACAGGCCGATGGCAGCGTGTTTCTGATGGCTGACAGTTCGTTAGCCAAAAGTGGCAAGCCCTGGTTCCTGCCCGATTTTGCCGATAGTTTCACCTATCACACCCACATCGTATTTAGGATAGGCCGTTTGGGCAAAAATATTTCGAGGCGTTTTGCTCACCGTTATATCGACGCCGTAACCATTGGCACCACTGTCACTGCCCACGGGGTGAACGGCGCATTTTGCAATGCTTTCGACGGCGCTGCCATGATTGGCGATTTCATCCCAATCGAGGACATTGGCGAAATTGCAGATGTCGAAGCGTCTTTAACCGACAACGGCAAAACCATTTGCTTTAGAGCGAACCAAATGGCAACACAAATTGAGCAGATAATCGAAAACATAAGCAAGTATTTCACGCTCAAAATAGGCGACATCATTTATGCCGGCTATGGCGACTTGCCAAATCCGATTGCTATTGGCAATCATCTGATTGGAGCCATTAACAATCGCGAAGTGCTTAACATCAGAATTAAATAACCCTATTTCTAAAAAATAATATTTATATTTCGTCACAGTATTAACGCATTCATTCCATAATTATGAACATCAAAAGTCTACTAAAGCCTTACCTTGCCATTGCAATGATAGCATGCCTACATTTTTCGGCACACGCTTTCGACGCAACGAAATATGCGGCAAACTCCAAACTGGCCAACGGCAAATGGGTAAAGATTGAAATCGAACGAAACGGAATGCACCAACTCACCTTTGACCAACTTGCTCAAATGGGTTTTTCAAATCCTGAAAAAGTGAGGGTTTATGGTCAAGGAGGTTATCTCCTCTCTGAAAAATTAGACGGCACCGCCACCGACGACCTCATCGCTGTGCCCATTGGCATGTCGAACAACAAAATTTACTTCTATGCCAAAGGCACAACAAGTTTTGAATTGTCGCCAAGCAGCAGTGCACGCTATACACGCACAATAAATACCTATGCCACAAAGAGTTATTATTTCATCACCGAGGAAGATGGAAATGCAAATCTGGTTAAAGATTATTCCTCAACCGCTATTTGGGGCATCAATCTGCGCGACACAAGTCTTGACTATGCTTATCACGAAGTGGACCAAATGAGTTACGGTCTTTCGGGACGCGATTTCTTTGGCGAATCGATTGCTCCGGAGCAAGTGTTTGATGTGAATATGTACGGTGTGAGTGCCGACACGCCCATTATGGTTCAGTGCGCTATCGGTGCAAAGGCATCAGCAAACACTACAATGAAGTGTCTTCTCAATGATGAAGAAATTCCTTTCTCGTCAACAATCACCACTCCATCAAGTTACGAATCGTTCCGCAGTTTCTCGTCTTACGCGTCAATTACAGCAAAAGCCGATGTGGACAAATACAAACTAACCGTAGGAACTACTGAACCCGACAACATTGTAAGCGCCTATCTCGATTATTATATAATCACTTATTATCACAAAAACGAACTTAACGGTCGCGCACAAATGTTTATGGGCTTTAACAACCTCGACACCTACGACAAGGTTGGTATCTATGACGATTCTAATGCCCTTCAGGTGTGGGACATTTCAAACAAGACGACCCCTAAACGCATCCCGCTGAAGACACGCACCGAATCGGTCTACGACGAAGACCTTGAAATTGACATTAGCGTAACCATTAACGAATTCACCTACGGCTCAACAGGCAAAGGCGAGTTTATAGCATTCAATCCCGAAGAAGATTTATATAAAATCACTTCTTACGAGCCGATTGAGAACCAAAACATCCACTCTCAACCCACACCCGACTATGTGATTATATGCCCAAAACAACTCTTGCCACAAGCAGAGCGTTTGGCACAATTTCACCGCGACACCGACGGTATGGATGTGTTTGTTGTCGACCAACAAAAAGTGTTCAACGAATTCTCGTCGGGAACCCCCGATGCCACAGCATATCGTTTGATGCTGAAAATGTTTTACGACCGCAACCCTGAGAAACTGAAATACCTCCTTATGTTTGGCGGCGGATACTTCGACAATCGCCAGTTGCTCCGCAATAAAGGCGAAAACTACCTGCTCACCTTCCAAGGTCCAAACAGTAGCAATTTCGTTCTCACCTATGTTTCCGACGACTATTTTGGGATGCTCGATGACAATTCCGGTTCCAACATAACAAGCGATATACTCCGTCTTGGTGTTGGTCGACTTCCGGTGATTTCAACAGAAGAAGCATCCGACATTGTGGATAAAATAATTGCTTACGAAAAAAGCACTGATTACGGTAATTGGCACAATAAAATGTTGATTATGGACGAGGTGGGCGACGATGATATCCACACCTACCAAGCCACAAAACTTGAAAGTCTGATTAGCGAAACCGATGCACACAACATCGATATAAAACGCCTTCACATTAAGGCATACACTCTTGTAGAATCGTCAACAAACCCAGTATATGCAAAAGGCGCAAACAATGTGTATGCAGCAAACCTGCAACTTGCCAACTTCTTTAAAGAAGGCATGTTCTTTGCCACATATATGGGCCACGGCAGTTACAACAGTTTGTCGCGACAACTCATTTGGAAGACCGCAGACGTTAAAAACACAGCCATTTCACGTCTGCCAATCCTGTCGATTGCCGCTTGCGACATTGCCAACTACGACAGCAACACGCGAGGAATTGGTGAATATATGATTATCACTCCCGGACACGGTTGCATCGCCCTGCTCACATCCACTCGTAGTGTTGAAGCATCTGAAAACGACCAGTTGAACCGTGCATTCATCAAAGCATTGTTCTCACTTAACGACGACGGCTCAGAACGCACGCTTGGTCAAGCCTATATGCTTGCAAAGCAATCGTATGGCAGCACTCCATCACGAAACAAAATGTGCTATACCCTATTTGCCGACCCTGCTTTAAAACTGAGTTACGCAAAACCGCAAATCAAAGTTAATTCAATTGACGGCAAGTCGACAGGCGACGAAGTTACACTTAAACCAATGACAAGAGTAACTATCGAAGGCGTGATAAACAATGCCGACGGAACAATCGATACCGATTTCAATGGCGACATCACTGCATCGCTCCTCGATGCCGAACAATTCTATCGCAGCATCACCTACGAAGAAGAAACTTTAGATGTGTATCACAACCGCCCGTTGCTGAGCGAATCAGGAGCAAAGGTTACAAACGGCACTTTCAGCATAACTATGCTCATTCCAAAGAATTGCACGGCTGGTTCAACCGGAATTATTAAACTTTATGCACACACTGCCGACGGCAAGAAAATGGTGAACGAAAGCATCAACGACCTCCCATTTGCCGAATACGACGAAACCGACGAAGCCACTATCATCGACAACCAAGCACCGATTATCGACAAGATGTATATCAACGACGAATCGGCGTTTGCAAACGATATGAACGTACCAGCCAACTTCACACTATTTGTTTCAGCCAGCGATGACACTGCTTTCAGCAATCCAAGTCTTACCATAGGCAAACAAATAACATTATTGCTCGACGGCGTGACATACTACGATGAAGTTCGCGGTTTTACCACCACACACGACAACGGTGCCACACTCACCATTGCAATGCCTATGACTGCGATGAAAGAGGGTCAGCACACACTCAAAATCACATTGAGCGACGCCGCAGGCAACAGCGCATCGCAAACCATATCGTTCATTGTGGTGAACGAGCAGTCAGAGGCAACGCTCGATATTGATAACACAATAGCATCCGACAAGGTTACATTCTCACTCACTCACAAGTTCGCAACCGAACCATCGGTGAAAATCTATGTAACCGACCTCAGAAACAAGGTGGTTTGGAGCAAGACTGTCGACACCTTCCCATACGGATGGAATCTCACCGACAACGACGGTCAACGTCTGCCAGCCGGCGTATATCAATTCTTCGGAACGGCTACTTCAAATAGTCAATCGGCAGGAACAGCCATATCAAAGTTGACAATTATTGAACCGTAAACACATTATTAATATCTTATTTATAATGCTGCACCTTAACTCAATAATAAGGTGCAGCATTTTTTGTTTATTAAATCATTTTCATAGTGCCACACAATAAACCAATATAAAAACAAGTTATAATGATTAGATGAATTATTTTCAAATGCAGAAAATGAAAAGAACAACAATATCGCTGCTGACAATTGCAGCAATGTGCCTATCTACTCAGGCACTCTATGCCGAAGACAATGTAAAAAACGAATTCAACCCTATCACAACAGGGGTGACTTCGCTCAGCATTACGCCTGATGCGCGTGGAGCCTCGATGGGCGATGCCGGTGCCGCCACCGACCCCGATGTCAATTCGCAATTTTGGAACGCTTCAAAATATGCCTTTGCATCAAGTCAAGCAGGCGTGGCTCTGTCATACACGCCTTGGTTGCGCAAACTTGTCAACGACATATTTCTGGCTAATTTGGCAGGATATTGGAAAGTTGGCGGTAGCGACAATCAAGCCGTAAGTGCCTCACTGCGCTATTTTTCGCTTGGCGAAATCACATCGAAGGACTACGAAGGCTCGGTGATGTCGAGCATCAACCCTTTTGAAATGGCTTTCGACCTCGGCTACTCACGCAAACTCTCAGAGAGTTACTCGATGGGTGTTGTGCTCCGCTACATCTATTCCGACCTCGGGTTCACCGAAGGAGGCTCAAGCGACCGCACTAAAGGCGCATCGGCATTTGCTGCCGACATATCGGGTTATTACACAACCTATCCTATTATCGGCCGTAACGAATGTCAATGGTCGATTGGATGGAACATTTCAAACATCGGTTCTAAAGTGGGTTACAGCGGCGGAAACAATCCGGCATTCTTGCCAACAAACCTGCGAATCGGTACGGCTTTCACATTTCCGCTCGCCGATTATCACAACCTCACTCTCACTACCGACTTCAACAAACTGCTTGTCCCAACACGCCCACGCAGTTCCGACTACGAAGACAATGAACAATATGAGCAGGCTTTGCAGGACTGGAAAGACATGTCGCCGATAACCGGTATCTTTAAGTCATTTAGCGACGCACCCGGTGGAGCGAAAGAAGAACTTCGCGAAATCAATTATTCAATCGGTGCCGAATACACCTACAACCAGCAGTTTTTCCTGCGAGGCGGTTATTTTCATGAAAGTGCCTACAAAGGCAACCGACAATATTTTGGTTTCGGTGCCGGCTTTGCACTCAACGTGCTAAAGATTGATGCCGCCTATATGATAGCCACTGCTCAAAGCAGTCCTCTCGACCAAACCCTTCGATTCACGCTTTCGTTTGACATGGACGGAATCAAAGAATTGTTTGGCGGCGGCAGAAGATAACAACGGAATAAATTTAGAAATACTATAATCATCAATCACGGTATTATGTTTAGAGTAGGAATGGGTTTTGACGTCCATCGCCTTGTAGAAGGACGCGAGTTGTGGCTTGGAGGAGTGAAAATACCGTTCGAGAAAGGTTTGCTTGGTCACAGCGATGCCGACGTGGCAATCCACGCATTGTGCGATGCAATGCTCGGAGCAGCAAATCTTGGCGACATCGGCCATCATTTCCCCGACAACGACCCGAAATATAAAGGTATCGACAGCAAAAAACTTCTCACCGAAGTTAATCGCCTTATCGACGTGCAGGGTTATGAACTCGGCAACGCCGACATCACAATATGCTGCGAACGCCCAAAAATCAATCCCCACATCGTTGACATGCAAGAAGCACTTGCATGGTGCCTAAACTGCAGCGCCATAAACATATCAATTAAAGCCACCACCACCGAAGGGCTGGGCTACACCGGCCGAGGTGAAGGCATTGCTGCCTATGCTGTGGTGATGCTGAAGAAAAAAGCATCCGATTTCATGCCTTACACCATGTGATTATTGCTCAATTAGCCTTTTTTGATAAAAATCAGCAAATTACTCACACAATTTAATATGCAATGTTTTGCAAAGAAATAAATAATTTGTAACTTTGCACCGCATTTTCCGCAGCAGGCTCAGTTAAGAGATGCCCCACCACAAGCATCCGCCTCTCGGGTTAACTTTGTAACATTAACTATTTAAATGTACGCAATTGTAGAAATTCAAGGACAACAATTCAAAGCCGAAGCCGGTAAATTTTTGTTTGTCCACTATCTCGGCGAAGAAGCCAAAGCAGGCGACTCTGTTGAATTTGAAAAGGTTCTTCTTATTGATGCCGACGGTGACGTTAAAGTTGGCGCACCTACCGTTGAAGGTGCAAAAGTGGTTTGCGAAGTAGCCGAACCATTAGTGAAAGGTGAACACATCATCGTCTTCAAGAAAAAAAGACGTAAAGGCTATCGCCGTTTGAACGGTCATCGCCAATACTTCACCAAAGTTGTGATTAAAGACGTTATTGCTTAACCCCCTAAAATTTTAAAAACATGGCACATAAAAAAGGTGTAGGTAGTTCTAAGAACGGCCGTGAGTCAGAAAGCAAACGACTTGGCGTTAAAATTTTTGGTGGATCATTTGCAAAGGCTGGCAACATAATCAAGCGTCAACGTGGCACTGTTCATCACCCAGGTGCAAACGTGGGTATGGGTAAAGACCACACTCTTTACGCTCTTGTTGATGGCACAGTTGTTTTCAAGGCTAAAGCAGGTCGCAATTACATTTGCGTTGACCCTGTTCAAAGCGAGAACAACTAATTGTTTGCAACAATTATCGTAACCGATTAATGAGGGATAAATCTTAACGATTTACCCCTCATTTTTTACATATAATAAGCACCGAAATCATTGCCAATCAAAAATTTGTTAGTAAATTTGTATAAAATAATATAGACCTATGCATAAGTTTTTCATTTACATAGCCTCGTCGCTGATTGCATTTAGTGCATCAGCCGAATCAATAGTATGTACTCCGGGCAAATTGGCGGAGTTGGTTTCTGACAACACAACCACCACACTTCAGATTTCAGGCGCTTTAAATGCTTCCGACTTTAAGTTTATAGCCGACAATCTCACCCAATTGCAGTCGCTCGACATTTCCGACTGCACAATTGAAGCATACACCAGCGACAAGCCTCTATTTGGCAATGCCCGCAGTTTCAAAGCCGACGAAATTCCAACTGCAAGTTTTGCAGATAGCAAAATTAGCAGCATCAATCTGCCAAGTTCGTTGAAATCGATTGGCGAAGGCGCATTTATGTGCAGCAATCTTGAAACGATTACTCTGCCCGAGTCGCTCGATTCAATTGCAGCCTATTCGTTCTCGGCATGCTCGCAATTGAGCGAAATCACCTTGCCAGCATCGGTTATCACCGTTTGCGAAGGTGCTTTTTCACACTGCCCTCTCCTTTCAAAGGTGACTATTTCCGACCAAGGCCGCACATCAAACATCACAATCGGCAACCAGGCATTCATCGATTGCGAATCGCTCGCCGAGGTAAATCTTGGCAAATGGACTCAAAGCATTGGCAACAAGGCATTTAGCGGTTGCTCAAGTCCTGATTTTAACATAATCATTGAACCGGAAAGCCAATTATGCGAAATCGGCGAAGGCGCGTTTATGGGTAGCGGCATCAGTAGTTTCAATTTTGAGAATTGTCCCAAACTGACCGCCATTCCTGCTTATTCATTCGCCACCTCATCGCTGAAATCGGTTGCATTGCCTTCAAATGTGCAATTTGTTGGTGAAGGAACATTTTTCTATGGCACAGCAATCACATCAATCAATCTTGCCGAATGTAGCACAAGCATTTCCGATTTGATGTTTGCTGGTTGCAAAAACTCAACTTCAACCGGGCTCGACGACACTACTACCGAAATAGGAAAATATGCTTATTACGGATGGGACCAGACACAAAAACTCATTCTCCCCGAATCAGTGGCGTTTGTCGGCGACAATGCTTTTGCAAATATGAAATCATTGTCGAAAATCACCAGCACAAACCCTTCTGCTCCCGAACTCGGAAACGACGTTTTCAGTGGCATCAATCCTACCGAAGTGCTGCTCACCACTCGTCCCGGCTCCACTGGCTACACCACTGCCGAGCAATGGAAGGACTTCATTATGACTCTTAACGGCGATGCCGACAACAACAAGCGAATTAACATAAACGATATTACAACCATCATCAGCCATATTCTTGGCAACACCCCATCTGATTTCTTGTTTGAGGCTGCCGATGCCAATGTCGACGAAACAGTTAACGACTCCGACATCGACGACGTGATTACCATCATCTCAAACACTTCACTCAAACAAGAACAGCAATAATAGGATTTCTCACTCTAACGACTTACGATTATGACAAGATTCAACATAAAACTCAAGGCACTTGCATTTATGGCTTTTGCAACTTGTTGTTTGTGCTCGAACGCCCAGGACAACTACCTGCAATGCGAAGGTTCAACCATTGCTCGTGACGAACACAAAACCGTTGACATTGCTCTGAAAAATGCAGTGATTTTTTCGGCATTCCAATGCGACATCACAATACCCGAAACCGTGTCGTTTGTCGATAACGAAGGTATTGTGAAAGGGTCACAACGCTTTGCTGCCACTCATCGCATCATAGAAAAGAAAATCAGCGACAACGCCTTGCGTGTGATTGTCTACTCAACCGACAACAGCAATTTCAACAACGATGCCGAAACACTGTTTAGCTACACCATTGCAGCAAACAATCCCGACTCCGACTCATCGGGTCAGACAACAATTTCAAATATCATTTTCTCTCAAATCGATACTGAGAGCGAAACCACAAACTGCATTGAACACATTTTTAGCGACCTGACGTTTAACACTGCGGTTTCAGGAATCGATGCAGTGAACATCACCGAACTGAAGATTTATGCTTCCGGCATGCACATTATTGTGTTGTCGCCATCCGACACTTCACTGCAATTCACCAATGTGGCAGGTGTAACCTCTACCCTAAACGTAAAAGCAGGAAAGAACACATTCGACGTTCCAGAGCCTGGAGTTTATATTGTTGGCACAACCAAAGTGATTGTTCAATAATTCTTAATCGCTTTATTTAGGGTATTTAACAACAACTAATGGGTAAAAACAAACTCAAGAAATTTGCCGAAATGGAAACGCTTGACTGCGTTCTCCAATATCCTTTTGCGCGGCTTCAAAAAGAAGAGTTTCCTTTAAAAGGAAAATGGAATGAGCAATTTTTTCACAACAGCAACCCGATAGTGCTCGAACTTGGCTGCGGGAAAGGCGAATATGCAGTGGGACTGGCTCGCCGCTTCCCGACTAAAAACTATATTGGAATTGACTGCAAAGGTGCCCGAATGTGGACAGGTGCCAAAGAAGCGACCACCGATGGCATCACCAACGTGGCATTTCTTCGCACCGACATCGAACTAATCAATAGTTTCTTTTCACCAGGCGAAGTGAGCGAGATATGGATTACATTTCCCGACCCACAGATGAAAAAAGTGCGCAAGCGCCTTACCAGCACTCGATTTCTCGCCCTTTACAGGCAGTTACTTGCCGACAACGGCACTGTGCATCTGAAAACCGACAGTCCATTTCTCTACACCTACACCGATGCACTTGTGAAAGCAAACGGCTTTGAAACCGAAGTCAACACCTCCGACCTCTATGGTTCGGGTATTGCTGACGATATTCTTGAAATTAAGACCTACTACGAACGCCAATGGCTTAGCAGAGGTCTAACAATCAAATACATCAAGTTTCATCTCCCAGCATCTGGCGAACTCATTGAACCAGATATTGAAATTGAAGAAGACACTTATCGCAGTTTCTCGCGAGGCTACATTCAGTGTCCGCAACTTCTGGATGATGAACAAACAAAATCACTCTAATATAATTGTATCTCGAGAAAAATGGAAAGATTATATCCTAAACTCATTCTCGATGCCCTGTCAAAAGTGCGTTATCCTGGCACAGGAAAGGACATCGTTAGTTCAGGCATGGTAGCCGACGACATCCGCATCAATGGCAACAAGGTGTCGTTTTCACTGATTTTCGACAAGCCCACCGACCCTTTCATTAAATCGCTTGTGAAATCAGCCGAAGCAGCCATCCTCACTTTCATTAGCGAAGAAGTCGACATAAAAGGCAATATCTCCACTATCATCCGCAATCCGGTTGCACCAAAGCCGGAGAATCCACTTGCCGGAGTGAAAAACATTATTGGCGTGTCGTCAGGCAAAGGCGGTGTGGGCAAGTCAACCATCGCTGCTAATTTGGCTGTGGCTTTAGCGCAGTTAGGCTATAAAGTGGGGCTACTCGATGCCGACATTTTTGGGCCGTCAACGCCAAAGATGTTTGGAGTGGAATCGGCGCAACTTTACATGGAGAAAGTTGACGGACGCGATATGATTATTCCCATTGAAAAGTTTGGTGTAAAACTCCTGTCAATTGGATTCCTTGTCGACCCCGACAAGGCTGTGCTTTGGCGTGGTGGCATGGCAAGCAATGCGCTCAAGCAACTAATCACCGAAGCCAACTGGGGAGAACTTGATTATTTTGTAATTGACATGCCTCCAGGCACAAGCGACATTCACCTCACCCTTGTGCAAACACTTGCCATCACTGGCGCAATAGTGGTTTCCACCCCACAAGAAGTGGCGCTTGCCGATGCCCGAAAAGGCATAAGCATGTTCAAAAGCGACCAAGTGAATGTGCCAATACTCGGATTGGTTGAAAACATGTCGTGGTTCACGCCTGCCGCTCACCCCGACGAACAATATTTCATCTTTGGGAAAGACGGCGGAAAGAATCTTGCCGAGGCACTTGAAGTGCCACTGCTCGGACAGATACCATTGGTGGCAAGCATTTGCCGCGGTGGCGACGACGGCACGCCTGTTGTGCTGCAAAACTCTGTGTCGGGGGCTGCATTCATGAATTTGGCTCGCGAAGTGGTGGAATCGACCAACCGACGCAATTCAAATCTTCCGCCAACAAAAAAGGTTGAAATGCAATAAAGCATCTGTTGAGAAAGAAATCTTTATGCCCAAACTTCGCCACTCTCACAAGTAAGCGTTTTTTGGGCATAACTTATTATGTACTATTGCATAATGATGAAATTTTAGGTAACTTTGCACTCGCAAAAAGCCAAAGGTTGTGCAAGTGGTGATATTGACTTAGCATTGTCTATTATTTTTTTCGACATATCCTGCACAACATATTTAGTATTTATTTTTTTACACATCAATAATTTTTAATGAAGACGTTCCAAGAATTAGGAGTCCGCGAGGATATCATCAAAGCAATCACCGAGTTAGGATTTATTAATCCAATGCCCATTCAAGAAAAGGTTATTCCACATCTGCTCAACGAAATAAACGACATTATAGGACTGGCACAAACCGGAACAGGCAAAACTGCCGCATTTGGTCTGCCCTTGCTTCAACGCATCGAAGTGGAAACCGAAAAGCCACAAGCACTGATTGTTGCGCCAACTCGCGAACTTTGCCTTCAAATTGCCGGCGACCTTGCCGACTACTCAAAATATATCGACAACCTTCGTGTATTGCCTGTCTACGGAGGTTCAAGCATCGAGAGCCAAATAAAAATGCTGCGTCGTGGCGTACACATTGTGGTTGCAACACCTGGACGTCTGCTCGACTTGATAAAACGCAACACCGTGAATATGGAAATGGTGAGAACCGTGATTCTCGACGAAGCCGACGAAATGCTTAATATGGGTTTTGTTGACGACATCAACGAAATACTCACCTATGTGCCGGAAGACCGCAAAATGCTTTTGTTCTCTGCTACAATGCCAACCGAAATTGAAGCAATCGCAAAGAACTATATGCACAATCCCGAAGAGATTGTTGTTGGTTCGCGTAACGAAGGTGCTGAAAATGTTCGCCATATCTATTACATGGTGCATGCCCGCGACAAATATCTTGCCTTGAAACGAGTTGCCGACTACTGCCCAAGCATCTATGGCATAATATTCTGCCGCACTCGTCGCGAAACGCAAGAAGTGGCTGATTGGCTGATTTCCGACGGATATAATGCCGACTCGCTACACGGCGACCTCTCGCAAGCGCAACGCGACCTGGTGATGAAAAAGTTCCGTGAACACAACATACAACTGCTGGTTGCCACCGACGTGGCTGCCCGTGGGCTTGATGTGGACAATCTCACTCACGTTATCAACTACGGACTGCCCGACGACATTGCCACTTACACCCATCGAAGCGGTAGAACAGGCCGTGCCGGAAAAACAGGCGTTTCCGTGTCGATTGTCCACCTTCGCGAAAAAGGGAAAATCAAGGATATTGAAAAACGTATAGGTAAAGACTTCGAACGCAAAGAAGTGCCTTCACCTAAGGACATTATCACAAAGCAACTGTTTAACCTCGCCGACCGACTTGAAAAAGTGAACGTCGATGAGGAACAAATCAACGAATACCTTCCAGGCATTGTTAAGAAACTCGAATGGCTTAGCACCGAGGACCTTCTCAAACGCGTGCTGTCGCTCGAAGCCAACCGCCTGCTTGAATACTACAAAGACGCCCGAGTGCTCGACGTGCCTGAATCTGACAAAAAAGGCAAGAAAAAAGGCGACAAGAAAGGCAGCCGAAGCCTCGACGAAAAAGACCGCAGAGTGGCCGAAAACGGCTACGAACGCCTTTACATTAATTGCGGAAAAGCCGACGGATTTTTTGCTGCCAACCTCATTGAAATGATTAACAAATCGGTGGAAGGACAACGCATCGACATCGGCAGAATTGATTTGCTTTCGGGTTACTCGCTTTTCGACGTGCGCAAAGGCGAAGCCAACCGTGTGGTTTCGGCTCTTAAAGGCGAAGATTTCTTCGGCAAACGAGTGTACTGCGAATTAGCCGTGCCCGACAAAGATTATGCCAGCGAAAACAAAGGCAAATCGGCTAAACGTCGCAGCCACGGTGACGATTCCGCAAGTCAAAAAAAGTCACGTCGTGAACGTCGTGAAGAACGATTTGGCAACGGGAAAGAGTCTCGCAAACGCGACCGAAAAGATAAAAAAGGTGAAAAGCCCGATTTTCACGGCAACTACGATAAATTTAAAAAGAAAAAGCGCTGATTTTTCTCAATAAATTGCGTAACTTCACATTCCGATTTATTATAACTCTTATTATAGAAAGGAATATGCGATTTATCCTACTCACTCTTATATGCTTTTCATCGTGCGTCACCTTCTTTGGTGAGGCAAAAACCATTCGTGACTTGTTTAAAGAAGAACCTGATAACATTTTAATGATTCTTCCAACAAGGACACGTCTCGACATGCTCGATTATTTCGACTCCGGGCAGAAAGTGGTTACACGAAATCGCATTTCATCCGACACCCCATCATCGCAATTAATTGATGTAACCAACGACTTTATTGCCATTAAACTCACCGAATCAAGCGAAGTGGCTATAAAACTTTTTGAAACAGCCTCTGGCAAAGATACGGTTCTGGCTGTTGTGCGTACTGCCTTACTTCCGGCTCGCGACAGCAGAATAGCGTTTTACAACACCCATTGGGAACAAATAATCGACAAGAAATTTTTCACAGAGCCAACGCTCAACGATTTTATTATAAACAAGTCCGACAAAAACGCATTGGCTACAATCAACGAGGTTGTGAAATTTCCAATCATCTCCTACGAGATTCCTACCGATGATTCTTTTACACTCATTGCGCATCTCAATCTCGAGCAATTCCTCAGCGCCGAAGATTGGGAAAAGGTGAAGCCTCTTTTGCGACCGAGCATCATCTACAAACGCAGTGGCAACAACCTAAAGTTCAAACTTCAAAAACAATAATCAAAGCACAATGGCTAATTCGCCACAATCGACTCAAGGCATAACACTTCACTCCTATCTGTCGAGATTGAAAGGAGTGATAATGGCAGAATCCACCCTGCAACGCCAATGGGTTATTGCCGAAATAAGCGATTTGAAACTGTCGCGACATTGCTATATGCAATTGCTTGAAAAAGATGCAAACGGCAACACCATAGCCACAGCCCGCGCCACAATATGGCAAAGTGCTTACTTCTTTGTAAACGGCAAGTTTGAATCTGCCACAGGTCAACGACTCAGCAACGGAATGAAAGTGCTGGTATGTCTGTCGGCAAACATGAGCGAACAATATGGGCTATCTCTCAACATCACCGACATTGCCCCCGAATTCACCTTAGGCGACATGCAAAGGCTTCGCCGCGAAATTATCGAACGCCTCACAAAAGAAGGGATTATCGACCTGAATAAAGAACTGAGTATCCCCGACAAACCACAACGCATTGCCGTGATTTCAGCAGCCGGCGCTGCCGGTTACGGCGACTTCTGCAACCAACTCATCAACAACAAATCGGGAATACAATTCTACACCTGCCTCTTTGCAGCCACAATGCAAGGTAAAGACACTGCACCTACCATTATTGATTCTCTCAAACGAATCAACGCTAATCGTCACCTTTTCGATGTAGTGGTGATTATCCGCGGTGGAGGCGCCACAACCGACCTCAACTCATTCGACAACTACGAATTGGCCAAGCAAGTGGCTCTCTGTCAATTACCTGTAATCACAGGCATCGGCCACGAACGCGACACAACCGTGCTCGACTACGTTGCTTCGCAACCTGTAAAGACCCCAACTGCTGCAGCCGAGTTTATTATTGATTTATGCAGCAAGTGCCTGCAAAAAATAACCGACATGCAAACCGCAATCGTCAACACGGCAACAGCCCTGTTGCGTGAAGAGAAACTGCATATCGACTTCCTTTCAAACCAACTCTCTCCCCTTTCACAGAGCATCATCAGCCGTGAAAATATGAGACTTTCTAAAATGCTTGCTGTAATTCCAGCAACACTCACAGGAAAACTATCTGCCGAAAGCATCCGAATAACAAACCTCCGCCAGATGCTCACAGCCGCCCTTCAACAACGGCTTAACAATGAGCAACAACGACTGAGCAGCCTCTCCGACAAGATTGAACTGCTTTCTCCACAAAACATTCTAAACCGTGGCTATTCCATCACCACATTCAACGGACATGCCGTAACCGACGCCACACAACTCAAACCTGGCAATCAACTTGTAACACGCCTAAAATCAGGCGAAGTATCCTCAACAGTAAACTGAATCGAATCAAAATATTAGAATTATGGAAACAGAAATCACATATCAAAAAGCGATTAACGAACTCGAACAAATCATACAAAAGATGCAAAGCAATCAATGCACAATCGACGAGCTTTCAACACTCACCACACGCTCGTTGCACCTGCTCACCATCTGCAAAAACAAACTCACCAAAACCGACGAGGAACTCAAAAAAATCCTATCCCAACTCTCCGACGAGCAATAATAGGCAGCTTCACATTGCTGCATTTCAACATTGTTTGCTAATTCATTGCCATCCCTCATTTGGCAATTACTCCGCACCACAATAAAAATTCCCCCACTTATGGGATAAAAAAACATCAACAAATAAGGGATATTCACAAATCAGAGAAGATTTTGCGAACAAAATAAATTAAGGCGGGTCGCCATTGCGACCTGCCTTATTTATCTTTAATGCTCACAAAACTGCGAAATGCTATTTCATCATATAGCGGTCAAGAAGGGCATCGTATTGCGGCGTTTCCTTTATCGCTTTAAGCCAAGAGTTGAATGTTTGCTGCAACTCCACGTTTTGCTTTGCAAACGCCCATGCCTGAATCTGCGAAAAACTGATTGACGTTGAAATATCAACATTCTCGTAACGTTTCGCCAAATCCAAGGCGATACGCCGGTTTATAACAGCATAAGCGATTTCGCCCGTAGCCACCTGCAAAAATAATTGCTCGGGGCCATATAACGGTTCTTCCTTGACAAAAATGGAGTCGCCAATCTCACGACTGAGATTGCTGATTCGTTCCTTCATTGGCGAACCTTTTACCACATACACCGTATCGCCCGCCAAATCAAGTTGTGTGGCAATGGCAACACTGCCATCGTCGCGCTTCTTCTGCACCAACACTTGCTTATCGATATACACCTCATCAGTAAACAACAATCTGAGGCGGTTTTCTTTTGTCACCGGGAACTGTGCAACGAGCACATCCACCCCGCCTTTTTCCAAAGCATCGAGTGCATCATTGAGGGTCACAACGGGATGGAACTTCATTGGTCGTCCAAAGTGTGTCGACAACATCCTGAGCAAGTCATAATTGAACCCGCCAAGAGTATTGGCATAGGTGTAGCACATCATTGGCGAATACTCAATAGCCACATCAATGGTGTCGCCACCACTCTGTTGGAGGCTTCCTGACCTAACGCCGCCGTCGCCACAATGACGCAAACCAATCATGGCAGCAATCACTACCACAAGCAGCGCCACATAAACCATCGGCTGCCCTTTTTTAGGTTTCATCGCTCTGTTTATCATAGCCCGAGAGATTATGGTGTTTATTTCTTAATTGGTGAAATCAACCGACAGACCCATTTGCAAACGGCGAGGATTGAGTGGATAGTGAGGTGATGAGAAATAATTATCGCCACCAAACAGTCCTTGATTAAAGTGCGAGAACATCACAAAGAAGCGAGTTTTCTTCAACTTCATGTTAGCATAAGCATTCATGAAAACGAAATTGCCGCACTTAACCTCGTGCTGGTTATGGAACGAAGCCGTTGCAGGGTTATATGCCGGAGCATAATACTTTGTATAATAATTGCAATCGACGCCAAATTGAACGTGCAACACACCTGCTACTTTAAACAGCAAATACAAATTGCTATAAACCGCCAGTTTTGGCAATGCAAGCACATTTTCGTTCGACGAAGTCTGGTAGGTCACGGTGTTGTCCCAGTTTAATATTCCGGCATGTAACCGCTGGTCAAGCGTGGCGTTGAGCACATGCACCGCACTACCCGATTGTGCCGGCACGCCTTCCTCGTTGAAATAAACATAATTCTGCAATGTTTCGTAACCCACATTGATGTTTGTCGACGTGTGAGGAACAAATAATTTTCCTCCTGCGCGGAAACGTCTCACCTTACCAAAATCGTTTTTCCAAACGTAATGATTCGACTTGAAATGCTTCATAAAATATGGCACTTCTTCATTCTTCAGATGTCCGTATGCACTCACTCTAACAGAGTCGCCAAACAATTTAATTTTGGTGTGCACATTTCCCACTATTCTGAAATCGCCAACCACCGAACCAAGTAAGCCAAATCGGGCATCAGCATCGTAAGTGAGCACCGAGCCGTTTCTCTTCGTGAGTTGTCCACCCACCCAAGCCACATTGTCTGTCGATTTCGATTCCATGTCAAATCCCTCTGGCAACGGAGTTAAATTAGTTTCTTCGACAGGTAACCCCGTGACAGTATCAACCGGTTGAGTGTAACGGCGCATCTCATAAGTGGCATAAGCCGAGACGCCAAATTTAGCCCATGAGCGCGAACCCTCAAGCAAATCTATGCCCACCGTATTGGTAAATCGCGACCCCTTCGTGAAATCGCGCGTACCGCTGTCACACAAATAGTTCACACCGCCGAAAAATTCATTATCGTCACTCGAACTTTCATTGAGGAACATGTGCTTATTACTTTTGTAATTCATTGTCCAAATAAAACTTGTAACCGGCACATACTCCTTTCGCGCAATAATTGTGTCGGGCAAAGTGTCGGACCAATGATTATAATAACCCACTTTGTAACGATGATTCATATAGAACTCCTTCCCCCATATTTGAGAGTGGGCATTGCTGAGATTAGTGGGAATAGTTTTTGTGTCAACCTTTGTCACACCACCCTGCACTTCTGCCGGGTCGGTGATATAGCGGTCATCGGTGATTCCTCCGCTTTCCTTGTTAAGAAAATCATAGTTATTGAAAAATGTTTGCATCTCGTAGCGGTCGCCGATATACGAACCGAACAAACGCCATGTAACATCCCTATCCGATTGCGCATCATAAGAACCTTTGCTGTATAAATAGTCGATTGAAGCGCCAACCTGAATGGCCTTGTTCACATTGCCTGAAAACAAAGTTTGAAATCGGTCCTGATTGCTGTAACGGTTGCCACCAAAAGTGTACGACATTATTGTCATGGGGATACGAGTGTTATAGTAGACCTGATTTTTAACCGACGGCAACCAAGCAGCCAACCCATCTTCAAAGAAGAAATCGGAATACTGCTCCCTGTCAAAGAAAATCTGGTTTTGACCCTGAGCGCCATAGTTGCCAGTAGTGGCATAGGCATTGCTCACAAGTGAAGGTATAACCGTTCTATAATAGTTATACTGAAGCGTATCAATCGTTCCCGGGAAATGTAAACCAAGCGGCTCTGAAATAGTCCAAGCATACGACGGCTCTACCTTCTGCCGCTTTGCTGCCCATGCGGTGGCTAAAGGCATCAGCATCCACAATGCTATCGTGTATATTATTATCTTCCTCATTATTTGCTTACTATAATGAATACAAAAGTACTAAATTATGTCGTCACGACCAATACAATTATTGTTTTATAACGATTTTCGATGACAATGGTTTAAACACGTTTCGCTGTATCACTCTTCCACCATTGGTCCATAATAAAGCGTTGAACAGTTCTCCTTGCGGAAAATCTTTTTGGCAACTTCATTGAACTGCTCAACGGTAACCGACAAATATTCATCGTTCTCGGTGTTGATGCGCGAGGCATCGCCAAGAAGTTCGTATTTACATAATTTTTCTGCCACCACATCGTAGCCAATGTTTTCATACAATTCACGAGCCACATGGTTGTTGGCATAGCGCCTCAATTCTCGTTCCTCAACGCCATCCCTGAGCAGACTGTCAATCTCTTTATCTATCACATCAATAGCCTGTTGCGGATTCACGCCATCGTCAAGGCGTGCAGTGATATATAACAATCCCGGGTCATCACAACCCAAAATAACGGCATCAAGGTCGGTAAAGAGGTCGGTTTTCATAATCACATTGCGATGAAACCGTGCCGACGTGCCATAGGCAAGCACATCGCTCACGAGGTCGGACGCCACAAAATCGGGGTCTTTAACTCCACACATGTGATAAATGCGCATAATCATATTTTCAGGCACATCACGATGCACTTTCAGCACTTTGGGCTTACATTGCACAGGCTCGACAGGCAGAGCGCGTTTACGGGTTGAGCGAGGCGATAAATCACCGAACCACTTCTCGGCAAGTTCTATTGCTCGTTCAAACTCCACATTGCCCGAAACGCACATCACCATTCGGTCGATTGAATAATGTGAATTGTAGAAATCGGTAATCTCCTGCATCGATGCTTCTGCTATGTGTTCGGGCGTTACACCAATAACAGGCCAACGATAGGGATGTCGCTCATACGCCAAGCCACGCATCAAATGGCTGACGTCGCCATACGGCCGGTTGAGATAACGCTGCTTGAACTCCTCAATCACCACACTCTTTTGCGTTGCCACCGACTGTTCATCAAGGCACAGATTTAGATATCGGTCGCTTTCAAGCCAAAAGGCAGTTTCGATGTTGTTTGCCGGAAGAATTTCATAGAAATTAGTGCAATCGTTGCTCGTCCAAGCGTTGCTTGAGCCACCGGCTGCCTGCAAAGCGCCATCAAAATCAGGAGCATTTGCCGACCCGCCAAACATCAGATGTTCAAACAGATGCGCAAGTCCGGTGCGAGACGGGTTCTCGTCGCGTGCACCCACATCATAACGTAAATTCAATGCCACCATTTGAGTGGTAGCATTGTAGTGGTGCAACAAACGTAGTCCGTTGCTCAAAACATATTTGTTAAATTCAATCATTCAATAGGCAAATAACGCGACGCGAAATTAATCTTTAACAGTCACCTTTATTATTCTGATGTCCTGCACCGGGCGGTCGTTTCTTCCGGTTTCGCTCTTCTCGATTTTTTCAACTACGTCCATTCCTTTCACCACTTCGCCATAAACGGTGTATTGACCATCGAGGTGAGGAGTGCCACCCACTTTTTGATAAGCGTCAATTTGTACAGCCGTGAAAGTAAATGCGCCTTCTTTCTCAACTTGTGCCTTTGTTTGATTTACAAGCGTTGCTTGAAGCGAGTCGAGCGCAACAGTGTTGCCCTCGCGACGCCACAACATGATGTCCTTGCGATGCGAAGCCGCCAAATCATTGAAAATCTGCTGCATTTGCTGATTGCGACGGCTCTGTTCATATTGAGCCAATTGCTGTGCAGTGTATTTTTTGCCGGTTACAATATAGAATTGCGAACCTGACGAACGACGTTCGGGATTTACTTGGTCGGGGGTACGGGCAGCAGCCAAGGCACCTCGTTTATGGAACAACTTTGGATAAACAAATTCTGCCTCAACAGTGTAGCCAGGATCGCCATCACCCAATCGGGTATCGGCACTTGCAGTCTTTGAGTTGCCATCGCCTGCTTGGCACATAAATTCGTTAATCACTCTATGGAAAAGCACGCCATCATAATATCCTTCTTTAGCCAATTTTATGAAATTGTCGCGATGCTTTGGCGTTTCGTTATACAACGCCACTTCAATAGTGCCAAGAGTGGTTTTAATCTCAACCTTCTTGCACTTCTTAATATCAACTGTTTCCACTTCCTTCAAGTTTTCTTTTTTTGAATCTGTTGTTTTTGCTTGAGTGCATGCAGCCGACACAGCCAATGCAACCACACTCATTATTAACGATTTTCTAACGATGCTCATATACATATATATTCTCTCATTACAAACCGTTTGCAGGATACAAGCGTTTGTATATTCTACGGAAATTATCGTCCTTTTCACTCAGTTCGGCAGCATGTTCCTTATAGTCAGCACCATATATGCCTGCAATAAGGTCGCCAAGATATTTGTGCTCTCTATCCTTTTCAATAGCAGCCTTCACCAAAGCATCGATGCTCTCGGCATATCTTTCACTATCAATGGCGTAGAGGTAACGAGCCGTACTCACCACAAACTGACCGTTCAAATCAACATTAATGATGTTTGTCACCAATTCTGGCAAATCCTCATCTATGCTGTCGATGTTGTTTGCTATATACTCATAGGTGGTTAAGCCGGTTTCATCCTTACTCAACTGCTTTTTTACACTATCATCCATAATAATTGAGTTAATAATTATCAATTCCTCACCAATGGCTTATCAAAGCAACAGTTGAACCATTGGCGATTATTTGGTGCAAATATAATTATAAATGATGAAATACTTGTAATTTAAGCGAAATATGTTACACTTTTTCACATTTCAAATACAACAAGTTTTATTTAGCAAGCGACATATTCATCGACACGCCAAAGTTGCTGTTTGTTGTTGGATAGGCCGTCGACGAAACCAGAGGAGTGTTGACTTGGTGGTCGAAATATGCTCCAATCGTAAGGCGTTTGCTAACAACATAATTTGCTGTAAGATTAATGGTTAGCGAGCGAGTTCCGCTTGTAGCTTGGGTCAAGCCGGTTTCAATCTTTCTAATCAAAGCATTGTTGTTGTTAAGCGACAAATCAAAGTTCAACGACAAATCGTTGTTGACATTCTTCTGGCGACCTTTTATTTTAAGTACAGTGTTGAAATTTGCTATTTTATACCCTGCCCCAATCTTCAACGACTTCTGTCCGCTTTCAACAATCTGACCTGCCGACGAATTGAGTGAAAGCGTTCGGCTGTCGCGATACTCGGCATTCACGGTCATATTGTTACGCAAAGTCACTTTAACGCCAATTAGCGGAGCGAATTTTTCTGTAATGGTCACCGAAGTGATGTTGTAAGGCGACGAAGGCACAGGGTTGCCTGTGGTAACATCTTGGACAAATCCGATTCCATCGCCAACCGACACCCAATCGCTATACGACGTGTACGAGCCGACACTATATGTACACTGATAGGCATGCGATAAGGTCACCGCCTTGAACCATTTCTTAAACAAGTCAATTTTGCCAAGTCCATCATACGAAACACGCCAGTTTGGAAGAATAGAACTTAACGATGGGAACGGATTTAAAGTAACTTTTTTTGCATCTTTACCCGAGTAAGCAGCCACAAATGCAGGAATGAGAACATCACTGCTAATGCTGCTCACATCGCCCACTTGTGTAGAGAACGGCTGATTTGCCCATGCCGACGTTGCCAAGAAGCCACGCTGCGGATAATTGCGGCCCACATACTGGCCACGCACTCTATCAGCCACCACAGGTATGTTTTCGATAAACTTATTAAATGCGTCGCTATTATAGCCATTGCTGGCTGAGCATCCTTTCAATGCCGTGGCAAGTGCAATGTGAGTTTTTGTGTATGTACCGGAATATATATTCGTTTCATTGTCATACATAAACATCATCTGGTTGCTTCGATTATCGGTACGGTTACCCGTAAGGGTGATTTTCAAACCCTTAACCGGTTCAAGAGTGGCATCGAATGTAAACTCATTGGAACGCGAGAAAATTGCTGGCGTGGTTTGGTCTTCGTCGCACATTAACCAACCACGTTGCTTAGCCTTTTCAACATAACCTTCATCAACAAAACCGAAAGCGAAATCAAGACCAGGGCTTAAAATATCGTAATTGTTCGACTGTCCGAAAATGTCGCCGATTTCAGGGATAAATTGAGGCAACGACAACGATTGCGTGTTGCGTATCTTCACGTTCACGCTGCGCACCATCATCAAGCCACGCAACGAATATTGTGCAAATTCAGTGAAGAAATTCTTTTTATCGTTAATCACTTCTGTTATGGTGAATTTCACATTCTTATCGCCACGGGTAAGCACCTCAATGCTGTTATCATCAATCACGCGAGTCTTAATTGCCATCGGTTTTCCGTCGGTCGTCATCGCCGAGATTTTCAGTTTTTTTGTTTTAAGATTATGCTTAATCACCAACGAGGTGTCGGCATTTAGTTTCAGGGTGCGAGTGAATTTCTTCGGCTTAGTAGCCTTTTTATTCGCAGTTGCGTTGCGCGACGACGAGAACCGATTGTTTACGGTTTTTAGATATGGAATCTTATTATACAGCGTCTCGAGATTAAAACGCCCATCAATAGTGTACGACGATTGGTTAGAGATTGTGTTGCCCGTCTGCACATCTTCTAACACAGTGCCTCGTTCCCAATTATAAACCGAATTATACGAAGCATTCGCAGTTATGAAATCGAGGAACGAAATCTTGTTGAACGGAGCCTTGTACGATGCTGTGAATGTTTGATTGTAGTTATACGGCGTACCCAAATTCTTTATGCTGCGCCAAACCGAATCGCGCCATTCCTTATACTCATCGGGGAACAATTTCTTGTTCACCTGACCAACAGGCTCCTCAATATGTGCCGTGGTGTTCGACGAGAACGACATATTAATCGACTTGGTGAAATTCCAAGTGAACGAGAACTGACGGTTCCACAAGAAGTTCTTGCTAACCGAAACAGGCAGTTGTACATCAATGTCGGTCTCGTTGCGAGTTTGCTGCTCGTAGTAGTATCGCGAAATATTTGAATAGAAACTGATTTGTTGCGGGAACCAGTTAAACTCCCAATCGCGCAAGAATTTAATGTTCTTGTTTTTGCTTTTCTTGTTTACGTTCTTGAACGGTTTCAGAGGTTTGAATGCTGTGGCATAGTTATACATCAAACTTCCTCGATAATCATTAGTGTTTTCGTAAACATTATCGGGGTCAACGTCATGGCGTTTATTCGATGAATAATTAAACACAAAGTTTGCCGGGTCCCATGGCATCGGCGTCTTACTCTTGATGTCGAACTTCAAGCCGGAAATACTAAAACTTTCAACCCGCTTCGATGTTACAGCAAAAGCCTTTATCGAATCGCGTTGTGCTTTGGTTTCACACAAGTCAAGTGCATCATCAAGCAGCACGTCCTTGTCGAGAGGATTATACTTTGGAGTGCTCTCCTCGTGTGTAACCGAATAATATAGCGGAGCCTTCAGTTTCACTTTCTCAGGCAGGAATCTGCCCAAGTCAACTTGCACTGCCACATTATAATTCTCGTAGTTGTCGAGGTTGCGCTGATTAAGTCCCTGGTCAACCGAACCGAAGCCCACAGTTTCTTTATGATAGCCGGCATTGATGGTTGCAACGTCGCTGATGCCAAGGGTCATATTGGCTTTTGCTGCCCAACCACCGTCTTGGTCAAAGTCGGTAACACGCAGTTCGTCTGCCCAAATGGTACATTCCTTCATCGCACCTGAATTGTTGCGGACACCAATCATCACCACTTTCACATCGCTCAACGATGGATTTCCAAGCACTGTGACCTTATTCGCCTCATTTGCAGGGTCCAATTCCGTAAACCTGCTGTTATACGACACACCGCTCACACCCTGCAGTTTCTGCGCATTGCGGTTTTTCTTCACCTCGGTGAACACGTCGAGATTGCAATCGAGCATATTGCGTTCAGGCCATACAGCATATTGGTCAACTGTGCTGTAAGTGCTGTAATCGGAACGCGCCGGTGTTACATCCAAAGGTATTTCATATTCGTAATAGTTATTCTTAACGTCTGAGCCGAGTCGGATAAATGCACTCACATCGCCATCTTTCAGCATTGTCACGTTGTTTATCAATGCCTCATTGTGCAAGAACATTTGCAAGCGTCTATAAATACGCAAATCAAGATTTGTGTTACGATAAACAGCACGCGCCGAACCGGCTGGCAGGTTAGTCACCTTCATCGACATCGACTGCTCGTTGAGTTGAGTGATTTGCGATTGTCCCGAATCAACAATTCGGGTCACACCTGGAGGCAACACATAATTCACAGGCTCTCGTCCGGCATTCTCCTCAATGTTAACAGCAGTGACTGTTAAACCGCCTTCGGCTGGTTCATTCACCCTTGCATCCGGGTTATAATCGTATTCTCGCCACTCACCACGCAGCAATTCAAGCGATGCAAAACGCAAATGTACCGGTTTCTTGAAATTGGTGAGGAACATTCTGATGAATCGTATTGTAGAGAAATCGCTTATCGAACCCACTGCCCTTTCATAATCGTTCAACGGAATGGTGAATTGATACCACTCAACCGTCAATCCGTTTCCATCGCGAGTCGACACCTTCTGCACCTGTTTATCGGTGATATAATTGCGACCAACCACCAAATCCTCGGGGCGAATCGACACCTTGTATTGGAAATACCTTTCATATTGGTTCAGAGTATTGTCCTGATTTATATCCTCAACATCAGGCACGCTTCGCGCCGATTGATAAAGCCCGTCGTTAGCATCATCAGCCGAGAGAGAGTTTCCTTCGGTGCCGTTGTAATGCTTATATCGCTCGATAATTGATAATTTCTGCTCGTCGTAGTCGTAGCCGCGATAGAAATGATAATTGTCGCCACCAGGGTCGTTAATCGGCGAGAACTGGTCGTCTTCCATCTCGGCAATGGTGCTTGCCGGCAGCGTTGCGCGCAACTGGTTCACATAGTCGCTATACGTCGGGAAATTCTTTTCTTCTTCGGTCGACAACCCGTTCAAACCCACATCCTGTAATTTTCGCGAGCCACTGGCGTTGTCGAAAGCATAAGTCAACGAAGTCTTATCCGACACCTTTCCCCAAACAGTTTCCTTAACATAAGTGTTATCGCCATCCGTGGGAAGTCCGTTTTCATACGATTTCAATCCGTCTTTCAGAATATCCTCACTCACCTCGCCAAGATTAAAGTAAAGGTCGCCGCCTTCCTTATTATCAACATTCTCGTCGAGGAACGGATTTAACAGCCAGAACTGAATATACTCAATGTTCGATTGCTCAAAGTTTGTAGCATCAAGTTTACGCATAATGCCACCCCAACGCTTTTCAGGGTTCATCAGCGTTCCATCAGGATTCATGCCTTTAGCATCAAGGTTGTATGGTCCGCGCTCATTAGGATAATACGACAGATTAAGCGTCTGTAATGTCGACGATTCGCCATAACTCAATTCCCTACCCGGATACACCTCGGCATAAGTCACTTCACGCACATAAGGGTTCGACAGTTGCGTCAAATCGTTCTTAATATAGCCCGGTGCCAACGAACTGCTTCGTTGGGTGAACATTCTGTCGATGTAATACCACGACAGCAATGCACGGTTCTTGCCATAATCTATGTTATTGCTAAGCGATGCCTCCGGGAATAAGGCATTTGCCGAATTGTCGTAAGGCGTGGCGCATAAAAACCACGAATAAGGCGAACGCAAATCAAGTCCCGACTGTGTGGATTCAAAATCATCGATATAAGAACTGCCTTTATTCGACCCCGTTTTGTGCTGATGAGGAATTAATTGAGCAAACTCCCCTTTGAACGAAAATGTAGACGGTGCCGTGGCATTCACCGTAGGAATCTTGTTTATCAGGTTGGTGAGCCACATGAAACTGGTGTTATATGACATGTTCAACCCCCAAATGGTGTTGTTCACCATTTCATCGCCTATCGACACTTTCTCGGTGAGCGACTTCTCACCATAATGCATCAAAGTGGCACCTATATTAAAATCCTTGTTGAACTTATAGTTCAAATCAAGTCCCAACAATGTCTTGCGTTGAGTGCTGTAAGTCGACTGGTTTTCAAGAGTCACACTGATGTTTGTGCCGGCATCAATGATGCTCTGATTGATAATGGTTACAATACCCATATTGTAATCCACCGTGTAGTCGCTATTCTCGGTCAGGGTCACGCCACCTGCAGTGACAACCACCGAACCGCGTGCCACGTTCATGGCATTAAGCCTAATCTGCGCACCGCTCGACGCCTGGTACTCACCCTCAAGCACAAACTTGTTTTTATCCTGGAATTGACGTGCCACAGTGAGTGTGGAATCGTATAGTTCCTGATACACATACTTATTCGCCAATTCAGGGTTTCCTATCTTAGATGCCAAATGCGAACCGAAAGGTTCTACAACCGGAAATATAATCTTACCGCTTGAAGCACTGATGGTGTAGCCCTCAATATAGTCGAACCTTCCATCTGGATTAGCCTGATTGTTTGAATCAAGGCGGTCGAGATTCATCACTCTGATTAACGGTGTGCCACTTATAGCACCTGCAGGCAAATAGTTGAGATAAGTGCCCGTGGTGTCGCTCAAATACTTGATATTAAGTTTGAAATTGCTCGATTGTATTTGATAAGCGCCAAGCGAATAGATATTTTTCATTGCCAAGTCCCACATTGGCATCTTAGTGGAAATAGTGGTACCTTTTAGCAACTTCACATACAGCGATTCTTTGGTTGAAGCCACGTCACCTGCAAACTCGCCCACCTGAAAGGTTTGACCACGGTAGGTATATTGGTAAGCAACGGCAAGCACCTCATCGGCATTCAAAGCCGATTTAAGCGAGATATAGCCAAGCGATGTGTTAAGTGTGTATTCCGACGACGAAAGCAACCGGGCACTCTCAACCTTTTCATAGTCGCGCCCGCCTTCAAATCCGTATGCCATAAGCGGGTCGAGCGCCGATGCCACCTGCTCAATATATCGGGCATCGGGATATGACGTGTTGATTTCCGAAATCAAATTGTTTGAAGCGTTGCACGGCACATCTACCGACAGATTACCCACCCAGTGCGAGTTGGCAAGATGCTTGTTCTCGCCCAAATCCATATATGCAACCAAGTTGCGCGATTGAGTATAATCGTTTCGTTTATTTGTAACCCACACTTCAATGCGTGTGATGTTGATTCCGCTCGAAACCAACGGCAAAGTTGAAGCAAACTTGTCGTAATTGTCCCTAAACCAATGCGCCAAAAAGAAGTGGCGGTTCTGGTCGTAAGAATCGGCAGTTACCGTGAAATTCTGGGTTTGTGCTCCGCCGCGTGTGTTCACGGTTTGGGTCTGCGAATTTTGCTGCGACACCAATGCCGTGGCTGTGAGTTTACCAAACTGCAATTTTGTTTTTATACCAAACAGCGATGTGCTTCCCTTGATGAGCGACGAACCAGTGGTCATACTCACATTACCGGCTTCGATGTTCTTGATAATTTCATCTTCCTTGCCTTCGTAAGCCAATTTAAGATTCTTGTTATCAAAATCGAACGTAGCACCGGTGTTATACGACATGTCGAACTTCATCTTATCTCCCACCGAGGCATTAATGTTTGCCTGTATCTGCTGGTCGAAATCAAAATAAGTCTTGCGACGGGCATCCACCGACAAAGCCGGATTATCGGTCTTATTCGACTTGATGCCCATGTTTATCTTCACCGAGCCTTGCGTTTTCAGTTGCACGCCACCAGGACCAAACACCTTATCAAGCGGACCTAATCCGAACTGCATATCAAGAAAACTGAACGGGTCTTTATTGTTTTCTTCGGCAGTGAGGCTATTACGTGTGCGATAATATTCTTGCATCGAACGCCTCAACTCAATGTTGTTGTATTCGTCAGCCGAAAGGATAAATGGCGTAGTTATTTCCTTATCACCAAGTTTGGTGCGCACAACATACATGCCAGTAGTGGCATCATATTCAGCCTCAGTGGTGATGTTTTGCGGAGTCTTAAGGTCGATGGCAGAACCGCTTTCGCTCAAATTGACGTAATCGGCAGGGATTGTTTCCTTAACACGGAAATGCATTTGCAATGAGTCTGACGCCTGACCATCAGCAACTGCCGATGCTCGCTTTTCCGGCACCGATGGCGGCGGCAAAAGTTTCGATTCGACATATTGGGCAAATACCGAGAAATGCAGTGCCGAATATACTATTATCCCGCACAACATAACGCATAGCAATCCCTTGCTTTTCAGTATTTTAACGACATTACGTATGTCCATCAATTAGATAGTCAGATAACAATGTATCCACAGCCTCCCACCATCACACCGCTTTATAGCCATTTGCTGCATAAAACAGTGCATCACATCATTTTCAAAGCCTTCTTAATGGCTTGTTCAACGGTGAGATTAGGCTCTGATGCAAATAGTTTCTTCAGCGTTTTCTGCGTAGCCTGCTGTGTAAATCCTAACATTACAAGCGCAGCCTTTGCCTCTTCAAACGATTCGGTGGCGGCTGGTTCTCTATTAATTAACGAAACATCTACCACATTTATTTTATCCTTTAAATCAACTATTATTCGTTGAGCAGTTTTCGCACCTACTCCTTTCACCGATTTCAACATCGAAGAGTTGCCAGATGCTATTGCTGCCTCAAGTTCCTCAACCGGATAAGAGGACAGAATCATTCGCGCTGTATTTGGACCTACGCCACTCACGCTTATCAACAATTCAAACACATCGCGTTCGCGTTTCTCTGCAAAGCCATAGAGCACATGGGCATCTTCGCGTATCGATTCATACACATAGAGTTTCACTTCGTCTTTCATGTCTTGAATCTGCGAATGTGTTGTGAGTGAAACATTTAGCATATATCCAATTCCGTTATTGTCAATAACTATGAATGTGGGACTGCTCTCTGCAATATATCCTTTGATGTAGTCTATCATAATCTTCCTGATTTGTTTTTACTGAATTATCACCTTAAACGAACGAACGGCGCTGCCAATTTCAACCCTCGCCACATACACTCCGCTTTCAGGCATCTCGGCACAGCGCACAACGCCAATTCCGCCTTCAACCTCACATTGCGATGTCAACACCAAACCGCCTGACACGTCGAACAACATCAATTTTGCATTGCCATCACATGGAGCAAATATGGTGAAACTGCCGTCGTTTGCCACGAAATTCCATAATCTGCTTGTTTCAGCAACATTTCCAATGCTGCTATCTTCAATTAAGTGCAAACCTTTCAACGCATTCAGTTTGCCGTAACCCCATTTATCGGGATTGCCATTTATCACAAAATCGTCACGGGTCGACGACTCTTCCAAAAGGTGCATCACTTCGTCAGGCGTCAGTTGCCCATTGGCCTCAAGCCATAGTGCTATTGTTCCAGTAACAACAGGAGCCGATTGCGAAGTGCCATACATTGTGCCCCACGAATAAGTGCTGCCATCAATATCCTCTAACAACGATTTATCGGTGGTTGCTGTGGAACCGGAATCAAAACGATTCATACACGACACCACAACATAGCCAGGTGCAGTGACCGTTGGACGGCTGACGCCATTCATATCCTTCCCGTAACTCGAAAAGAAAGCAATATCGCCTAACTCACTGCCGTTGTAATCAACCGTTCCTCCATAGGTGTTAACACTGTTACACGAGCAATATGCTCCCACCGAAACCACGCCTTCTCCAGTAACAAGGTCACTGATATTGCCATCAGGAGTGCCATACACCCAACCGTCAATGCCATTCGACACCATTCCGGTGCCCGTGTTCGACCACCCCGTGATTGTGGAACCAGTATCGGCGTAAAAGCGCATTCCCATATAGTAATTACCTGCTTCTTCAGCGTCGCAAACAGCTTTTATATCGAACGTAGTGTATAATTCCATACATCCGTTATTCCCTATTCCCGAAGTGAAGCACACTTCGCCGGTGTAAATATCCTTCAGAAACTCATCCTCATCAGCCTTCAACACTGTGACATCTGCAACATTGCTGCTTGCCTCATACCATTTCGACTTAAACACAACGCCGCGTTTCCGTTTGTCGTAAACAACAAATTGCGCCTTGAACGGCTTCGACGAATCCGACCACATATCCAAATCGCCATACACCGAATAGCGCGCATAAAGATTCTCAAAAAATGTGCGCAGCGTATCGGTCTGCGCTAAAAATGTCTTAGAAACTTTAGTCAGCAACTTGGCATCGTTGCCCACCGACAGCACACACAATCTGCCTTTGCCGGTTGCAGCAGCCATCGCCTGCGACAGCATAGAAGTGCCATCGTGAGGACCGCAATTCGACGACAAACTCATATTAATTACTGCCGGTTTGCCAGCCTTGTCAGCATAATCAAATATGTAAGCGATACTGTTTGCAATGTTCACGTCGGTTAATTCTTCCTCGGGCATTGCACATAACACCAAATCCGACTCAGTGGCAACACCATAATAATCATTACCGCTGTATCCGCCGGCAGCCGTGGTTGTAGTGTGAGTGCCGTGCGACATTGTTGTGCAATCGGTTGTCAAGGCTGCAATGGCTTCGGGAGTTGTGTAAGATGTGCCGGGCAATTCCTTGCCGTCAATCACAGCCGTAGCGCCTCCTGCGACACTCGGCAAATACACTCCCTTAACACGACTGTTTCCTTGCTTATCGCTGAACTCAACGCTGTTGAAATCAATGCCAACATCCACCATACCAACAATCACGCCCTTGCCCGTATAACTGCGGTTTATGCCTTTTGCCGAATGAACTTCATCAACACTCGACAATCGGCGTGCATTATAGTTGCACACCGACATTTGTTGTGCCAACTGCATATATTTCACCTGTGCCAGTTTGCTCACCTCGTCGAATTGGCTTAAAGGAATCTGCGCTGTCAAAATATCGTTGAATCGACAACTAATCTTCACGCCTAATTTTTCAAGTTCGGCAATCACACTTTCGTCAGTGATTTTAATGAAACAAGGCTTCATCACCTCGGCTTTCGTATCCGTTTGGCTGAGCACATATCGCGTGCGTGGCGACACCTTGCCATTAAAGGCATATAGTGATGTCGACGATAAGCACATCGCCAATATCACCGTTGCCAATATTTTAACGCAAACTGAACGCATCACTCAATTATTAGAAGCGACGATTTTCTAACCATGTCGCCCGAGACCGTCACCACATAAACGCCCGATGATAACTGCCCGGCAAGCGAAACACTTGCGCTACCGCCATCAGTTGACACAAACAACCTGCGCACCAATGTGCCACAAACCGAATAGAGGCAAATCTCCACATTCTCCTCGCCTGGAGCAAACACCTCAAAATCGCCATTGCTCGGGTTTGGATATACCACAACATTAGCATCATCTACATTCACCTCTTTAGTGCTTGCCAATATCACTTGCTTGATTCCTGCAAGGGCATCAATTTTGCCATATCCCCATTTTTTTGCAGGACCACTTGTAACATAACTATCACATATCGCGGTCTTTTCAAACACATCCCTCACATCATCAACAGTGAGATTCGGGTTCACTTGCAACCACAACGCCAATATTCCTGCGACCTGTGGCGACGACATCGAGGTGCCCATCATATCGCCCCAATAATGCTTCTTGCCCGACGCATCTGTAACCTCTGCTGCCAAATAATTGTAGTCGCTGATAGTAGTCGACGTGTCGTAACTGCTTACAGCCGACACCACCGTTGCACCTCCACCAACAATTTCGGGACGCTGCACACCATTAGCGTCAGGTCCATAACTCGAGAATGAGGCAATAGCACCATTTCTCAACGAACTATATGTATAATCGTTTCCGTCAACTGCCGGATAAGTGTTTCGCGAAACGAATGCCCCCACCGAAATTGTGTTCTTTCCTGTTGCCATGCCGCTAATCGACATTTCGGAGTCACCATTGATGAAATTAGAGTATCCAAGATTGGTGAAATCAGTGTAACCATCAATATCCCAACCATCAATTTGCTGACCCGATACGCCCCAAAACAGCAATCCGATATACCAATCTTCATCGTTATCCGAGGTGGTTTCAGCATCAATTTCCAAATAAATATTATACTTACCACTATTGGCATCGACTACGCCATAGGCTATGCCGTAGCCATCGTAGTAATTTTTAAAATCGCTATCTTTACTCATATCAAACTCTGTGCCCGATGCACTGAGCGATTGAACTGGCGAAACGCAAAGTTGCTTGCCTGTGGCATCAACCACCACATATTGAAAAGAGAATGTACGTTTATCGCGGCCATAAATGTCGAAGGCTGCTTCGTAATATCCGCCTTGCCAGTCAGCGTCGATGAGCAGAACGGCTTTTTGCGACGATTGCGAGGTGGTGCTTCCTTCAAAATCGCATGAAAAGTGAACCGAATATTCTCCCTCGTTGCCTGCAGCAAGCACCATCAGCCTGCCTTTGCCGCACAAGCTGTCGAGAGACTTGCAAAATTCGCTTGTACCATCGTGCGGACCAACATGGTCGCCAAAACTCATGTTAATCACAGCAGGTTTGCCAACACTTTCGGCATAACTGAAAATATAATTAATCGAATTAACGACGTTAGCATCGCTCAAATCATTAGCCAATCCACAAAGCACAATGTCGGCTTCTGGAGCCATACCCCCATACGCACCCACTTTAGTGCCGACAGCAATTGCCGAAGTGTGTGTGCCATGCGACTCTTTTAATAAGTCGGATGTGAGTTTAGAAATCTCTTCAGGAGTGACAAACTCAGCTCCAGGCAGAGTCTTGCCATTTACAACAGGGCTGTTGCCTGTTCCACCTGGCATATACACTCTTTTCACACGCGTATTGCCGTCAGCGTCTTTAAACGCCATGTGATTGAAATCGATTCCGGCATCAATAACACCCACCACAACGTCGCGTCCGGTGTATGGCATATCTAAACCAGTGCCGGCATGAACTAAGTCGACATTAGCAGTGCTCCGTTGCTTATCGGTACACAGATGCACCCTGCGTGCCACTGCCACCTGACGCACTTTACCCAATTTGGCAATCGCCTCAAGTTTATCGACCGGAGCAGTAACAGTGAGCACGTCACCAAACTCGCCATTGACCTGCACGCCCAACGCTTCAATCTCGGCTATTGGCGCCACATCCCATCCGTCGACGCTCACAAACGCCTGAACGGTTTGCTTGCCGTCAACCATCTGAACCGGCACCCTATCGGCGCCGACTCCCGAACGATGTCTGCTGCGCAATGACTTTCGCATTTGCGACGATTTAACGTCACGTTCGCCACAAAGCCGTTTTGCAGCAGTTTGTTCGCCATTCATTTTATGTATGAATGCTTGCGTAGAACTCGATAGCCGGCCCTCGGCAACAACCATTGCCACCGACATCACGGCAAGCAACGCCGAAAATATTAATCTTGTGAACAATCTCATTCCTTAATATGTTTCCTTAATTCATTATATATTGTCCCTCAAATTTACTTGAAAAATCTAACATTATCAACACTACAAAAAAGAAATTGCGGTGTTTAATTGCTTTCGCAATCAAACACCGCATAAACGTGAAAATTCTACTTTATTTTTCTTGAATTATCAAATCAAATTATTTGAGACCTTCAACATACTTGCGTAAAGCGTCGTTGCTTGGGTCAACTTCAAGCCACTTGATGTAGTATTCCTTAGCACCAGCAGTGTCGCCCTTGTCGAATGCCATACGAGCCAAGTTGCCATAGATGCCAATGTAAACATCCTTGTATTCAACCTTTGAATTTTCCTTTTCGTTAAGGATGTCGATAGTAGCATTGTAGAACTTAACGGCTTCGTCGTTGTTACCTGCAAGGCTTTCAACCTTTGCTTGTTGTTGAACGATACGATAGTTGCCAGGAACGCGTTCGTTAGCCATTGCTGCATACTTGCGTGCGCCCTCTATTGCTTGAGCCTTCTTTGCTTCATCTTCAGTTGTTACAGCAAAGTTGAAATACTTTGTCGACATAACATAAAGGTCGTTAGCCTTACATTCTTCGCTGTCAACAATCTTTTGATAGTAGTAAGCAGCCTTTTCAAAGTCTTGTGCTTCATCGTAAACGTCAACCAAATCGCGAACCAAATCAAGGTTGTTAGGATTGCATTCAACAGCCTTTTCATATTGAGCGATTGATTCTTGAGCCTTACCTACGTTCTTCAAAGCAGTTGCGTAGTCAACAAAGTCCTTCGAAGCGTATTCAGTACCGGCAATGTTCAAACCGAACAATTCAGCACCGTACTTTTCTGCCTCTGCCCATCTTTCAAGAGCAACCATATTGTAGAGTTGCATACGGCACATGAAGAAGTTGTCCTTATCGCCTGCTGCTACACTCGAACGAATCTTAGTAGCCAAATCATACGATTCTTGATATTTTTGACCGAAGAACAACAATTGAACATAGCGGATTTCGTCTTGCTTGAAGTGGTTAGGGTTCTTAATATACTTGCCATATTGTTCAGCAGCCTTCGAACCGAGGTCGCGTTCATAATACTTTTCAGCAAGTTCGCGTTGAGCAAGAGCCGAATTCGGGTTCTTTGAAACAAGTTCTTCAAGACGTTCAGTTGCCATAGCAGGATTTACGTTGAAGTAAGTGTTAGCATACTTCACATAAGCCTCTTCGTTGTCAGGTTCGTAAGTGAACGCAAGTTCATATTGACCAGCAGCACCGCCGTAATCCTTTTCAGCAGCCTTCATATCGCCTTCCAAGATATAAGCATCTGGGTCTTTTGGATTGGTCTTGCGAGCCTTTTCAATGTTCTTGGCAATTTCCTTTGCATAAGTTGTTGGATTTGCATCGAAATAAGCGCGTGCTATCGCTGCATAAACCGAGGCATCCTTCTTGTTCAACTTCAATGCAATCTTAAATTGCTCATCAGCAGCCTTAGGATTATTTGCCTTCAAATCAAGGGCACCGAGTGCAATGTAGTTGAATGGGTCATTAGCATCGGCTGCCACACCTTTGTTGTAATAATCCTTGGCACCGGCAACATTGCCCTTCGATGCTTCGATGTGACCGAGATAGCAATATGCCTGACTCTTTACAGTTGTTGGATCGTTAAGGTTCTTGTCGAGCAATTCCTTTGCGTTGTCGATTTTGCCAACCTTGAAATACTCAATACCGTCCTTGTAACCTTGTGCATTGCTCACCATGGAGCCACCTAATAAAAGGATTGCAAAAATCTTAAGTTTCATTTCTGTCTTTTTTATAGTTGTTGTAAATTATATTTTTTTATTCGTCTCTCTGTTGTTTTTGACTATCGCAATATGCCTATGGTTTAATTGTTCATCATCAGTCGATGCTCACAACTCTTGGTTGTATAGCAGCCGGAAGCACGCCTGTGTTCTGGATTATCTTTTGACCAATAAACCCTGTCAAGAAGCAATAAAACCCTTGTGCCAATCCACCCACCGGACCTGTGCACGTCACATACACACTTCTATAAAGCGGATAGCGTGCATCGTAGATATACACTTGATATGGCTTATAGCCAATCAGTTCATCGTCGCGGCGCACCTTGAGCACTTTAATTCGGCTATTCTCAAAGTCGATGGTGGTGGTGTCGTTTTCATTGAGTTTGGCAACACGCTGTTCAACTGGGTCACTTTTGCCTTTCATATCAGCGGTAATCCAACTCACGCCCACAATTCCTAAAGCGTTTTTGCGCTTAGCAACCAATTCAAATACTTCTTCACTCGAACCCTGCGCATACACGTTCTTGATAAAAGGCTTTCCGTTAAGCAACGAGTCGCGCATATATCGCGTAACACTCGAGCCGCTGCCGTCAAACACCACAGCAATGCTGTCGCGTTTTAATTTGGTAGGAGTAATCTCGCCCCACTTCATCACCTTACCACTGAATATGTCACGAAGGTCCTGCATTGCCAATTCGTCAATATCATTATCCTTATTCACAATCAACGCAATGGCATCAACAGCCAAACGCTGAGTGCGAGCCGGACGATTCTTCGATTTCAAATAATCTTTTTGTTCTTGCGAAAGTTCGTGCGCAGTTACAATCAAGCGGGTCTTCATCTTCATCAGAGAATCAATAGCAGCATTCTCATCCTCATAGAAAGGAATAATGCTTGCATTCGGATAGGTGAATTCAAACACCTCAATCTCCTGGTTGAGTATGTTTTGAAACGACTGGTCGCAAACAATCGACGTCATACCGCTTGTGGTGGTATCTTCGGTGCCGGTTGTTTTCTTCTTTCCGCACGACACCAACATGGCTGCCACCAATCCAAATATAGAAATCGATAATAAAAATTTTCTCATTGCAATATAACGCTTTAAACGATTAACAAAATAATGTATTTATCTAATGTTCTCTGATTGCTTAAACACTAAACGCGAGAATCTACGCCGGCAACATATCTATAGCAACGCCAAATTCCATAAATAATGAATAGCGAGCCCAAAGAATATCTTGCCCAACGTGGAAGCCAATCAAACATTCCAAGCAGGACCAAAATGCCCATACCTACATAAATAAATATCATAAAAAGTCCGAACATCACTTTGATGCTCTTCTTTGTATTCTTTTTGTTGTTATTATCTTGCTCCATTACTTCAAATAAGCCATAAATGCAATGGCACACATAAATTATAGTTGCAGAAAAGTATTCACCTCGCCACAAACATAAATATTTTCCTCAAAGTTAATTAAAAATGCCGTAACAATTATCCTATCCGCTAAATTTTTTGTCGAAAATTTGGTTAAGAAATTCAAAAGTAATATCATATTCTTCAAAACACGCTGACTTACACATAATTTATGCCCAACAAAAGACTAATACAAAATAGAGAAAAACACAAAAAAATCGCTGGCATCGGATTATCGACACCAGCGATTAATAGTATTAACATTTATCGTGATTAAAAATCGCGATTAGTTTGCACCTTGAAGTTTGAAGGTAACAGGAAGTGTGTACCATACGTTCACTGCTTGACCATTCATACGGCCAGGAACGAAGTCTGGCAATGACTTACAAACGCGAACGGCTTCTTTGTCGAGGTCACGGTCAACCGAACGAACAACCTTCACTTCACCCACCTTACCAGTCTTGGTAACAACGAATTGCACGATAACCTTACCTTGCACGTTGTTTTCCATTGCTACAGGTGGATAGTTGATATGTCCTTGCAACCACTTCATCAAGGCAGCTTCACCTCCAGGGAATGTAGGCA
>JBJEKD010000016.1:0-43160 GCA_051878455.1 Muribaculaceae bacterium
TCTGCAAGTGTTTCTTGTTATTTATGGTTGGTATGCATATCTAATTACAAGAATAAAATGCTTTGTTGCCTATTCTTTCAAGCGTATTAGGCAGAGTCACTTCGGCAAGAGCCGAGCAAGAATTAAAAGTCTGTGCAATAATTTCGGTTACTGTTTCAGGTATATTCACCGAAGTGACTGTGGAGCAACCGAGAAAAGCAATAGCCTCGACGGCAGTAACTTGATAGTTTTTGTCGTCAACAACGATTGATGACGGTATCGTCACTTCGCCGGAATAAGGGGTTTCGTTGTTCACGGTGACGCTCACCGTTTTGCCATCGGGATTGTAGTTGTAATAAATGCCGTCAACTTCAACGTCGTAGGCTTCAACTGTGGCAGCCGAGCAAATGCCAAGTAATGCGGCGGCAACCATTCGTAGTAAAGAAGTAGTTTTCATTTATGTGATGATGGGTTTTTATGATGTAAAAAATTAGTTCTTTTTAAGGTCATTGTTTTTTAATACAATGACGTGGTGCGCTCAAAAATAACAAATCAATAGAATGAGTTATAGTCTATGCTGTTTTGTGGATTAAGGTTTCTTTACGAGTACAAATTTAAGTATAAAACTAAAAAGAATCAAACAACCTGTGCGCTATTTTTCCACTTTGTGATGAGAAAACACCGTTTTCGGCTGGGTGTGCAAATTCCCATCACACAGTGTTGTTATTGGTATTTCATGAAACAGCCAACTTGCTGTTGTTACAAATTACAGCAAGGACTGCTCCAATAAAGGAGCAGCCCTTGTTTTAGTGTGAGTGTTGTTATTTTTTTATTCTTCCTCGGTTTTGCCCTGCATAGCAGCAAAAATCTTGGTTTCGAGTTCGTCGGCAAGTTCAGGGTTGTCGCCGATGATTTGCTTCACCGAGTCGCGACCTTGACCGAGTTTGCTGTCGCCATAGGAGAACCAACTGCCGCTCTTTTTGATGATGCCGAATTGAACGCCGAGGTCAACAATTTCGCCAGTGTGAGAGATGCCTTCGCCGAACATAATTTCAAATTCAGCCTTGCGGAATGGAGGCGCCACCTTGTTCTTCACCACTTTCACGCGAGTTGAATTGCCAATAACGTCTTCACCGTTTTTCAGTTGACCAATTCGGCGAATGTCGAGGCGCACCGAACTGTAGAATTTGAGTGCATTACCGCCGGTGGTGGTTTCGGGATTGCCGAACATCACGCCAATTTTTTCGCGAAGTTGGTTGATGAAAATGCAGCAAGTGTTGGTTTTTGAAATTGTTGCTGTGATTTTACGCAAAGCCTGGCTCATCAGACGAGCCTGAAGTCCCATCTTGCTGTCGCCCATTTCGCCTTCAATTTCAGCCTTTGGTGTGAGTGCAGCCACCGAGTCGATTACGATGATGTCGATAGCCGAACTGCGGATTAGTTGGTCGGCAATTTCCAGCGCTTGCTCGCCGCAATCGGGCTGAGCAATGAGCAGGCTGTTGACGTCAACGCCAAGACGCTCGGCATAGAAGCGGTCGAATGCGTGTTCGGCATCGATGATGGCAGCAATGCCGCCTTGCTTTTGTGCTTCGGCAATGGCGTGGATGGCAAGGGTGGTCTTACCTGATGATTCCGGACCGTAGATTTCAATTATGCGTCCGCGCGGATAACCGCCAACTCCAAGTGCATGGTTGAGTGCAATGGAGCCGGTTGGGATAACGTCAACTTCTTCAACCTTGTCGTCGCCAAGTTTCATTATCGAGCCTCGGCCGTAGTTCTTGTCAATCTTATCCATTGCCACTTGCAATGCCTTCAGTTTTTCAGCCGATACTGGCACGCGTTTTGGCTGTTGTGCGCCACTCTGGGTGTCGAGTTCGCCGTCAAATTCCAATTCTTTCGACATATCGTTTATGTTTTTTTTCATTAATATATTTTCTGTTTGTCAGCCAATAAACTATTTGTTTTGTGGTGGTGTCACCTTAATTATTTATGGTTTATTTCCTACAAATATAATAATTATCTCCCGACATTGCAAAGATATATTTTCGATGAGAAACATTGTTGCCCATAATTGTGAATGTTATTTAATTATATAGGCACCGATGCCACTATCCCTAAAAACACTATACAGAATTTTTGGGGGAGATGATTAACCTAATTGGGTCGAAATCGCGTATATGATTGGCTAAAACCGGGTTAAGATTTTATAGTGATACGGGTGTGAGAGAAATCGAAGTCACATCGGCTGTGATGCCGCCCTCGGGCATATTTAGCGTGATGTTGTGTGTGCCGGCTTTGTCAAATTTGAGCCACCCCAGAGCGCACTGGGTGAATTTGCTTGCCACGCTTTGTTGGTTTTATTCGTCTTTGTCGGCATTTGCCGTGCCTTCATTCATCAACCATTCCCCTATGCCGTAGTAGGTGCGCCCGTTCCACACGTTTCCTAAATGAGAAAACAGACCCCAATGTATGAACATGGCGTAATTGCCCCATTCAAACAGGTGGCCGCGTTGGTTGCTCGTTTCTTTTGTTTTCACTTCTTTGGAGTTTCCCCACATTTCGTTCATTTTCTGTTGTGCCGTTATTGGTTGGCACAGTAAGAAAATTGTGAACATAGCACATAGCAAGTGTTTAAAAGATGACATAATGATTCTATTTTATGAGTTCTTGGTTATTTGTTTTCGGTTGTTGTGCAAAGATAGTATTTCAAGCAAATATGTTTTGTTGTCCAATCAAAATTCAGTTTTTCATTTTATGATGTATTATTTCGCAAACCCGGCTATAAAGGTTAAATAGTGTTAACAGGTGGGTTATTTTTTGTTTTATAATTATGTTATATAACATAAAATTTATACCTTTGTATCGTGTTTTTCATGGTATTAGATTTAAGGTTAATAAAGGTTGATTGTCGGGAGACAATCAATTTTTTTTGTGCCTATTTGAAAGATGCAGTTGACAGGGAGTGTTTCTGCTCTATGGATAATCTAAATCAGCGAATATCAGATGTTTAGAAAGCGCCGTCAGCCCAATTGGCGCGGTCGAGGTTGCGGTAACTGATGGCTTCGGAAAGGTGTTCGGGCAAGATGTTCTCGCTGCCGGCGAGGTCGGCGATGGTGCGTGCCACCTTCAGGATGCGGTCGTAGGCGCGGGCACTCATTTGCAGTCGCGTCATTGATTCTTTCAGTCGGGCAACGCCTTCGTTGTCGATAGCGCAATATTGTCGAAGCATCGGCGACGTCATTTGGGCGTTGCAGTATATTTCAGGGTTATTGGCAAATCGTTTGTTTTGAATTTCGCGTGCTTTCACCACGCGTGCGCGAATTGCTGCCGACGATTCACCGTCAACCCCCGACGACATGGCATCGAACTCCACTGGCTGCACTTCCACCTGAATGTCGATGCGGTCGAGCAGCGGACCGCTTATTCGGCTCATGTAGCGTTGCACTTGACCGGGCTGGCAGGTGCATCGGCGTGTGGGATGTCCGTAATAGCCGCAAGGGCAGGGGTTCATGCTTGCCACCAGCATAAACGATGCGGGATATTCAACGCTGTATTTTGCTCGAGAAATGCTGATTACGCGGTCTTCAAGTGGTTGCCGCATCACCTCGAGCACCATGCGGTTAAACTCGGGCAACTCGTCGAGAAACAGCACTCCGTTGTGGGCAAGAGAAATCTCGCCAGGCGTAGGGTTAGTGCCACCACCAACAAGCGCCACCGGCGAAATGGTGTGGTGCGGCGAGCGAAACGGACGCACTGTGAGCAGCGTTGAACCGCGCTTTAGTTTACCTGCCACTGAATGTATTTTTGTGGTTTCGAGGGCTTCGCGAAGGGTGAGAGGCGGCAAAATCGAGGGCAAACGCTTGGCAAGCATTGTTTTGCCCGAACCGGGACTTCCCGTAAGCAAAATGTTATGACCTCCGGCGCAAGCCACCTCAAAGGCGCGTTTCACGTTGTCCTGACCTCGCACCTCGCACATGTCGAAAGGATAGTTGCACGAGGCTTTCTGAAACTCTTCGCGCGTGTTAACCACAGTGGGTGTGATGTGCTCGGTTCCGTTCAAAAAACCAATCACCTGTTGCAGATTGTCGACGGCAATCACCTCAATGTCGTTAACCACCGCTGCTTCGGTGGCATTTGCGCTTGGAACAATAAAGCCTTTGTAACCTAATTTGCGGGCGAGAATTGCCATAGGTAGAACACCCTTAACCGGCAACACGCTGCCGTCGAGCATGAGTTCGCCCATAATCATGTATTTCGGTAACTGACCGGAAGAAATCTTCTCGTAGGCAGACAGTATGCCAACGGCTATGGACAGGTCGTAAGCCGAACCTTCTTTCTTCACGTCGGCAGGCGACATGTTTATCACAATCTCCACGTTAGGGAAATCAAACCCGCAACTGCGTATTGCCGATTTCACGCGTTCGCTGCTTTCTTTCACGGCAGTGTCGGGCAGTCCAACAATGCAGATGCCCAAGCCTTGGGTGAAGGTGGTTTCGATGGTCACTTGAATGGCATCGACGCCAACCAAAGCAGCGCTGAATGTTTTCGACAATGTGCTGTGCGTTATAATTTCCATAGCCAAGCGGATGAGTGTGAACTATAACTATTTCACAAGTGCTTTAACGGGTTTAACGCATTGGTCGGTGGTGATTAGGTACACTCCCATAGGAAGCGCGATTTGTTCGCCGTCGTTCACGGTTGGGATGGTGTAGAGCAGTTGACCTTGCATATTGTGCACGCGCATGTTGGTGTGTGTCTGGCTGCAACGCACCACAATGCAACCTTCGTAAGCCATAACTTGCAGAGGCTTGCTTGCTTCAATAGCGCCGAGTGCAGTAGGAATAAGGGTTATGGTTTCGCTCCAGTCGCCGTAGCATCCCAGTCGTGATGCCTGTACGCGATAGGTGTGGGTATAACCCACTTGTTCGTTGGTGAAATATGTCGACCCCACAATGGCATTATCGTCGATGTCGTCGATTGGCACCGTCACGGTTTCGTCGGTTACGAGAGTGCTGCCGTTATACACGCAGTGGTTCACGTTGTAGAAGTCAACCTGCTCGGAGCATAGTTGCCAATTTGCATAGAACCCATCGTCGGTGATTTCGGTTGCGTCGCAAGCCACCACGGTGCTGAGGGTTGGCACTTCGCGGCTTACGCCCTTGATTTCAACACCAACGCCGGTGTCGGGCAGACCGCCGTCGGAGAACAACAAGCGTGCTGTGTGTTCGCCTATAACTGTGGGCGAATAGGTAACTTTCACGTTAAAGCCTTTTGCTGCCATGCTTGGCGAAATGCTGCTCACCGTAAGGCTTTCAAATTGGTCTTTGTTAGTGCCGTAGATTAGAATCTTCAGATTGTTGGTGAGGTTTTGTGCTTTCACCACCATTTCAATGCTCACGCTTTTGCCAACGGCAATTTCGCCGAAATCGATGGTGCTGCCCACAACGGGATAAATCAATTCGGGGTCGCCGGAAGTTTGTGTTTCGCCGGTGTAGGTTTCGCCCATCTTGTTGCCCCAGATGTATTCTTCAAGACCAGGATTGTCGATGAACGGGTTACGGTTGTTCTGGATTTTGAAAACGGCTTCGTTGCGGTCGATTTCTTTTTGGCTCACGGGGTCGTTGCGCGACCATTCAAGGAGCATATCGTAGGCCCACTTCGACAAAGTGAGGTAGTTGGAGTTCGACAGCATGTAGGTGTACTTCCAAGTGTAGTCCTGATAGCATGTAGCCATATAGAAATAGGTTCGTGCAAAGTCGCCTTTATATTCGTCGGCAGGTTCAAACACGCTTGGGCAACCGCCACCCATGCCCGATTGCGGAGTGCCCACTTTGCACACGCCGTTGTTGAACGTAGCGGTTAACACCACGCCGAGCGGGTAGTTGTTTTTAGCCGTGTTGGCAGTTGCATCCGAGGGATAGAGGTGATTGATGTCGGTGTAGGCTTCCACTTGGTCGCCGCCCCACCAACTCTTTGGCAGCGAGTGTTCGCGGTTAAGTCCGCTGGTGCCGCCATAGTAATAATATTTCTGTGTTGTTTTATTGTCGCTATACATATCCCAAACCAGCAATTTGCCGTTCACTTCTTCGGGATAAGCGTCGGTTTCAATAAAATGATTCCACAGGCTGGCGTAGGTTAATTGGGTGTGTGGGCGAATCACTTCGTAAATGGCGTTTTTGAGTGCCTGACCGCTTTTGCCCGAGAGAGAACTGTAGTAACCAACTGGCACAGTTGCCCATACTGCTGTGGCAACACAAGTGGTGATAATTGTAGCAATAGCCCGTTGAAAGTATCGTTTCATATAAAATTATCTAAGGTTTCGTTTTTCGATTAATATATTAACTTACAAATGTAGCAAATTCCAATCGAATTATGCCGAAAACGCCAACAAAATCGTTTTTTCTTCGCAGAATAAATGTGTTTTTGGTGTTTAACGAAACTGCGGGGTGTAGGTTTAATGGTCTATTTCATCCGGCAGTTTCATGTTGCCGTCGAAAGAGATTGCTTCGCGTAGGCGCGAACGCACCTCGATGTGCGAACGTCCGTTGTCGAAAATCTCCACTATGTATTGGTAGGTGTCCTCGTCGTTGGTGGTGAACAAGTGCAGTGTGGTGAGCATCTTTTTGTTGTTTCGCGACAATTGTCGGGCTGTGATTTTCGATTCAAAATTCAATACTTTGCCTCCGCCGTAAGGCAAGGAGTAGGCGCGTCCGAAATAAGGCAGAAACGACGTGAGAGTGTCGCCTTTAACTATAATTCCGTAGCCGTAACTGAGTTGACGGCTGATGCCCCGGTTTGGGGTCATGCGGTCGACGTCGATGGTGAAATGATTGGTGTTGATGTGATTAATCACATATTCGGCACGACGTGTTTCCAACTGGGCTTTTTCTTCGCTGGTGAGTTTGTTGCTCGAGCAAGCCGCCATGGCTGCGCCGAGTGCCAATATAATGGCAAATGCAATGTGTTTGTTCATAATCATAATGCAATGATGTTGATACAGCGCAGACAAAAAAGAACTGCACTGATTGTTTCCAATTCAAATGTATGAATTTTTTCAGAAACATCAATGCAGCCCTTGTCAGAATGGGAGTGTTAAACCCTTATTTTTTTGCTTTCTTTGCTTTTTTTGTTTTTTGTTTATCGGCGTCGGCTTTCAATTTTGCAGTTGCAGCCTTTGCAGCAGCGTCGGCAGCGGCTTCGTCGTCAGCAGTGGCGAATGCGTGACGATAACCGTCAACATCTTCCCAGTGGCCGCGAGTGAAGTCAGGAAATTCAACAGGAGCGCAACCGTTGTCCATCGACAATGTTCCGAGTTCGGCAAGGCAGCACCATTCAGCCAAGTCGTAAACGTCCATGTCGAGAGGCAGACCGTTTTGCAGGCAGTAAACCAGACGAGCGTCCATAATAAAGTCCATACCGCCGTGTCCGCCCACTTCCTTAGCCAGTTCTCCATATTTTTTGAGGATTGGGTGTTCATATTTCTCCTCGAGTGCCTTTTTCTCAGCCTTTGGCAAGAAACTGTGGCCAGAGATGTTGTCGGCCTTAGGTGTCACGCCGCTTTGAACGAGTTGACCGCCGTCAACTGCATAGCCTTCAATAGGATATTTGTTGGCGAAACCTTTTGTACCGGTCAGTTGATACAGACGATTGTAAGGTTGCGGGGTCATGGTGTTGTGTTGAATTTCAATCACTTTGCCCTTAGCGGTGCGGATGAGGGTTGTGGTGTGGTCGCCGTTGCGGAAGTTGTCGCAGCGTTCGCCAGTGCGTTGTTCAACCAATTCAGCGCCGTGAACCGACTTGGTGTCCATAGCCACGAGAGTGGTCATGCGGTCGCCACGGTGAATGTTGAGGGCTTGAGCCACCGGACCGAGGCCGTGAGTGGCGTAAACGTCGCCGCGATTGTGTTGGTTGTAGCGCAAACGCCAGCCGAGTTTATCGTTTTTGCCGTTTTTCCAATAAGCATCCCAGAATGGGGTGAGGTCGTGGATATAGGCACCTTGTGCACGAATAATCTCGCCGAACACGCCGTTTTGAGCCATGTTGAGAGCAGTCATTTCAAACCAGTCGTAGCAGCAGTTTTCAAGAATCATGCAGTGCAGACGGTTCTTTTCGCTCAAGTTGATAAGATCCCAACATTGGTCGAGGTTCATAGCCGAAGGCACTTCGATGGCAACGTGTTTGCCGTTTTCGAGAGCGCATTTGGCAATTGGGAAGTGATGGTCCCAATCGGCACAGATGTAAATGAGGTCGATGTCGGGACGCTTGCACATGTCAATGTAGCCATATTCGCCGCTATAGATGTCAGCCTCGGGCAAACCTTGGTTTGTGAGGTGTTTCTGACATGCTTCGGCACGTTCTTTTTCGTAGTCGCACAATGCCACGGTGTGAGTGCCAGGAATGAAAGTGAAACGCTCAACGGCGTCGGGTCCGCGCATGCCAAGTCCGGCAAAGCCCACGCGCACAACTTCCAGTTTGGGTGTGGTGAGGTTAATTACGTCTTTTTGACCTTCGGGACGAACCGGAGTGTCGGTAACGATGGTGTTTCCGCGCCAATGCCAACCGGTGTTGTTCGATAGCGATTGCGCTTGCATCGTCATTGTGACTGATGCTGCCAATGACAAAACTGATACAATCAATTTCTTCATGAGTCTTTTAGTTTTTTAGTTATTAATATGGTTTTGAAATAATATTTGCGATGTTGGTAGCCTCGGTGATAGCCTCGGTGGGTTGCAGACGGTAGTAAACCAATTTATATCCGCGAGGAGAGTCGCACTCCACCAGGCAGCCTAATGCGCCGTCGGCAAGTTGGGTTATTGATGAGTAACCCGAGCCGGTGGGCACGATGGATTGTCGCAAAGGCCATGTTATGCCGTCGTTGTAACTTGCCAGAAGGCTCACGTTGCGCCGTTCAGTGGCATGAAATGGCACAGTGTGCAGCAGCACGGGTTTTTTGCCTTTGCGAGTATAACTGATAACGTCGCCGTTGCAGGCTGGTTCGATGATTTGTTGGTGTGCCACAGGTGCGCTCCACGTCACACCGCCGTCGTGCGAATAAGAAAATTTGCGGTGATAGCCGGCGTTGCGCACGCGAATACTCATCATCAGCGTGCCGTCGGAAAGTTCCACAATTTTTGCTTCGTCGCCATTGGCGTCGGCAGCGTTTTGCGATGTTTGCCAGGTGTCGCCGCCGTCGTCGCTGTAGCAAGCATAGCACGATAGCGGAGCATAAGGATTTTTGAGGTTGGTGCGCACTTGAATCACAAACATCAGTCGCCCGTTACGCAGTTGCACGGCGTGGCCTGAGCCGGCAAAAGAGGTAATCCAGTTGCTTTTTCCGGCATAAAGTTGTGGATTGATGTCAACGGGTCGGCTCCACGAGCGACCGTCGTCGGTGCTTTTAGCCACCATGATGTGTCCGTTGTTGTCGGGGGTTGATTGCCACAAGCCGTTGCCGTGGGTGAAAATGCAGAGCACGGTGTTGCGATTAGCGTCGTACACCAGAGCCGGGTCGCCCGAACCGATGTCGGTACCTTCGCCGTCAACAGTCACGGCATCTTCCCATGTGCGACCGCCGTCGGTGCTTCGCCGAGTCACCACATCAATGTTGTTTGGCAAGTCGCCGCCATAGGTCCATCGTTTATCGGCAGCGGCTATCACTGTGCCTTGTGAAGTGGTACACAGCGCCGGTATGCGATAATACTTCGAGCCCGCATCGCCTGGGGCAAACAGCACTACGCTGTCGGTAGCAGTGAATAGTTGCGCTTTAGCGGCACAACATGCTGTGGCAAGTGCCAAAATGAGCAAGAGTCGTTGTAGTTTCATAATTCGGGCAGGGTGATTAAGAAGTTTTGGTTGTGTGTATGCTCTTTATGCACGATGGCAACAAGTTCTTTCACCTTTTCGGGGTGGAGTGCTGCCACATCGTGGTCCTCGTGAATGTCGTCGGCAAGGTTGTAGAGATGTGGTTTGCCGGCAATCACCAGCAATTTCCAATCGCCTTGACGAACGGCAATCTGGTTGGTTTCGTGAAACTCCCAATAGAGATGCGAGTGTTGGGCTTGCTCGCCTTTACCGGTGAGAGTGGGGGCAAACGACAGTCCGTCGAAGCAGTCGTCGGGTGTTCGGGCATAGCGTTTTGCATAGTTTTTCACACCCACTATGTCGCACAGCGTTGGCATCACGTCGTAGAAAGCCAGTTGATGGTGGCTTATGCTACCGGGCGATATATGCCCGTTCCAGCACACAATGTATGGCACGCGTATTCCGCCCTCGAGGCATTGTCGCTTCAGACCTCTTAATTTGCCGTCACGACCGAAAAAAGCGGGGTCGGCACCGCCTTCTTCGTGCGGACCGTTGTCGCTTGTGAACACAATGATGGTGTTATCGAAAAGTTGTTTTTGCTTTAGCAGAGCCACAATTTCGCCCACATAGGCATCGAGGCGCGTAATCATTGCTGCAAAATGAGCATGGGTGTGGTCGGCCGGGTTGTAGCGCGAGCCTTCGTTGCCACCCCAAGTGCGGTCGGTGAAAAACTGTTTCTTATAGTGATTGAAAATGGAATCGTGAGGTTGTGCCAGTTCGGCGTGCGGCAGGGTGTAGGTGAGCAAGCCGAAGAACGGTTTGTCGGGTGTTTGCCGTTCAATCCAGCGCATGGCTTCGCGGTGAATGAGGTCGGCAGAATATTGTGGCCGGCAAAAATAATCGTCGCCAAACATGGGGTGTTTCACGTTCTCTTCAAGCACAATTCGCCGTACGGCGGTGTCGCCGGCGTGTTTACTGAACCGGTTGAGGAAGTTGGGATAATAGAGATGTGCCTGGAACTGACAGATATAACCAAAAAACTCGTCGATGCCACGGCGGTCGGGTGTCGACACCGAGCCTTCGTAGCCTCCAGCCCACTTGCCGAACATGCCGGTGGTGTAGCCGTTATCTTTCATTATCTCCGGCAAAATGATATGGTTGGGGTCGTATGGTTCTTGACCAGCCACGGCATAGTCGACACACGAACCATAGGTGACGGTGCCTGAATTGTGCCAATACTCCTTGTTGCCGCGCACGGCGGTGTGTCCGCTGTGCTGACCGGTCATCAGGCATGCGCGCGACGGTGCGCTCACCGGACTGCCTGCATAGGCTTGGGTGAACAGCATGCCTTGACTTGCCAGACTGTCGATGTTTGGGGTGGAAATCAGTTTTTGCCCATAGCAACCGAGGTCGCCATAACCCATGTCGTCGCACATGATATATAGCACATTTGGCTTGGTGGCAACGTGTTTGCCACCGGCGTTGCCAGCCATTGCCGTAATGCAGCCAATTGCCACAAATGCGATTTGTTTGGGTGGTATCATTTTGGTTCTTTTGGTTTTAGAATACAAATATAGCGAATATTCGTGAGCCAATCAATAGCGGAAGTCGGACTAAAATACGTTATGCGGTGCTTTAGTAATTGTTCTGACCACAAAATTAGCGATTATTGGCGTAAAGAGCAATACATAAATCACAGATTAATCTGCCGTAAATCAAACAACTAAACGTATTATAACCGAATTTTGGCAACGAGGAGTTGCGATAATCACTCGTGTTGGTTCAGCAGATAATCCATTAGCAGGCTGGTGGCTCGTCCGCGGTGGCTGATGGCATTTTTCTCGTCGGCGTTCATTTCGGCAAATGAGCGGCCGTCGGCTTCGTCGGGCGCAAACACGCTGTCGTAGCCAAATCCCATAGTGCCTCGTCGAGCCTCCAATATAGTGCCTTTCACAATGCCTTCAAACAGGCGGATGTCGTCACCTTGCCTGAGAGCAATGCAAGTTCTGAACTGTGCCGCGCGATTGGTTTTGCCGTTAAGGTTGTGCAGCAGCAGGTCGATGTTTCGTTCGCTGTTGCAGTCGCTGCCGGCATAGCGTGCCGAATACACGCCCGGGGCTCCGTCAAGTGCTTCTACTTCAAGTCCGGTGTCGTCGGCAAAGCAGTCGTAGCCGTAATGCTCCTTGATATGGTTGGCTTTGAGTTTTGCATTGCCTTCGATGGTGGCTTCTGTTTCGGGAATATCTTCGTGGCAACCAATGTCAGATAGGCTTAACACATTCAGTTTGCCATAGGCTATCTCGCGCAGTTCTTTTAATTTGTGCGCGTTGTTGGTTGCAAATACAATGTCTTTCATCAATGTGCTAATAATTTTTTGGTTTTTCTATGCACAAAGATAATGAAAATGCCACAAATATGCGATATATTTGTTTGCTGAATGAGAGCGATAACCGACATATCGAGGGTGATGAGCAGTTACACTGCTTATCTGCGCCTGCAACGCGGCTTGTCGGCAAACACTGCCGAAAACTATTGCCGCGATGTGGGAAAGTTGCTTAATTATCTGTGCGATGCCGGGGTGGATTTGCAAGAGGTTGACGAGCCTATGCTTGAAAACTTTTTGTGCACGCTCATCGATGTTGGCATTCAGCCTCGTTCACAGGCGCGAATAATATCGGGAATAAAGAGTTTTTTCCGTTATTTGAAAAGCGAAGGATTTATCGACCATAATCCGTCGACGTTGTTGCCCATGCCTCGGCTTGGACGCCACCTGCCCGATGTGCTCACTGTTGACGAAATCGATTCGATGATAAGCATGATTGATTTGAGCACCCCCGAGGGAATACGCAACCGAGCCATCATTGAAACGCTTTATGGGTGCGGCTTGCGCGTAAGCGAACTGATTGGGCTGTGCATGTCGCAAGTGTATGCCCAGGACGGTTATGTGGTGGTGCTTGGCAAGGGCGACAAGCAGCGCCTTGTGCCAATTTCGGATGTGGCGTTGAAGTGTATCTCCGAGTATGTCGACGAGGTGCGCAGCCACATGACGGTGAAGCGCGGCAACGAAGATGTGCTTTTTCTTAACCGTCGCGGCAGCGCATTGTCGCGCGTGATGGTGTTCTACATAATCAAGGATTTGTGTGCATTGGCAGGCATTAAAAAAACGGTGAGTCCGCACACTTTGCGGCATAGTTTTGCCACGCATCTGCTTGAAGGCGGAGCCAATTTGCGAGCCATACAGCAAATGCTGGGTCACGAATCGATAACCACCACCGAGGTGTATGTTCACATCGACCGCTCGATGCTGCGCAGCGAAATTCTCACGCATCATCCTCGCAATGCGCACAAATGAGCGGTTGCGGTCGCCCTGTATCAGCCAATTATTTACGTTGCTAATAAACAAAAAATAGCGGTATCCGTCACGGACGCCGCTACTCAAAATCAATTATTTATTAGTATATCACTTGATAAGAACTTTTGTTGTCATCGTCATGTTCTGAGCCTTAACAACATACACTCCGTTGAATCGTGAAGCGTCGATATCGGTCACATCGCCGTTGCTGTTAGCCGTTGCCACCAGTTGGCCGGCTGCGTTGTAGACGTTGATTGTGCCTTGAACGCCTGTCACGGTGATTAAGCCGTTTTCAGCAACAACCGCTACGCCTTGGGCTTGAACATCCTCGATTGAGGTGAAGATGCCGCCTTCCGCAGCGACAATTGCAACTGCGGCAGAGTTTTTCTCTCTTTCGTTTTGGGCAACTTCTTCGTCATCGCTGTAGATAGCCTTCACATAGTAAGAAACCGAGCGGACTTCATCTTCAGTGATTGCTGCAAGCGTGCTGGTTGTTTGGTTACGACGAGCATAGTAGATTTCGTCGGAGTATAGTGTTACGGTGTTATCGAAAGATGCAACCATTTCATAGGTTCCGAGGTTATCCTCGTTGACGTTGCTGGTAGCACCTGAATTTTCTTCGTTGTTGAGTTCGAATGTGGCTTTCTCGATTTTGCGCCATACTTGATAGCCGATTGGTGTAGCCACGTCACTGCTGCTTTGTTGCAGTTCCCAGCGTATGATTGGGCGGATGAATACGCGTTCGTTGTTGTAGTGGAGCGTTGAAGTCTTGCTTGGCACGTCAACTACCAATTCGTTGGTTGCGCCAATAAATTCTGCGTCGAATGCTTCGCTACCGTAGGTGTTGTTTTTGTTGTCGAAGTGAACCACCGAGTAACTGAAGAAAGCATATCCACCACATTTGGTTTCGCCAACTGATATAGGGCTGGCTTCGGGATAGAGAACCACGGTGATGACTCCGTTTTCGTCTTCAACGTATTCGGTGCCGTTCTCGTCGGAGAATTTTCGGTTGCCGCCGTCAGTGAGGGTCAACACCTTTTCGCCGTTGCAGTAGATGTAATAACCTGTGCCTACGCCTGTGTTTGCAGGTGTGAATGAGATTTCGTTGTGGAACAGTTCGGTTGCTGCGCAGGTTGCTGCGTCGGGGGTGCCTGAACGGTGAATACCCACCGAACTGTTGCTCACTTTTGTGCCCACAATGTCGACGGTGTTAGAATAATACACGTCGCTGCCAATGGTGAGGCACAACTGATAAGTAGCATCGTTGCCGGCACCGGGTGTCGCGTTGAACGATTCGGTGAATGTGCCGTTGGCGCCGATTTTGCTAACGAGTTGTGCGAGCGTCATTGTGGCATCGGTGACGGTGTAACTGCTCACAACCACAGGTTTTTTCCTGTTGGCAAGTTTGCGGGTGAGTTCGAGTGTTGCACCGACCGTAAGTGCAATTTCTTCGTGAGAGGCGGTTTCGGCAGCGACGAGGGTGTTGGTGAAGGTGTTAGTGCCATCGGTGTAGTTGCCATCGGCATCAACAAAGCCGGGTGTGTAAACCGACTTTACGTCTTCTATAAGAGTGAGAGAGAATGGAAATGTTCCCTGCGAGGTGGTTTGTTCATCGGTTTGTTCGATGAATGATTCGCCACCTGTGCGCAAACTGCCGTTTGCCCATGTGTTTTGATTTGCAACAATGCTCAAGAAAACAACTGCACTAATAAATAATTTTCTCATAGCGAGGTTTAAATTAAAATTAAGTTTTTTACTAATATAAAATTTCTGATACTTGCGCTACTCAGTTACATTCTCTTTTTTGTTTGCGGATTGTTGTCTTATCAAGTGTCCGCGCTCTCTGTTTACTAATCAACTAAACTTATCAAGTATTAAATTAAGACTAAGGCGCTTATATCGTTGATGCAAAGTTACAATCAGGTTTATTATTTGCAATAGGTTTTTAGGTGTTTAATACATGATTTACCAAAATTAACATAGGATTTAACAATCGTAATCTGCGATTTTGTAATTAATCGGTTGAAATAGTGGTGATTATGATTTTCGATTGCTTTTGATGGTTGTGTAGGTTTGTTTTTCAGAGGTAAAAAGTGCTGTTGAAATGTGAAATGCCGTGAGGGTGCGTGCTTAAATGGCGGTGAAGTTCCCCGTGGGTTTATTGTGAAGTGTTTACGGTGCAGAAAACAAAATTGAGGGGCATTGCAACCGCAATTGGTTGTAATGCCCCTCATATTGAATTACCCGCTAAAAGGAGGGTAGGAGTGTGTTAGTGATTACTTCTTTTCTTGGTGAACGCCAACAGTTTCGATAGTGAAAATCAAAGTTGCGTTAGGACCAATCATGCCGCCACGGCCGTCAACACCGTAAGCCAAATCGCCAGGGATAACAACAATCATCTTAGCACCCGGCTTCATCATCAAGAGGGCTTCGCGGAAACCTGGAACAACGCCCATAGGAGAAAGTTGACGGGTTTCGTCGCCTTGAGTAGCATCAAACACTTTGCCGTCGATGAGTTTGCCTTCGTATTTAACGTCGATTTGTTGGTCAGAGGTGAAGTTGTCGCCCGAACCTTCGTTAACAACCTTGTAAACCAAACCGCTTTCGGTTTTCTTATAGCCTTCTTTGAGCATCTTTGCAGCGTATTCTTCGCCGTCGGCTTTGTTCTTCTTAGCAACAGGGTCGTTGAGTTTAGCCTCGCGAGAAGCACGTTCCATCATAGGCATAAGGCGCATTTGCAGCATTTGAGGGTCCTTGATAGAATCGCTGGTGAATGCTTTCTTGAATGCGTTGATGAATTGTTTCTTGTCGAAATCAATCTTTTGTTGTTGTTTGAGTTGCATTTGCATTTGCAGCACTTGCATACCGAGTTGCATACCTTGCAATTTGCTCATTTCGGCAGTGTCGAGGTTTGCAATCATTTCCAAGCCTTGAATGAAGGCAGCCTTGTCGAACTTGGCAGAGTCGGGGCTATGCTTTATTTGACCGGCGATGCCGTGGCCGTACATTTCGCCCATAAGGTCGCTGATTGAATCGCTCAAAGTAACGTTTTTGCTAGCGTTACCGTTGCAGCTAATCAACATGAATGCTGCTGCTGCAATTGACAGAATTTTTTTCATTTTTGTTGTTTGTTTATTACTTTTTGTTATTTGTTTTGTTAATTATTTCGCCTTTTGAGGGGTGATTAGTTGCGGTTAACCGCAATGAGTTGGATGTCGAAAATCAGAGTTTCGTTAGGGCCAATCATGCCGCCGGCGCCGTTAGGGCCGTAGGCAATGTCCGAAGGGCAGTAGATGCGCCATTCTGCTCCCGGTTTCATCATTTGCAGGGCTTCAACCCAAGCCGGAATCACTTGTGTTACGCCGAAAGTGGCAGGCTCGCCGCGTTGCACCGAACTGTCGAATACGCGTCCGTCGATGAGTGTGCCGGTGTAGTGAACAGTAACGCTGTCTTTGGCTTCGGGTGGATTGCCTTCGCCTTCTTTCTTGATTTCGTATTGGAGTCCGCTTTCGGTCACTTTCACGCCGTAGCGTTTTTTGTTTTCGGCAAGGAATGCTTCGCCGGCTTGTTTGTTTTTCTCAGCCGCTTCACCTTCGAGTTTAGTGAAAAAATCTTGTATGATTTGTTTGGCTTCGTCGAAAGTCATTTGTTTGTCGCCGCCTTCGTAAACAGCTTTAACGCCTTCAGCAAAATCGTCGTAGTGGAGGCTCTTGATGCCCGATGCGAGGAAGTTGTGTCCCATGCTCAAGCCCAGAGCGTAACTTAATTTGTCCATTTAAAAAATTGTTGTTGTATAATATTAAAGTAGTTTATACACTAATGTGGGGTGCCCTTTTTTAAGGGCTCCCGCACATCATTTTGTTTCGCAAGTGCAAAGGTATTGCTTTTGCACCTGATTACGTTGTTTTTTTCAAAAAAAAATCTTAAAAATCAAAACTTTTCATTTTTCGGCGGTTGTGTGTGGCGATGCGGTATCAGCGTTCAAACACAATTGTGCCGAAAAACTTTGGCAAGTGGAAATTGGGTTTAGGATTGTTGATGGCGTTCCACGACAGGAAGTGCGGTTGTTGCAGTTTGTCGCCGCATTTATAGAAGTTGGCGCGAAACGAGCGACCCGACAGGTTGTCGATTGAGTGCATGAAGAAAGCCGATGCCGGCACCACGAGCACCACTTGCCATGTGCAGTTGCCTATGCGTTCGGCAAACGGTTCGCGTCCGAGCGACGCCCATCGCTCAATGGTGTTGAGCGTGGCGAGCGATGCCGAAGGGCGTTTGGTGCCGGGGGCACCGCCGCACAGCAGCACCGAGCCGGTGCAGTTGCACTCCATATTATAGTAGATTCCGTCGTCGGCTGGCGAGCAGAAAAACTCCATGCAGGCATCCTCCCACACATTCAATCCCATTTCGTTGGCTGTCGAAGCCACACTGCTTTCGGTGGCGCGGTAGTTTATCACTATTTGGCTGCCGGTGTGGGCAATGCGGAATTGTGCTTTGGGTGTCTGTTGGTTGTATTCCGGCCAGTTGGCAATGTCAACATCGTTGAATTCCACGCCAAGTTGGTCGAGCAGTGCCGGTATCTCGCCCGTTGGAGTGTTGTTCAACTCAATTTTTTTCACAGTCAGCACTTTGCCGTGCTCGTTAACCATTGCCGAAGCCGATGTTGCTATCATAAATGTGAGTATTAAAGTTAGTAGTTTGTTCATTTGTTTGTTAGTGAATAAGTCACACAAAATTAGCATTTTATTTTCATATATATTTTCTTAATCATAAATTTGAAAAAAATTTTGCAAACAGTGTAATTTTTTCCGTCACTCTTGCGTCAAATAGTCGACCGTTGTGAAAAAAGGTGAAACTGTGAAGCCTTTTGCTGATGGTCAAATAACACGAAACTACTTATTACTCTTACTCAACAAATGGACGAAAAAGAATTTGAGCAACTTGTGAAGAAGCATAAAAACACCATCTACACTGTGTGTTTTATGTTTTCGAAAGACTCGGAGGAGGTAAACGACCTTTTCCAGGAGGTGCTTATCAACATCTGGCAAGGCTTGCCCTCGTTTAAGGGGCAGAGCAAGATGGAAACGTGGATATGGCGCATCAGCCTAAACACTTGCATCTCTTGCGAGCGAAAAAAGAAGAAAAACGCCACGGTACCGCTCACTATGGATGTCGACTTCTTTGAGGATAAAGACAGCGATGCTCAACAGGTGCGTATGCTTTACGACCGCGTGCACCGTTTGAAACCTTTCGACCGCGCCATTGTGCTGTTGTGGCTCGAGGGTATTGCTTACGACGAGATTGCTGCCATTGTGGGCATCACCACAAGCAATGTTGCCACGCGTTTGTTTCGCATTCGCGAGCAACTGAAGCAGATGTCGAACAATTAAAGTGAATAAAATATACTAATAGATATAAACAAATCTGTTAAACAAAATATTTCAGATATGGATAACTCATTTGAATTGCAACAACTGAAAGAGCAGTTTGAAATTTTAAATCACAAACTCAGTCAGCAGCAAATAATCAACGAAAGGATTATTCGCACGTCGATTAACAAAAACGTGCGCAAAATCAATCGCGACGGGCGCGCTATGGTGGCTATTGCTGTGTTTGGGTGTATTGCCATTGTGGTCGACCATTATTTGGTGAAATGGTCGTGGCCGTTCACCATTGTCACGCTGTTGTTTATGCTTGTAGCCATTTTCTACGACATTAAGATGCGTCGTGGCCTCAACAGTGCAAACGCATTGTCGTCCGACCTCATTGATATGCGTCTGCGGGCTTTGCGTCTGCGCAAGATGCAGAATCGCTGGCTCTGGTTCAGCATCCCGTTTTTGGTGGTGTGGTTGACGTGGCTGGTGTTTGAAACGCTTCAGGTTAATGCCAATCCCGTGCCACTGCTTGTTGGCTGCGGCGTCGGTCTGGTGGTTGGTGGCATTGTTGGTGTGCGTCAGTATTTGCGCACACAGCGTCAGGCAAGCGAGATTGTTGCCGACATCGAAAATCTCAGGAACGAATAAGCAGTAAGTAGTAATAATTAGAAATTAGGGACCTTGCAGAGCGTGTTGCTCAAGGCAGGGTCCCTAAATTGTTTTTGTTTATGATGTTTGAGAATGTGAAATTAGGTGCAGTTAAAGCGGGCTTATCGGCGAATGGCAGCCAATCCGCCTTGCGAAGTTTCTTTGTAAAGGCTTGGCAAGTCGTGACCGGTTTGCTTCATCACTTCCACCACGCGGTCGAAACTGATGAAGTGGTTGCCGTCGCTGAATGTGCTGAACAAGTTTGAGTCGAGGGCACGGGCAGCGGCATAGGCATTGCGCTCAATGCAAGGAATCTGCACCAGTCCGCACACGGGGTCGCAGGTTAGACCCAAGTGGTGTTCAAGACCCATTTCGGCGGCATATTCAATTTGCGAAGGAGTGCCGCCAAACAACTGGTTGGCAGCGGCAGCAGCCATGGCGCACGCCACGCCCACTTCGCCTTGGCATCCCACGTCGGCACCCGATACCGAAGCGTTGGTTTTCACCACCAGTCCGAACAATCCGGCAGTGGCAAGGGCTCGCAATATGCGTTGTTCCGAGAATCCTTTTGTGAGGTGCAGATGATAGAGCACTGCCGGAAGCACGCCGCAGGCACCGCAGGTTGGGGCGGTGACAATCTTGCCGCCGCCGGCGTTTTCTTCGCTCACCGCCAAGGCGTAGGCATACACCAAACCGCGGCTCTTAAGGCTGCCGGTGTAGCCAAGTGCTTTCACATAGTAACTCACAGCCTTGCGGCTCACGCCCAGACCGCCGGGAAGCACGCCTTCGGCTTCGATGCCGCGTTGCACGGCTTCTTTCATCACGTTCCACACCTCGCGCAGGTATTCCCAAATTGTGCTGCCCTCGTGGGCATCTACATATTCCCAAAATGTGCGTCCGCTGTTGCGGCACCATTCTTTGATTTCGGTTATGTGTGAGAGTTCGTACACTTCGGGCCGAGCCGACACTTGTTGCCCTTCTTCAAGGATGTCGCCGCCGCCCACCGAATAGTAGGTGCGATGACCAATTTCAATTCCCTGGTCGTTGTAGGCATAGAATGTCATGGCATTTGGGTGGAAGGGTAGGAACACGTCGCTGCGCCAATCGATTTCGGTTGGTGCCACCGGCGAAAGCACATCAATAATTGCCTTGTCGGTCATGTGTCCCTTGCCTGTGGCGGCAAGCGAGCCGTAGAGGGTCACTTTATATTTTGCCACTCCGCTGTGCAGAGCCAAAAATTTTTCGGCTGCACGCTTGGGCCCCATGGTGTGGCTGCTTGATGGGCCAACACCTATTTTGTACATATAACTAATTGAATGCATGTGTTAATATGGTTTTATGGTTAAAATAATAGCAACAGCGTTTGCTGATATTAAACGAAAATCTTCACCAGCACATAGCCACCAACGAGCAGCCAGAAGTAAATCATCAGTGCCAAAACGAATGGTTTGGCGCCGGCAGCCTTAAACTTGTCGATGCTGGTGTCGGTGCCGAGAGCCGTCATTGCCATAGTGAGCAGGAAGGTGTCGAAACTGTTGATGTATTTCACCGATTCGCTTAAGCCCTCTTGCGGAATGAACGAGCAACTTTGCAGCAACGAGTTGAAGATGATTATGCCAATGAAACCGAAAGCAAACCAAGGCACGGCAATTTTGCGCTTGCCGCCACCTTCGGTGCCAGCCGACCGCTTGGCAAGCATCACAGCCATAACGAGCAGCACCGGTGCGAGCAGCATCACGCGAATCATCTTGGTGATGGTGGCTTGGTCGGCAATGTGAAGTGTGCCTTCAGGGTCCATAGCGTTTCCGGCTCCCACCACATGAGCCACCTCGTGAAGCGTTCCGCCGGTGTAGATTGCCCATTGTTGGGTGGTGAGGTCGAGGATGCCCATACGATATACTATAGGATAGAGAAACATCGACAAAGTGCCGAAAATCACCACGGTGGAAACAGCCACGGCAGTTTTGTGGGCTTCGCATTTCACCACCGGTTCGGCGCCGAGCACGGCAGCCGCGCCGCAAATGGCAGCGCCGGTGCTGGTCATGAGGGTGGTGTCGTTGTCCATTTTAAGCAGTTTGCCGAACAGCATACCCAGTGCAATGGTGCCAATAATCACAATGCAGTCGACCCAAAGTGCCGGCAATCCGATGCTGAACACATCTTGGATGGTGAGGCGGAATCCGTAGAGCACAATACCGGTGCGCAAAATTTGCTTTGTACACAGTTTTATGCCCGGAGTCCATTCGGCGGGCATGTATTTGCGCAGGGTGTTGGCGTAAATCATACCCAAAATAATGCCTACAATTAGCGGGCTAAGCGATAGACGTTTCACCCATTCAAAATCGGCTATGAAGAATGCCGAAAGTGCAAACAATGCAATCAGCAGTATCCCATGCAGGGTATTTGCTTGTTTATCAGTCATTTTTTTTGAAATAAATATTATGAAAAAATAGGTTAGAATTTTCGTGCTATTTCAGCCATTCTGATGGCAGCCTCGGCAGCCTCGGCACCTTTGTCACATTCCGAGTTTTCGCCGGCGATGCGCAGGTAGGCTTGCTCCTCGGTGTCGACGGTGAGCACGCCGAAAATCACGGGCACCTTACCTTCGGCATTAAGTATGGCTGCGCCTTGTGTGACGTGCTGACACTCGTATTCGAAATGCGGAGTGGTTCCGCGCACAATGCAACCAAGAATAATCACTGCGTCGAATGCGCGGCATTTGGCGAGGCGTGATGCGGCAAACACCAGTTGGAAAGTGTTGGGCACATGCACCACGGTGATGTCGTTGTCGGGATAGCCTTCGCGTTTAAGCACCGCTACGGCGCTGTCGCAAAGGGTTTTTGAGATTTCGGCTTTAGAGTCGGATACTACAATGCCCACACGCAATTCGTCGAGGTGCGGGAGAGGTGATGTTTTTTGTTCGTTTTCTTCTGTTTTGTTTAACATATTTAATAATTAAAGGTTTGTTCAGAGTATGCTGTGAATGGCGTTGCCTGCATCAGAAAATGCCTTTTAGCAACGACATGATGCTGAAATTTTGGTTCTTTGCTTTCAGCAAATCGTCAATCTCTTTTTCGGCATCTTTAGCGCCAAGTGTTTGCGCCACAGGCTGAAGGGTGAGCAGCAGTTGTTCGGCGGCGTCGCGGCGGTCGCTCTTTCGCATCAGTGCTCGAGACAGGGCAATCGAGAGGTGCAGCCCGTCTTTGTCCATAGGTGCGCCAAGGCGTTTGTGGCAGCGCAGGGCTTTGGTGTAGTATTTTGCGGCGTCGCGGCTGTTGCCCATTTGCATCATCAGGTCGCCCTCTTTGGTGAGCGTGTCCATGAGGCTGTGCAGGGCTTCGTGGTTGCCTTCGCTTGCCAGTTCGCTGTATTTTTCGCTCAGTTCCTGATAGTGCGAAAACACTTCCATCTGCTTGGCTCGCGATGTGAAAATCACTGTTGAGGCTTCTACGGCATAGGTGAGCATAGTGGCAAAACGCCGTTCGTTTTTCTTCACGAGCCGTTCGTAGAGTTTCTGCGCTTTGGCAAGTTCTTTGGCAGCGCGCACGTTTTCGCCGGAGGTGTTGTGAATAGCCGCCAGATTATAAAGAATAGCCGCCAGAATGGCAAGGAAATCCTCGCCGCGTTTCACGGCAATGGCGTCGAGCGCCTGAAGCGACTGCTCGGCGGCGCCGGTTGCCATAGTGAAATCTTTCTTAGCAATGAAGATGCTCATTCGTGCCATCCACAGCCATGCTTTGCTGATGAGTGGCATGTCCACCTCGGGCGAATAGTTGAGCGTGTCGATGAGCAGTGCAGCATCGGTGCTGCGTTTGTGTTTGAGCAGATACAATACATAGCACATCTTCAACTGCAAGCCACATTCGCCTTCAGGAAGATTTCCTGTGCGGTTGATGTAGGCACGCTGCTCGTCGAGTTCGGCGGGCATTGTGGGCAGCGATGCTTCGTGTTGTAGTGCTTTCATAATTCTAGGGGTATTTCTTTATTCGGCTGCTAAGATTTTTGTCATTTCGTCGGTCTTGCGTTGAGCAAACTCGTTGCCTACGCAGTTGGTTTCCGACGCAGCACATTCTTCGGCAAAGGCGTAAGCATTGCGGGCAATCTGTTGCCACGTTTCGGCATCGGTGTTGGCAATGGTTTTGTGGCGAAGCCCGGCAGCCACCATGCCGTAGATAATTCCGGCGGTGTAGCCTGCTTGCCAGCCAAGTTGGTTGCCTTTTGTGTTGCTCGGATGCTCGATGGGCGCATTAATGCCGCGACCATACACTGTGGTGCTGAGGTCGTCGGTGATGTGCATCAGGCAGTTGCAGTAAATCATGTGGTTGCGATAGGCTTGCTCGCCGCTTTCGCGCGGAAATATGTCGTGAATGTCGTGGTTGCTGGCAATCACCACGTTGCTCAATTCAAAATTCTCGAGCACATTGGGCATCACCTTTGTGATGCTGTAGTTTATGCCGTGCTGCAATCCCGGCAGATACACAATGATTGCTTTGCGGTCGGCTGCGTATTGCAGAATTTCGTAGAGTCGGCTGCGCTGCGGGTTCTCGATTGAATATAACGACCCGAACAGCACTATGTCGTCCTCGTTGATGCGAGGCCACACCACGTCGAAGCGGTCGGGAGGATAGGTGCCATAGTTCACTAATTGCGGCTCTTGGTTGTCGCTTTCAAAGATGGCAGAAAATGCCGTGGTGCCGTTCACATAGCGGTCAACCGACGTCACGTCCACCTTGTTGCGCTTCAAGAAATCGATTATGATGTCGCCCACATGGTCGTTGGCACATTCGCTCACCATGAGCACCTCAAGACCAGACATTGCCAGCGAACAGGCTGCATTTGCCACGCGTCCGCCAACAAAACTTTTCATAGGCACGTTGTCCTTGAATATTGTGTCAAGAACCGATTCTCCTATGGTAATAATTTTTCGCATATATCGTTTTTTCTCTATTGTTTCGTTAAAAATTTGGTGCGCATTGCCGGCAATCCTATAAGCCGGTTTCGCATCCGCCTTGTTGCTGTGGCTTCGCCTTGCTGCCACCGCAGGGCACGCCTGCACCGAAAAGCAGTGTATGCGTAGCATACAATAGCACAAAGCCTATCAACTCACCGATGTTGTAATCGGGTTGTTACAACAAGTGCAAATATACAACCATTATGGGGCTTATGAAATAAAATCGCTCGTTTTTTTCTTTCATTCTTCGCAAAGCCGAAGCGCTTGGGCGGCATTGGTTTTACGGTCGGAAAACCTCTATTTGTGAGGGAGAAGCGGTTAGCGCAGCACGGGCCAGGGGAAGTGGTTGAGTTCGGCGGTGCATTGTTTTTCGGTTCCGTCGACGAGTTTGTTGCACAGGGCATGAAACTGTGGCGAGTGGTTGGGGTGTTTGAGGTGTGCCAGTTCGTGGCAAATCACATATCGTACCAGATGCTCGGGCAGGAACAGCAGAGCGTATGACAAGTTAATTTCGCCAGTCGATGGGATGCATCGTCCCAAACGGCGAAAGCCGTTGCATGCAACAATGCGTTTTGGCTGTAGTCCTTTCTCTTTTGCAACTTGCCAGGCATAGTCAACCAGGTAGGGTTTGTGTTGCGCCACCTTTTGCCTCACGGCTTGGCTGATTCGTTTTGTGTTTTCGGCGCTGTCGAAATTGAAGTTTGCGGGCACCACGATTGTGATGTCGGTGAGGTTTTGTGGTGCATGGTTACGGTTGCTGGTAATCACCACATCGAATCCGAGGCAGTGTATCGTTTGTCCGTCGTGGAAGAGGGGTTGTTTTGGCGTGTTGACGGCAACAAATTGGCGCAGGGCGTCGCGGTTGGTGTCGAGAAATTGGAGTATTGATGCTTTGCTTGCGACGAGGGGGAAACTCACGCAGAGTTGACCGTTTCGCACCTTTGCAAACACATTCTTCATGCCGGCGCGAAGAATAATTTTCACGGTGCCGAAATCGCGGTCGTCGAGGGTGTAAACAGGCATATCATCTGATGTCTTCGCCCCAAAGCAGTTTGCTGCGCAGCGTTCGGGCAAAACTGTGATTTTTACTTTGGATGACCTTCACGGCGTATGGAGCGCGAGTGATAATCACGGGGCATCCGTCGGGCAAGATGGTTGCGTTGCCGTCGAGGCTGAGTTGATAGTCGCGTGCGCGAGTGCGGGTGGCGACTTTCACCACAGCGGTGTCGGGCAGCACCAGCGGACGCATGTTGAGCGAGTGCGGCGATATTGGCGTGAGCACCAGGTTGGCTGCCGTGGGTGCTATGATTGGGCCGCCGCAACTGAGGTTGTAGGCGGTGGAGCCTGTGGGGGTCGACACAATCAGTCCGTCAGCCTTGTAGGTGGTGAGGTGGTCGCCGTCGACGGCTACTTCGATGCTAACCACAGCCGACGAGTCGTGGCGCAGCAGTGCCACCTCGTTGAGTGCCGTAGCGTGGTCAATTGCAACGCCGTCGCCGCGGCGGGCTTGCAGCATTGTTCGCTGCTCGATGGTGTAGTTTCCAGCCATGAGGTCGGCAGCAAATGCGGTCGCATCAGAGAGGTCGGCAGCGGTGAGATATCCAAGGCGTCCGGTGTTGATTCCGGCAATGGGTATGCCCTTGTGTGCCACCTTTTTAGTGGTGCGCAGAAAGGTGCCGTCGCCTCCGATGCTCAGTGCCAAATCGGCATCGTCGGGCACGCAGGCTGCCACGTCGTGGAATGGCATATTGCCGGCGTCGGCAATTCTGATTTTGGCGAAGTACGAAGCGTCGGCAACAATGGTGTGCCCCTCGTCGGCAATCACGTTAAGCATCTTTGCCACTTCGGCAAGCGTTGTGCTCTGACATCTTTTGCCATTTACGAATATCTTCATGTCGGTATTTTGTTTTTTTATGGGTTTTTACCCATGTTTTGTTTCAAATTCTCCTTTATTAATATTAATTTTGCAACTAATTATGGGTAGTGCAAATATACGAATATTTTGCTAACTATCGACATTTGACACTGCTTAAAGATATTGAGAATATTAGGAGGAGAAAAATAAAGACATGACGACAAATTTAAGTGTAAATATCAACAAAATAGCCACTTTGCGCAATGCACGCGGAGGCAACTTGCCGAATGTGGAGAATGTGGCTGTTGATTGCGAACGGTTTGGAGCACAAGGCATCACCATTCATCCGCGTCCCGATGAGCGCCACATACGTCACGACGACGTGTTTCTGTTGCGTCCGTTGGTGCGTACCGAATTTAACATCGAGGGTTATCCAAGCCCTGAATTTATCGATTTGGTGTTAAAGGTGAAGCCCGAGCAGGTTACGCTTGTTCCCGACGCTCCCGACGCCCTCACTTCGTCGGCTGGCTGGGAAGTGGCTCCGAATTTTGAGTTCCTGTGTGAAGTAATCGACCGCCTCAAGGATGCTGGTATACGCACGAGCATTTTTGTTGGTACCGACATCGAAAACATAAAGATGGCTGCTAAAACCGGTGCCGACCGCATAGAACTCTACACCGGTCCGTATGCCGTTGAATATAAGAAAGACCCTGCTAAAGCCATTGCACCGTATGCCGCCGCCGCTAAGGCTGCTCACAACTGCGGTCTGGGCGTGAATGCCGGTCACGACCTCAGCCTCGAGAACCTGGAGTATTTCAAGAAAAACGTGGGCTATCTCAACGAGGTGTCGATTGGGCATTGCTTGATTTCCGACGCATTGTATATGGGTCTTGAAAAAACCATCAAGGCTTATAAAGATTGCCTGAAGGACAAATAAACGGCTTTTGGCAATCAATGAGGTGAATGTAAAAGTGAATATTGATAAAGTCACATATAATTATCACAAACTTATTTTTTTACTATCAAACAATTATGACATTTTTAGGACTAATACAACAATCCGGCATGAACGGCGTTATTGACACCGTTGCCACTGCTGTTACCGACACCGTTGCTGCCGCTGTGAATGGCGGTGCTGCTCCAGTAATTGAAGAAAAACTGTCGGTGTGGGATTTATGCCTGAAGGGCGGATGGATTATGATTCCGCTGCTCATTCTTTCGGTGGTGAGCATCTACATTTTCATTGAACGCTTTATTGCCTTGCGTTCAGCCGCTAAACGCGACGATTCGTTTATGAAGCGCATAAAAGACTACATACACGATGGCGAAATTGAAAGCGCCATCAACCTGTGCAAGAAAACCGATACTCCTTACGCTCGTCTTATCCTTAAGGGCATCAGCCGCATTGGTCGCCCTATGAACGACGTGCTTGTGGCTATCGAAAACACCGGCAACCTCGAAGTGTCGGCGCTCGAAAAGGGCTTCACTTGGTTGGCTACAACAGCCTCGGGTGCGCCTATGATTGGCTTCTTGGGCACTGTCACCGGTATGGTGCAAGCGTTTTTTGCTTTGGCAAGTGCCGGCAGCAACGCCAACGTAACCATTCTTGCCAGCGGCATCTACGAGGCACTCGTCACCACTGTGGCTGGTTTGATTGTGGGTATCATTGCGCTGTTTGCCTATAACTTCCTTGTGTCGCGCGTCAATAAGGTGATGAACCAACTTGAAGCAAAGACCATGGAATTTATGGACCTTCTCAACGAACCCGCAAAATAAACCTTCTTTTCACATCGTCGGGGCTTTGTTATAATCCACGAGGCTCCGCAGGTGAAGGTTTTGTTATCAACAAATGGTATTTCGATTAACAACAATACAAAAGAACAAGCGATGGCATTAAAAAGACAACATGAGATGATGTCGATGTTCAGCATGGCGTCGATGACCGACGTTATTTTCCTGCTCCTCATCTTCTTTATGGTTACAAGCACATTCGTGTTCCCGTCGGCGCTCGAGGTTAATCTGCCGCAAAGCAGCGAGCAGTCGGCAATCAAGCCCGGAACGCGAGTTTTCATCGACAAGGAATACAACATATACGCGTCGGTCGACGAGAGCGAGCCTAAGCCGCTTCCTGCCGACCAATTGATGGGCTTCTTGAAACTCGTGCAGCAGAACAGCCCTGAAAAGTTTGTGGCGCTGTATGCCGACGAAGAAGTGCCTTACGGCAAAATTGTCGACATCCTCGACAAAGGGTCGCGCTGCGGCTTAAAGATTGTGCTTGCCACCAAACCGGCATCGTCGACCTATGCGGCTCCCGAGCCTGATGAGGTTGCCGCCGATGCGGAACAAGGCGCCGGATTATGATAATAACATACAAAAGTTCTTTCATCAGTCATTTTTTTAATGAATCTCAACAAGAATAAAATAATAGCCTTGATAGCAACGCTTGCCGTGCACATAGTGGCGCTGCTTATTCTTGTGTTCACCGCGTTGCACTACAAATGGCCGCCCGACGAAGCCACTCTTGCCGAGCAAAAACCGCAGGAGGAGATTATGTTTGGAGGCGAATTTGTGCAATTAGGCAACGTGCAGCAACCTGCAGCCGACAAGATGCAGCCTTCGTCGCCTGCCGAGGCAACCGAAACAGCCGACGAGCCGAAGTTGCCCGGCAACGAACTTAAGGATGCCGGCGAGGCGCAAGAGTTGCCTAAGCAAGTGGTGACACAGAAATCCGAATCGCCTATGAAGGTGAAGAAGGAAGAAGAAAAGCCCAAAGGTGCCACCAAGAGCGAGCAAAGCGAACAAGACAAACTCAAGGCTCAACAAGATGCTGAACGCAAAAAAATTTCTAATCGCGTGAAGTTTGGCTCGTCGGGCTCAACAGGCAACGGAAGTGCCGGTTCGCCAAACGGCAACAGTTCGTCGGGCGCGCTCACGGGCAAGCCCGGCATTGGCGGTTTGGGCGGATACACGCTCGAGAATTGGAGCCGTCCGTCGAGCAGCCTCGAAGGCACTATCACCATTCAAGTGAAAGTGAATGCTCGCGGCAACGTGGTGTCGGCTTCGTATGCTGGCGGTACGGGTGCTGCAGCCGGCAACCAAGCGGCTCGCAGCAGTTGCATAGCCGCTGCCCGTCAATCGAGTTTCTCGGTGCCTAAAAACACTACTACCGATGCCGTAGGTACAATCACCTATCGCTTCGAATAATCTAACGCATACAAGACCCTTTTTATGGGGCTGTAAATAAAGGTGTGTCAAGATTCTTGATACACCTTTTTTGTTTTATCCCGGATGTGTGCAAATACTCCAAACGCCATGCTGGCGGTTAAATCTCGCCCATATATTCCCCATATCGGTATCTGCACCGCACCGAACGGCACGACAGCGGAGCGATTGCAAACCCTGAAGAAATTGCACTGCGGAACAGTAATAGCATACACCTCGGCGGATGCCGGGGGGGAGATAACAAAGAGCCGCGAATGCAGATAGCAGACGCGGCTCAAAACTATTATTTGAATAACTTTGGTTATGTTAGTTTTTCTTCCAAAGTTTGGTCATATCTTCAAGGGTTTTGCCTTTGGTTTCGGGCACGAGTCGCCAAACGAAGATGGCGGCAATGATGCCGATAATGCCATAGAGGGCATAGACAAATGTGTGTCCGAAGCCGTCGCCAGGAGTGATTTCGATGTTGTACATCGGCACAAATGTAGCGCTCACGGTGAAGTTAAACACCCATTGGAAAGCCACGGCGATAGCCACGGCTGCTCCGCGGATGGTGTTTGGGAAAATTTCGGCGATGAGCACCCAGCAGATTGGACCCCAAGAGAACATGAACGAAGCCGAGTAGACCATAATGCTTACAACCTGCATCATTGGCGAAAGTTCGAAAGCATTGCAGGCGGCAAAGCAGAGGGCTCCGAGTGCCATTCCAAGCGAACCGGTGATGAGCAGCGGTTTGCGTCCCAGACGTTCTACGGTGAACACAGCCACCAGGGTGAAGGTGATGTTAACCACACCCATAATCACGGTTTGCTGCATCGGGTCGCCGGCACCAACCGAACTGAAGATGCGCGGAGCATAGTAGAGTACGGCGTTGATGCCCACAATTTGTTGGAACACTGAGAGCATACAGCCGATAAAGATTACCATCCAACCGTAAGTGAAAAGGCGTTCAGCCTTCACTTCCACGGTGTTCTTGATGTCGTTAAGAATCTCTTTGGCTTTGTTCAAACCGTTGATTTTGCTGAGCACATACAAGGCTTTGTCGTCGTTGCCGCTAAGTGCAAGGTAGCGAGGTGTTTCAGGCACAAGCAGGATGAGCACGGTGAACAATCCGGCAGGAACCGCTTCGCTCACAAACATCAATCGCCATCCGGTGGCAACGCTCCATGCTGTAAAGTCGGGGCTTGTGGCTTTTGCCCATTGCACAATGAGGTAACTCACAAAGTAGACTACCAATTGACCGAAGATGATGGCAAATTGGTTCCACGACACCAACGTGCCGCGCACGTTGCTTGGTGCAACTTCGGCGATGTACATTGGGCAAATGGCAGAAGCCAAACCAACGCCCACGCCGCCGAGAATACGGTAGAGGTTGAATGCTACCAGCAGGCTCTTTGTGGGAGTGCCATAGTTGAAAAAGAGGAACTCGGGATAGTAAGAGCCCAGAGCCGACAGGAAGAACATCACGCCGGCGCATGCCAGGGCGCGCTTGCGGCCGAGCCTGTTGGCAAACAGGCCCGACAGTGCGCTACCTATGATGCATCCAATAAGGGCACTCGATGAGGTGAGTCCGTGAAGCACGTCGGTGTAGGCGAAGTCGGATGCGCCTTTAAAGAATTTCTGCAAACCGCCTTCGGCACCCGAAATCACGGCTGTGTCGTAACCGAACAGCAAGCCGCCAATCACAGCCACCAGCACTATCGAGAACAAATATAGTTTACTGCCTTTTTCTGAATAATTCATAGTCACAAAAGTGTTTTATGGTTTCGATGTCAAAAACAAAGAAAGTCACGAATTAGCAGTACATAGCCACGATGGCTTCGTAAAGTTCTTGCTTGCCGCTGGTGAGTTTAGGTTCACCCACGGTCTTGCCGTATTCGTAGGCTTCTTCGAGAGTCATCTTGCCTTCTTCAAACTTCTTGCCCAAACCGCTGTCGAACGAAGCGTAGCGTTCGGCAAACATCTTCTTGTAAGGCGATTCTTCGAGCAGGCGTGCAGCGTTTTCAAGAGCGCGAGCCATAGCGTCCATACCGCTGATGTGAGCCAGGAAGATGTCGTCGAGGTCGGTTGAATTGCGACGTGTTTTTGCGTCGAAGTTGGTGCCGCCGGTGCCCAGTCCGCCGTTGCGGATAATTTGCATCCAAGCCTGCACGAGTTCGTATTGGTCGATAGGGAATTGGTCGGTGTCCCAGCCGTTTTGCATATCGCCGCGGTTAGCGTCGATAGAGCCGAGCATGCCGTTGTCGACGGCAACAGCCAATTCGTGTTCGAAGGTGTGGCCGGCGAGAGTGGCGTGGTTCACCTCGATGTTCACCTTAAAGTCTTTGTCGAGTCCGTGAGCCTTGAGGAAACCGATAACAGTTTCGGTGTCGACGTCGTATTGATGCTTTGATGGTTCCATTGGTTTTGGCTCGATGAGGAAGGTGCCCTTGAAGCCTTTGGCACGAGCATAGTCGCGAGCCATGCGCAGCATGGTAGCCATGTGTTCTTTTTCGCGGCGTTGGTCGGTGTTGAGCAGGCTCATATAACCTTCACGACCGCCCCAGAACACATAGTTTTCGGCACCGAGTTCAATGCCGGCATCGATGGCGTTTTTGATTTGCACGATGGCGCGAGCCACAACGTCGAAATCGGGGTTGGTTGAGGCACCGTTCATATAGCGCTTGTGACCGAACACGTTGGCAGTCGACCACAGCAGTTTGATGCCTGTTTCGTTCATCTTTTCCTTGAGGTAAGCCACAATTGCTTTGAGGTTGGCTTCGTATTCTTCAACCGAATTGCCTTCCGACACGAGGTCAACATCGTGGAAGCAGAAATATGGGATGCCCAGTTTGGTCATGATTTCAAAACCGGCATCGGCTTTTTGCTTAGCGCGAGTAACAGCGTCTTCGCTTTCGTTCCATGGGAATGTCTTGGTGCCGCCGCCGAATTGGTCGCCGCCGTCGGCGCAGAGGGTGTGCCACCATGCCATAGCAAAACGCAGCCACTCTTTCATAGGCTTGCCCATAATCACTTTTTCGGCATCATAGTAGTGGAATGCCATAGGGTTTTTGGAATCTTTTCCTTCGAATTTAATTTTTCCTATTTCAGGAAAGTACTCTTTTGTTGCCATAAGTTTTTTAAATGCTTTTGTGTTTGCCGTTTGTGCGGCAAACGGGTTTTTTTATTTGTTTTGTTTATTGAATTTCTTTTTCTAAGAGCGATTTCCAGCGGGCATAAGCCTCGGCATAGGCATCGGTTTGAGCAGGGTCGGGGTCAATAACAGCCAAACGCTCGAGCGAAGCGAATGCTTCGGCAGGAGAGTTGTAGATTCCGGCACCCAAACCGGCACCTTTGGCAGCGCCCACCGAGCCGTCGGTGTCGAAAAGTTCGATAGTTGCTCCGGTAACGCCAGCCAGCGTGTTGCGGAAGATGGGGCTGAGGAACATATTGGCGCGTCCGGCATGAATCTTTTTCACCGTCATGCCCATTTGCTCCATCACTTCGATGCCGTATTTAAACGAGAACACAATGCCTTCCTGTGCGGCGCGCACCACATTGTTCACGTTGTGGTTATTGAAGTTTATGCCGTGGATTGAGCAACCCACTTCCTTGTTTTCGAGCACGCGTTCGGCGCCGTTGCCGAAAGGCAGAATACTGATTCCGTCGCATCCCACAGGAGCCAGGGCAGCCATCTCGTTCACTTGCTCGTAGGATGTGCCTTGTGCCACAAAGTTGCGCTTAATCCACGAGTTGAGAATACCGGTGCCGTTGATGCAAAGCAGAACGCCGGTGCGCGGGTTTTGTGCGGTATGGTTGACGTGAGCAAAAGTGTTGACGCGCGATTTAGGGTCGTAGTCGACGGTGCCGTTCACACCATACACCACGCCCGAGGTGCCAGCCGTTGATGCAATCTCGCCGGGATTGAACACGTTGAGCGACAGCGCATTGTTTGGCTGGTCGCCGGCGCGATAGGTGATTGGTGTGCCTTCTTTCAGTCCTAATTCGGTTGCAGCTGCACGGTTCACTGTTCCTTGCACGGCAAATGTGGGCTTAACGTCGGCAATCAGGCTGCTGTCAATGCCGTAGTGGTCGAGCAAGAATTGTGCTAGACGGTTTTCCTTGAAATCCCACATGATACCTTCCGACAGTCCTGACACTGTGGTGCATATTTCACCGCTCAGGCGCATGGCGATGTAATCGCCCGGAAGCATGATTTTGTGGATTTTCTTGTAGGTTTCGGGCTCGTTTTCTTTCACCCAAGCCAGTTTCATGGCGGTGAAGTTGCCGGGCGAGTTGAGCAGGTGTTGCAAACAGCGTTCTTCGCCAAGATTGCGGAAAGCCTTTTCGCCGTAGGGCACGGCGCGCGAGTCGCACCAGATTATAGAGTCGCGCACCAGTTGCTGGTGCTTGTCGACGCACACCAGCCCGTGCATCTGATAAGAGATGCCAATGGCTTTGATGTCGGCAGCATCGACGTGTGCGGCTGCCATGATGTCGGCGGTGGCAAGTTTCAGATAGTTCCACCAGTTTTCGGGGTTTTGCTCAGCCCATCCGGCGCGAACGGCTGTGATGGGGGCTTCGCTTTTGGGATAGAATGTTGAACCTACGCATGCGCCCGTGGCAGCATCTACGAGGCTTGCTTTAACCGACGAACTTCCTATGTCGTAACCTAATAAATACATGTTTTATCGAAAAAATAGTTATTATAGTTATTGTTTAGTTTTAAAAATTTGGTTAGTGCAGAATGTGTCTATCGGCGCATTCTGTTGTAAGCCACCTTGTCGAACCGATAGTAGCGGGCGGCTCGGTGAGCCACGTTTTTCTCATATTCGTCGAGGGCAACAACATATTGCATCTGTTTGAGTTTCTTCTGGAAGTTGCGCACATCCAATTTCCTGCCGTAGATGCGTTCAAACAGGGTGCGTAATTGCAGCGCTGTGAAGCGGTGAGGCAGCAGATGAAAAAGATATATAGGGTCGTTGTCGACGAAATGCCTAATTTGCTTGATGGCTTCGTTCACAATGATGTTGTGGTCGAAAGCAAGTTCAACAGGCGAATCGATTGGCATCCAGCACAGTTCGTTGCCGGCAGCCTTGAAAGAGGTGCTGCTTGCCGAAATCTTCACTAACGACAAGTAGGCGATGGTTACAATGCGTTCCACTTTCATTTTTATGGCACGCTCGAGCCATTTCACGTCTTTTTCGTTTTTGGTGCGGTCGCGCGAGCCGAAGGCTTTGAATTGCACTAAAGGCATACGTCGGATGCCGGCTTGCTCAACCAGCACGCGCTGGGCCGCCGCATCCAGGTCCTCGTCTTCGTAGATGAGGCTGCCCGGAAGTTTCATGTCGTGATATTCATTGCCGTCTTCGTTGATGGTGCGCTTCAGCAAAAGCACCTTTAGTTGTTCGCCGTTGAAACCAATCACTACGCAGTCTACCGATATGTGGTGGTTGGCTAAGCGTACATTCTGCTCTGTTTTCATGCTTGTAGTTTGGTTTATGTTTTTGCAAATATATATCATTTTTTGAAATCTATTGCAAAATAACGGCAAAAAAATCGCTGTTTAAGTGCTTATGGTTCAGTGTGATTACATATTGTTGTGCTTACAATATCAATTATTATTGTAGAATGAACAATAATAATTTTTGCGTGATATTGCATTATAGTGTATCTTTTACAATAAGATATTCAGCGGTTTAGGCATGTTGGCATTGCGGCACTTATTGTAAAAAAACCGTGTTGTGGAAAGGGCGTTTTTCACAAGCAATCCGCCTTTCTGTTTCGATTTGCCGAATAACAGAAAGGCGGATGAAAAAAATAGATTATTTATTATGCTTATTGAATAAAATGCTTAAAGCACTTCAATGCCCAAACGTTTGGCTTTAACCGGTTCGCCGTCGACAATCATTCGTGTTGCTTTGAGCACAATCACCTTTGCACGAATTGGTGCAAAGTGCAGTGTTTGCACAATCGGGTTGTTCTGAATGTTAGAGAACTCGCCTTTTTTGATGAGTGTGGTGGCAGTTTCGGGAGAGTCGCCGCCATAGATTTCGTATTGGGCAATCAGTCCGTCAGTGTCGGGCAGATAATGCAATGTGTTCACTTCGCGTTGCGAGCCGAGGTCGATAATAAAGCGGTCAGTTTCGGTGGTGAGGTTGAAATCCACCGACTTGAAGTTTTCGCTGTTGTCAACAAAGGTCTTGTCGCTGTCGGCACCGCCGTAGTAAGCCTCGATGTTGGAAATGCAAGGGCAAGCGCGCGATTTCACAATGGTGATGCGCAAGCCGTCGGTTTCAACCGAAGGGAAGCGAAGCAGACGTTTGTAGCCTATGGTTGTTGTTTCTTCGCCTGCGTCAACCGGAGCCCAGTTGCCTTGTGCGTCGCGGTATTCAACGGTGAATTCTTGCACGCGTTGTCCGAGAGCGATGTATTCCTGGAGCAACAAGCGGTTCACCTTTTGACGCTCGAAATCGAATTGGATGGTTGCCGAGGTCACATCGTCGTCGGTAGCCCAATAAGTTTGGTCGTCGCCGTCGGTGATGGCTTCAGCGACGAAATCGCCGCCACGGCTGTTGCTTGCTTCAGGCTTAACATCTTTAAGGATGTTGTTGGCAAGTTCGGCGTTGATGATTTCGCGCATACGGCACACGTTGATTGAGTCGGTAGCCGGTATTCGTCCCGATTTGTCGACAGGGAAGTTTAAGATGAAGTTAGAGTTGTGACCAATGCTTTTGTAGTAGAGGTCGACAAGGTTTTCTGCCGTTCTCACCTTAGAATCTTCGCTTTCGTGGAAGAACCATCCCGGGCGAATCGACACGTCACATTCGGCAGGAATCCAAGTGTCGCCGTCGGCATGGCCATATTGCAGCGTGGTGTAGTCGGGGTATCCAGGATAAACTTCAGCGCCGCGCAAGAACGCCCAGTTTGTTGCACTTGCCACGCCACGTTCGTTGCCCACCCAGCGGCAGCCAGGACCGCCGTCGCTGAAAATGATTGCCTGAGGTTGGTTTTTGAGTATGTGAGCGAAAATCTTTGGGAAATCGTAGTAGGTACGGCGGTCGATTTGTCGCATCTCGTTAGCGCCACCATAGTAGCCGTCGCCACCGTTAGCGCCGTCAAGCCAAAACTCGAATATTTCGCCGTAGCGAGTGGTGAGTTCCTCAATTTGTTTGTGATAGTATTCCACATATTCAGGTGTGCCGTAAACTGCCGAGTTGCGGTCCCATGGCGAGAGGTATAAGCCAAGTTTGAGCCCGTATTTGTCGCAAGCGGCACGCAGTTCGCCCACCAAGTCGCCTTTGCCTTGCTTATATGGTGTGTTGCGAATGCAGTATTCGGTGAGTTCTGTTGGCCACAAGCAGAAACCGTCGTGATGCTTGGTGGTGAGAACCACACCTTTCATGCCGGCGGCTTTGATGGTACGCACCCATTGCTCGCAGTCGAGATTTGAAGGATTGAACGTAGAAGCCGGAGTGTCGCCGTAGCCCCATTCTTTGTCGGCAAAAGTGTTTAATCCAAAGTGGATGAACGCGTAGGTTTCCATTTTGTGCCATTCAAGTTGATGTTGCGAAGGCAACGGCCCGATGGCTTCCGGTGCTGCCACTTTTTGGCTGCAAGATGCGAGAACTGCTCCCAGAGCCAGCGCTGAAACGATGTTTTTAAGAAATTTCATAATGCTTGGTTATTATTGGTTTATATTTCAATATCATGGAAGGTTTTATGCGTGGTGTAAAGATACAAAAAAGATTGGTTAATTGCCAAAGCAAAACCAAATTACATGCTAAATACATTAATTGGCGGGCTGCATCGATGCAATTTTCTGCGTGTTTTGGTCATACTACGCATAAAATTTTGTAATTTTGCCGCTCGGTGGCTAAAAATGAAAAAGCCGAATTTGGTTGCAGGAATTCTTGTGTGCAGAATAATCGCAGAGTAGGAAATGAAACGCAGAAACTACATAGGCTATGGCATAGTGGTGGTGCTCACTTCGGTGGTGCTGCTGTTGGCAATGCATCGGTTGCCGCCAATTAGCATATTGGGCGTTGAACTGCGCGAAGTGGATATGCTCAGCGAACTGCGCGACCCCGACACTGTGATGTTTGCCGATACGGTTGTGGCTGAAATAAAGCGCGTGAAGCCGGCTTACGTCGATTCGTGCCCTGAAGGCGTGCAGTGCATTGTTGATTACAGCGACGATTGCCGAGGCATGGTGCCGCTCTACAATGCCATGAGCGAATGTGCAAATGCCGGAGGCGAACTGCGCATTGCTGTGCTTGGCGATTCGTTTATTGAGGGCGATATAGTGACCGACCGTCTGCGCGAACTGCTGCAAAAGCGTTTTGGCGGATGCGGCGTGGGGTTTGTTCCTGTGGTGAACGAGGCATACGGGTTTCGCCGCTCGGTTATTCACCATTTCGATGGGTGGTCGACGTATAGCGCCGTTGCTCCACACTCCTACGATTCGCGTCTTGCAATTATTTCGGGTCAGTATTTCATTCCGCAAAACAATGCTTCGGTTACGTTGAGCGGTCAACGCACCTATTTGTCGCGCCTCGACACTTGCCAAAGGGCCTCGTTCATGCTTCGCTCGCTTGTCGACAACGTGGTGACTGCCACCGTGAACGGGCGGGACAAGCAGCAATTCGCAATTTCCGGAAGCAACGAATTGCAGCAGGTCACTGTTAACGCGCCAGTGGGCAAGGTGCGTTTTGAAGTGGAAACAGGAGGCGACAGCGTGGTGTGCTACGGCGCAATGATGGATGGCGCCAGAGGTGCCGTGGTCGACAATTTTGCTCTGCGGGCATCGAGCGGTATTCACATTTCCAACATAAGCAAATCGATGCTGTCGCAATATAACCGCTTGCGTCACTATCACCTTGTGATTGTGATGTATGGGTTGAATGTGGCAAATTCCAACCAACGTAACTATTCGGTTTACGGCAAAAAAATGTGTACTGCCATTGAACACATGAAAGCAGCCATGCCCGGCACGGGATTTTTGGTAATCAGCGTAGGCGACCGTGAACAGCGCACCGACGGCGGTTTGAGCACTATGGTGGGTATAAAGGAACTTATGGCTGAACAGCAGAACATTGCCAGCACCGAGGGCATTGCGTTCTGGAGCCTGTTTGATGCCATGGGCGGCAGCGGAAGCATTGCCAAGATGGTTGACAGCCATCCGCGTCAAGCCAACCTCGACTACACCCACATCAATCACCTTGGCGGCAAGCATTTGGCACAGTTGCTCTACGATGCCATTGTGGCTGGCTACGACAATTATTTGCGCCGTTTGGCTTACGAAAACGAAGAATAACGCACATGGCTGAGATAATGAACTACATATTGCAATACATTGAGGTGGCATGGCAGACGCTGTGCAACCATAGCATTCTGTTTGCCTACAATGCCCACGAGCCTATGATGTTCACCACAGGCTTGTTTGTGATGCTCTTTGCCGTGTTCTATGCCATGTACGGTTGCATGAGCCGCGCCACCACGTTGCGGTTGCTGTTTGTGGTGTGTTTTTCCTATTATTTCTACTATAAGAGCAGCGGATGGTATTTCCTGTTGCTTGCGTTGGTTACAGTGAGCGATTTCATGGTTGCTCGACGTATGGCGCAGGTTGAGCGGCAGTCGGCGCGCCGTTGGTTGGTAGCCTTTTCCGCCACACTAAACTTGGGATTGCTTGCATTTTTCAAGTACACTAACTTTTTTGGGCAGTTGCTTGCCGATTTGCGGGGGCTGCATTTCGAGTCGTTCGACATATTCCTGCCCGTTGGCATAAGTTTCTTCACGTTTCAGTCGATGAGTTACACCATCGACGTGTATCGCCGCCGCATAGAGCCGCTTAACAACATTCTCGACTACGCCTTTTATGTGTCGTTCTTTCCGCAATTAGTGGCAGGTCCCATTGTGCGTGCCCGCGACTTTATTCCGCAAATTCGCAAGCCGCTGTGCGTTACGCGCACCATGCTTGGCACCGGCTTCCTGTATATTGTGTGTGGCGTGGTGAAGAAGATTGTGATATCCGATTATATCAGCGTCAACTTTGTGGAGCGTATTTTCGACAATCCCTCGCTTTACACCGGGTTTGAAAATCTTATGGGCGTGTATGGCTATGCCCTGCAAATCTATTGCGATTTTTCGGGATATAGCGATATGGCAATAGGTTTGGCGCTGCTGCTGGGTTTCAGGTTCAACATCAATTTCGACAGTCCGTATAAATCGGCATCAATCACCGAGTTTTGGCGACGTTGGCACATCTCGTTGTCGTCGTGGCTCAAAGATTACCTTTATATTTCGCTTGGCGGCAACCGCCGCGGAAAGGTGCGTCAGCACATCAATCTCATCATCACAATGCTGCTCGGCGGTTTGTGGCATGGTGCATCGCTTAACTTTGTGCTATGGGGATTGCTGCACGGCATTGCACTTTCGGTGCACAAATTGTGGATTGGCGTGACGGGCATCAAAGCCGATGTTCGCCATTCAAGCCGACTTCTCAGAATAATCTGTATCTTTGTCACTTTCCATTTCGTGTGCCTTTGCTGGATATTATTCCGCAACACCGATTTTGTCAATTCTATGGCGATGGTGCAGCAAATTGCCACTAACTTCCACATTGAAGTGGCTGCCCAATGGGTAAGCGGTTACTGGCAAGTGTTTGCGCTCATGGTGGTGGGATATGTGTTGCATTTTGTTCCTGCTTCAGCCAAAACCGCTTTGCGTCGCCGTTCGGCTCGACTGCCATTGTTGGCGTATGTGGTTATGATTGTGCTGGCTGTTGTGCTCGTGGTGCAGTTCAAGAGTGCCGACATTCAGCCGTTCATCTATTTCCAATTTTAATCACTTCCACAACGCAGCCTTCTCCTGCGGGTCATTTTATTTTCACCACCAATGGTGTGCGCACTTGCGCAGCAGCATCAGCCATATTGCGGTTCCACGCTTCAAACGAAGGTATGCCGGCTTTGCTCCATCCTGCACCCCAATAGTAGGTGAACATGCTGTTTGGCTTGTAATCTGAAATGCCTAAAATATGACCTATGGCGCTACCTTTCTTTTCTTCAAAAGGCTGGAATAAGGCTGATTTCAACGCTTCGGGGAACACCACGCCCACATAAATCACGCCATTGCCATTGTGAGCATTGTCGGTAAGGTCGGCGTATGTCAGATAGCCGTTGTGGGCATCTAAAGCATATTCGCTGGGATTTTGGACGTGAATTACAATGCCGGCGGCTATGGGTGTGGCATCCGACAGGTGTTCAAAACCAACCGTGGTTTTGTTGAGCCATGAGCCTTTGTCTAATTGTATGTATCGCGTTTCCACCACATTTGAGTCGGCATTAACCGATTGCGGTTCAAAGATGAGTTTTACCGTAAATCGCAGAGGTCCGTTGTCTAAAATCTCATAACTGACGTATGGGGTGGGATAAACAAACTGATTGTCGCTGTTAAGCAGCACAGCCATACCGGCACCTAATGTGGCGCCAACATCGTAGCAGTCCATACCGGTTCCGTGGTCGATGTGATAGGATATTGCCAACGCCAAACTGTCGGCTTCGTCCTTTTTGCCGGCTTTGCGCAAATCCTTGATGTGTTGCCTGATTTCGGAATTAAGTTCCAATGCGTAGCGGTGCTCCATCACCAAATGAGGCACGCACTTGGTGAAAATGTCGTAACCATACAGTTTGTCGCCACGATGAAGGATGGCAGGGCCATACATTCGATAACCCGTCTTGTCGTTTTCCCAACCGATGTCGTCTAATCGCTCGGGGTATTGCCGCCCGAACACCTGCTTTTCAACCGTGGCAGGCACTCCGGGTTTTATGGTGTAGCGTGCCGTTGCACACGAGTCTACCGAGACGGGAAATATAATCAAGTTGTTGTGTGTTATTTGGTAGGCAACTTCTTGGTTTTGCTCGTCATAAATCACAATCGGAGAATTGGGCGCAGTTTTCAGTTTCTTTGCCACAATGTCGGCACTGATTTCAACCATCTCGCCTTTGCGATTTATCCCTAAAGAATTGGCAACCGTCACTTCCACCGACTTCTCTCGAGCAAAAGCAACAAACACACAAAGGTATGCGAGGAATAATAAAGTTTGTTTCATAACAATAGTATGATAGTTCGTAATTGCAAAATTACAATTATTTGGCGAAAAGATTATGTTTTTTGCCGATTATGCTTAACAGGTGAATAACGGATAAGAAAGGTTCCGGGGGGCAAGGAGTTTCGGTTTGGCGAGAAAGGTTGCCGAATTTTAATTACGGTGCCAAAATATGTGTTTCGTTGTGGAAATGTTTCCGTTTAAAGCATTAACTTTGCTGCTGAAAATAATGGAATTGTGAGATACTAACATATAAACATTAAACAACAAAAATTGTTTTAGGGTTATGATTATCACTATTGCCCGCCAATGTGGATGCGGTGCGTTGCACATAGGCGAATTACTCTCAAAGAATCTTGGACTGGTGCTTTACACACGCCAGATGCTCATCGACATGGCTGTGAGCCAGGGTATGGGTGGCGATGTGCAAAGTTTTGTCGACGAACGTCAGGTTGATGATATCCTAATGGCAATAAGCGACAGTTACGAGGCAAATCCCGACGTTAAGCAACGGTTTTGCGAACTTTTCCGCAACGTAATAGGCAATCGCGATTGCATTGTTATAGGGCGTTGCGGCAACAGCATCTTTGCCGGGCGTGACGATTTGGTGAGCGTTTTTCTCAAAGGCGACTTGTCGATGCGAGTTAAAGCCATTGCCGATGCTAAAGGCATATCGGCAAATCAAGCCGAAACAATAGTCAACGACACTGACGACCGCCGCATGCTCTACCACAAATATTACACTGGGCTCACTTGGGGTGCCGCATCCGATTACGACCTTTGCATCGATTCGCTGCGTTTGGGCAGCGAGGCGTGTGCCAACCTAATAGCCGAGTATGCTCGAGGTGTGTGTCGTGGGGATAAATAAAAAAGAGAGGGAGATATTCTTTTAATCAGAACAATCATTCAACACAATGAAATATTTGTTTCAATTCCTGATAATTGTGGCAATATCGTTTGTAGGCGAGTTGCTGCACTATTTCATCTCGCTGCCCATACCTGCGAGCATCTATGGCATTGTCTTGCTGTTTGCTGCCTTGCAGATGGGTTGGATTAAGGTGCGTCAGATTCGCGAGGTGAGCACTTGGCTTATTGCCATTATGCCGGCGCTGTTTATTCCGTCGGCTGTGGGGCTGGTGAAGTCGTGGGACATTCTCAGCGAGTCGCTCGTTAACTATTCGGTAATCACGTTTGTGAGCACATTTGTGGTGATGGGATTGGCTGGACTTGCCACCCAATACACTATTCGCAATTCAAAAAAGAACGAAGCAAAGGAGGCTGGCAGCAATGGAAGCAAATGTATTTGAAAGTTCAATCTATTTTGGTGTGCTGCTCAGTCTGGGCAGTTATGGCATTGGCATGTGGCTGAAGCGCCTCACTGGCTGGAGTTTTATGAACCCGCTGTTTGTGTCGATAGTGCTTGTGATAGCCGTGATAAAACTGATGGGTATCGACTACGACAACTATAATCGTGGCGCAAGCATAATTTCTTATCTGCTCACGCCGGCAACCATTTGCCTCGCCGTGCCGCTCTATCAGCAAATCGAATTGCTTAAGCGCAACATGAAGGCAGTGATGGTGGGCATCGTCACCGGTGTGATGTCGAGTGTGTGCATCATTTTGTTGCTTGCCGTGTTGTTGCATCTCGACCACACTTCCTATGTCACTTTTCTGCCTAAATCAATCACCACAGCCATAGGCATAGGCGTAAGTGAGGAATTGGGCGGCTACGTTTCTATTTCAGTGGCGGTAATCATCATAACAGGCGTGATAGGTAGCATTTTTGCCGAGAAGTGGTTTAAGTTGCTGCGCATCACCGAGCCGATAGCGCGAGGCATTGCTATGGGTGCGTCGGCGCACGCCATAGGCACAGCCAAGGCGATGGAATTAGGACCTGT
>JBJEKD010000017.1:0-131217 GCA_051878455.1 Muribaculaceae bacterium
CTGAAGAGTCAGGAGCACCTGAGTTACCAAGAGCAGAGAATGACTTGATCATACCAAGCACAGTACCGAACAGACCCATAAGAGTACCGAGAGTAGTGTTAGTGAAGATGATTGGCATGTTTTGTTGCAAAGTTGGCATTTCGAAGTTGATACCTTCGTCCAATGCGTTACGGATAGCCAATGCACGGTCTTCCTTCTTGAGAGTTGTTTCAGTGAGCATTTCTTCGTACTTGTTAACTGCGCAAAGAACGGCGTTACCGATTGCACCACCTTGGTCAGAGCAAACTTTCTTAGCGTCTTCTACCTTGCCACCTTCGAGGGCTTTCTTAAGGTCAGAAACGAACTTGTCGGTGCTCTTTTTGCCAGTAGCCTTAGAAAGAGCGATGAAACGTTCTACTGAGAGAACAACTACCAGGAACAACAGACCCCAGATGATTGGAACCACGAAACCACCTTCGTGTACAGTACCGAGCAAGTTAACTGGGTGACCGTTCTCGAAGTTAGAATCTGCACCAAGTACGAATACGTACATACATACTGATGCAACAAAACAAAGGATAATTACCAAAAATGCGTTAATACCACCCTTTTTCTTAGCAGTGGCCTTAGCTGGTTTGTTAGGCTTTTGAGCTTCCATAATTAAATAATTTGTTAGTTTTTGATGATTTAAATTATTAATAGTGTTAATAGTTCTCTCTGTTTTGATTTTATTTCACTTCATTGTTTTTCATAAACAACTACACTTTTTCGTTCGCAATCACTCCATATTTCAGCTTCCAACGCCTACCAATCTCGAGAAAAACTCATTCATGATATAGCCAGGTCCCTTCTTATGGCATTATTACTTCTAAGCAAGCCGACACACAATACTCTATTGTCAATCAAGCAGTTTCATTTACGCAGCCCAAATTGGCATGTTTCAACATCCGCTTTCGTCGATATGCTACTGCAAATATATTATAAATATTTCAATATAACAAAGTGCTTTTGTTGTTTTTTTTCGCATTTATTTTCAATTTAACACCTTAAGCGCCCTCCAAACTACAACATCTTAACTTAATTTCGGCGGCCGACATCAGCCGACAAAATCACCACACGGCACGCCTTCCACTCCGAGAAACAGATTTATTGCGTTTTTATCGTATTTTTATTATAATAATGTGATAATTTATTATTATCTGCACAGCCAAGTTTTAATTTTTTTTAATATCTTTGTTGCAATTATAAGTATAATCATTATTCAACAAATGACTACGATAAAGTTAACTAAAGGTTACAACCTTAAACTAAAAGGGAACATCGAAGATTTCACAATCGCACAAGCCCCGCAATCGAAGTGCTTTGCTGTGGTGCCCGACGATTTCACTGGAGTTGTTCCCCGACTTGAAAAGAAAGAAGGCGACACTGTTGCGGCAGGCGAGGCCATCTATCACGACAAGTCGCATGAGGCTATTAAAGTCTGCTCGCCAGTGAGTGGCACCGTGAAAGAGGTGCGCCGTGGCGAACGCCGCAAAATCGAGGCCATTATCATCGAAGCCGACGGCAAACAGACAAGTGCACAAATCCCTACAACCGACGTCAAAAGTGCCATGCTGCAATCTGGCCTTTGGGCTATGCTTCGTCAACGTCCTTACGACATAGTGCCGAATCCCGACGTTGAGCCGCGCGACATTTTCGTTACTTGCTTCGACTCTGCCCCACTCGCTCCGTCGCTGTCAATCTTCACCCAAAACAATCAAGCGTTAATCAAAAAGGGTGTTGAAGCCCTCGCAAAACTCACCTCAGGAAAGGTGTATTTGGGATGTGCCCCCGATAACGTGATTGATTCGGAAAACACCGCGGTGTTCCACGGTCCACACCCGGCTGGCAATGCCGGCATTCAAGCCGCCAACATCAACCCGGTGAACAAAGGTGAAGTGATTTGGACAACCGATATAGTCACAGTGATTCGTCTTGGACAGTTACTCACATCCGGCACAGTCGATTATAACACGATTGTTGCAGTTACCGGTGAGAACGTCAAAAAGCCGCAATTAGTGAAGTGCCTGATGGGCGCTCCAATAAGCGACCTCGTGGGCAGCAACATCACCGATACTGCCAACACCCGCATCATTTCGGGAAACGTGCTCACCGGCACTCCTGTTGAAGCCGATGGTTATCTGCGTGCACCATATCGCCAGATTACTGCCATTCCAAACATCAGCCGTCCCGACGAGTTTATGGGTTGGGCATCAATTAGCCCTAAGAAATTCAGTATATATCGCAGTTTCACCAGTTGGCTGCTGGGCAAGAACAAGCCTAAATCGTTCGACGCAAAAATCAATGGCGGCGAGCGTGCCATTGTTATGGCTGGCGAATACGACCGAATGATTCCTATGGACATCTACGCCGAATTTCTCATTAAGGCAATCATCACTTTCGACATCGAGAAAATGGAGCAACTTGGCATCTATGAAGTGGCACCCGAAGATTTCGCCCTTGCCGAGTATGCCGACACCTCGAAACTTGAATTGCAGCGCATCGTTCGAGATGGCTTAAATCGTCTGCACGCCGAAATGTGCTGATAAGCAAAACAAATCACATCAACCAAAAGTATTAACAACAAAAAGTTTACAATAAAGTGAAGGCTTTAAAAAAATTCATGGACAACATCAAGCCGAATTTCCAGCCAGGCGGCAAATTCGCCAAGCTGCAATCGGTTTACGATGGCTTTGAGTCGTTTTTGTTCACGCCAAACTCCACCTCGGGGAAAATCGGCGTGCAAATCCACGACAGCATCGACTTGAAGCGCACAATGATAATTGTGGTGATAGCCCTCATGCCTGCCATGCTATTCGGCATGTACAACGTGGGATATCAACACTATCTTGCCATAGGGCAAAACGAAACATTCATCAACACATTCCTGTTTGGTTTAGCCGCTGTGCTTCCAAGCATTGTTGTGTCGTATGTAGTTGGTCTTGGCATCGAGTTTATCGGCGCACAGATTCGCGGACACGAAATCAACGAAGGTTTCCTTGTAACCGGATTGCTTATTCCACTCATCTGCCCTATCAACACACCGCTGTGGATGATTGCCGTGGCAACAGCATTTGCCGTGGTGTTTGCCAAAGAAGTGTTTGGCGGCACAGGAATGAACATATTCAATGTTGCACTCATCACTCGTGCAGTGCTTTTCTTCGGTTATCCTTCGAAGATGTCGGGCGATGCAGCATTCGTTGCTACCGACCCGGTGTTCGGCATGGGCGCAGGCACGCTTGTTGACAGTTACACAGGTGCAACCCCATTAGGTCAAGCCGCCACAAACGTCGGCGAAACCCTCTCCCTCACCAACATCGTTGGCGAACCCATTTCAACCTGGGACGCATTCCTAGGACTCATTCCCGGCTCGGTTGGCGAAACTTCCACATTATTTATATTAGTGGGAGCAGCCATATTGCTCATCACAGGCATCGCTTCATGGCGCATTATGCTGTCGGTGTTTGCCGGAGGTCTTGTTATGGGATTTGTTGCAAACACATTTGCCTCAACAATGTTCCCGGCATCGATGCTCGGCCCGATTGACCAACTCTGTTACGGCGGCTTCGCCTTTGCAGCAGTGTTTATGGCAACCGACCCCGTAACTGGTGCCCGCACCGATATAGGTAAATTCATCTACGGATTCCTCATCGGCGTGTTTGCCATCCTTATCCGCATCTACAACGGAGGATTCCCCGAAGGAGCAATGCTGGCAGTGCTGCTTATGAACGCATTTGCGCCAACAATCGACCACTGCGTAGTGAGTGCCAACATCAAACGTCGTCTCAACCGCGCTAAAGCCAAATAAGGAGGAACAGTTATGAACAAGCAAAGTAACACCTACACTATTCTTTACTCTGCCATAATGGTTATTGTGGTGGGAGCAGCATTGGCTCTTGTTTACGGCGCATTGAAGCCAAAGCAAGAAGAAAACATCAAAGTCGACAAAATGAAACAAATGTTGTCGGCAGTGCGTATCGTCACCGAAAGCGACGACCAAGTTATCGACACATATAATAAATATATACCCGAAGCATTTATCATCAATGTGGCAGGCGAAACCATCAGCAACGACAAAGATGCCGCATTTGCAATCGACATGGCAAAAGAAATGAAGAAGCCAAGCGAAGAGCGAATGTTGCCAGTGTATAAGTTTGTTGGCGACGATGCCCAAGTGCGATACATTGTACCCCTCTCGGGCGCTGGTCTGTGGGGCGCAATTTGGGGTTATGTGTCAATCGACGAAAACGGCAGCACTCTCTATGGTGCCTATTTCTCGCACGCCAGCGAAACGCCTGGTCTTGGAGCAGAAATCGAGAAACCCGATTTCCAAGAGCAATTCCAAGGCAAGGAACTGTTTAAGCAAGGCGAGTTTAAGCCAGTGGAAGTGATGAAAGCCGGACAAAAGCCAACCAACGGTGCCGACTATGTGGATGCAATCTCGGGTGGCACAATCACCAGCAAAGGCGTACAGTCGATGCTCAACGATTGCCTCACCGACTACAATGCGTTCTTAACCAATCTGTCGAACGAAAAATAAAGGAGAGATTACGATATGGCAACAAAAATAAAAGAAGTATTCTTCAACCCGTTCTCAAAGAACAATCCGGTGATTGTGCAAGTGCTTGGCATCTGCTCGGTGCTCGCCGTCACTGCAAAACTTGAGCCTGCTTTGGTTATGGGCATTTCAGTGACAGCCGTATTGGCATTTTCAAACGTCATCATTTCGCTCATTCGCAACACCATCCCCACCAACATACGCATCATAGTGCAATTGGTGGTAGTTGCTGCACTGGTTATTATTGTCGACCAAGTGCTCAAAGCCTACAACTATCAAGTGAGCAAACAACTATCGGTGTTCATAAGCCTCATCATCACCAACTGTATTCTTATGGGTCGCCTCGAGGCATTTGCACTCGGCAATAAGCCTTGGCCATCGTTTGTCGACGGTGTTGGCAACGGCATCGGATATGCCCTAATTCTTGTGATTGTGGGCTTCTTCCGCGAACTGCTTGGCTCGGGCACATTGTTTGGCGTTCAAATAGTGCCTCAATCATTCTACGACCTCGGCTACATGAACAACGGCTTGATGATTTTGCCTCCAATGGCACTTATCACAGTGGCTTGCATCATTTGGGTTCAGCGTTCACACGACAAAGACCTTCAAGAAAAGTAACTTAAATATTTAAACCTAAACAAATGGAAAATCTGAATTTATTTATTCGTTCGATTTTTATCGACAATATGATATTCGCCTACTTCCTGGGTATGTGCTCTTTTCTGGCAGTATCCAAGAATGTTAAAACGGCGTTCGGACTGGGTATTGCAGTTACTTTCATGCTTGTAGTCACCCTACCAATCAACTATTTGCTCAACACCTATGTGCTTCAACCCGGCGCATTGAGTTGGCTCGGCGAGGATTATGCCGGTGTCGACCTCAGTTTCTTGGGTTTGATTATGTTCATAGCCGTGATTGCATCGATGACTCAATTGGTGGAAATGGCAGTTGAAAAATTCTCACCATCGCTTTATGCTTCACTCGGCATCTTCCTGCCGCTGATTGCAGTGAACTGCGCCATTCTTGGATGCTCGCTCTTCATGCAACAACGCGACCTCGGTTCGGCTTGGACATCAATGGTTTATGGCGCCGGTTCAGGAATAGGATGGCTGCTGGCAATCGTGGGAATTGCTGCTATTCGCGAGAAAATTCAATATTCTAATGTTCCTGCCGCACTCAAAGGAATTGGCATTACATTCATCATCACAGGTCTTATGGGTATTGCATTCATGAGTTTCCTCGGCATTAAAATTTAAACGCGCTATGACATTATTAGAAATAAACAACCTAACCGTAGCACTGAGTGCAATCATCTTCTTGATTGTTACACTCCTACTCGTGATTGTGCTTCTCGTTGCCAAACACTATCTTGTGGCTTCAGGCAAAGTGAAACTCACCATCAACGACAAAAAAGAAATCGATGCCGATTCGGGCAATACTTTGCTCTCCACTCTCCAGGCAAACGGCGTATTCCTGTCGTCGGCTTGCGGTGGCAAAGGCAGTTGCGGTCAATGCAAATGCCGCGTGCTTGAAGGCGGCGGCAACATTCTGCCCACTGAAACCGTTCACTTCAGCCGCAAAGAACAAGCCGACCACTGGCGCTTGGGCTGTCAGGTGAAAGTTAAAGACAACCTCAAAATTCAAGTGCCTGATTCGGTTCTTGAAGTGAAGGAATATGAATGTACAGTGGTTTCTAACAACAACGTAGCATCGTTTATCAAGGAATTTATTGTGGCTCTGCCTGAAGGCGAACACATGAACTTCATTCCGGGCAGTTACGCACAGATAAAGATTCCTACTTACGATATCGACTACGACAAGGACATCGACAAGGCTTCGATTGGCGAATATCTGCCGGCATGGGAGAAATTCGGCTTGTTCACACTCAAGTGCCGCAACACCGAGCCAACCGTACGCGCCTATTCAATGGCAAACTATCCTGCCGAGGGCGACCGCTTTATGCTCACCGTGCGCATTGCCACACCTCCGTTCAAACCGAAACCTCAAGTTGGCTTCCAAGACGTGATGCCGGGTATCGCTTCTTCGTATATCTTCACCCTCAAACCTGGCGACAAGGTGCTTATGAGCGGTCCTTACGGCGACTTCCACCCAATCTTCGACTCGAAGCGTGAAATGATTTGGGTTGGCGGTGGCGCAGGTATGGCACCTTTGCGTGCGCAAATCATGCACATGACCAAGACTCTGCAAACACGCGACCGCGTGATGCACTATTTCTATGGTGCTCGCGCCCTCAACGAGGTGTTCTATCTCGAAGATTTCTTGGCAATCGAAAAGGATTTCCCGAACTTCAAATTCCACTTGGCTCTCGACCGTCCCGACCCCGCTGCCGACGCAGCAGGCGTGGCTTACACTCCGGGCTTTGTTCACCAAGTTATGTACAACACCTATTTGAAGGACCACGATGCGCCTGAAGACATTGAATACTACATGTGCGGTCCTGGCCCGATGAGCAATGCCGTAAACCAGATGCTCGACAGCCTCGGCGTAGACCCGTCAAGCATCCACTACGACAACTTCGGCGGATAATACACCAAGCGAAAAAACTCATCGCATAACATCCACAAAGATTGCTGATTATCGCAACGTGCCTTTAATCAGCAATCTTTTTTTATATACAATAAGTCATCCAAAAATTTTGATTAACGAGAAAAAATTGCTTATTTTGTTGTATCAGAAAAAAGGGAAACTTATGGGAAACAACTCCGACAACTATGTGATTGCAATAGGTCGTCAATTTGGAAGTGGCGGCAGAGAAATCGGGCGTTTAGTGGCAAAACAATTGGGAATAGCCTATTACGACAAGGAACTATTAACCGAAGCAGCAAAATCGAGCGGCATGAACTGCGATTTTTTTGAGGCAGCCGACGAACGGTCGCCCAAATTCTTCTCGTCGCTCGTGGCATTCAGCACCGGTTATCACGGCGGTTCGTTTTTTGTTGGAAACACCCCTATTTCAAACGACAACATTTATCGCCAACAAAGCGAGGTGATACAAGCCCTTGCCCAACGCAGCAGTTGCGTGATTATGGGCAGAACAGCCGACTACATCCTGCGAGACAATCCCAACACCATAAGCATCTTCATTCATGCAAGCATCGAGCAGCGCATTGCTCGCATTATGGAACGCAACGACTGCAAAACCGTTGACGAAGCGCGTGCTCTCGCCGAGAAAAAAAATAAACTGCGTGCCGAATACTATAATTTCTACACAGAAAAACGCTGGGGCGACGCTCAATCCTACGACCTCTCGGTCGACTCATCGAAACTGGGAGCCGAAGCCACCGCAAGCATCATAGTGCAATATGTGAAAACTCGTCTGGGCATAGAATAATCTATGCTCACCATCCCATTTATGCATCTGTTAAAGCAAACTTCACACTCCACAACATCACATTCGAGGCCAAGGTAACCTGCCACATTCAGGCATCAAGTGAGTGCATTTTTAGAAATTATAAGAAATCGAAACGAAAAGGCCTTGCTGCAACTTGTGTTTAGGCAGAGTCCAGTCGAAGTGCTCTCCATTGAACCTCATGTTTCTGTAAGTCGAATAGATGTCGAGTGTTGAAACGTAATAGCCAACCGACAAATTACAATTATCGGCTTGCACAGTCACACCTAAACGGCAATCGGGCATAGCCCATTTGCCATGCGACGATGTCACCACACACTCGTCAACGAAACGGTCTTGAGCATCATAGGTGCTCACATAAGCACGTCCATAAGGTATCTGCATTATCACTCCGGGTTCAGCGTAAATTTTCCATTCCATGCCACCGATGTTCAACAACATTGGACTATAAAGACTCAATGAAGGTCTCAAAAACACATTCCCCGGCTGATTTGAGTTATATCTCATACGCCATCCGTCACCGTAGGCACCATCTTGCGACACAAAATTGCCCCACACACCAAACGACCCGCCCACGCCAACAAAGGCGTTAAGCCTGTAATGATAGGCAATATCCACGAGCCATGCCCGCGACACCACCATTCCGCTAAGTTCCAATTGATGGTGATAAAGTTTGCCATTATCGTTGCGTTGCGCGCTTGCCGCAGCACACGCCAATGCCGCCGCTAAAACAATAGATGCACATTTCTTCATACGCCAATCACGTCGTTAAGCAATCTGCCCTCGAGTTTTTTCAATTTTTTGCTCCAATCCTTGCTTTGCAAATATTCCTCAATAGCCTCGGCGTGTACAACATTGTGCATATCACTGCCCAAGAAATCGCAAAAACCATTATTAATAAGCCATTCGGCACTTGCCATAGCCCCCGTGCCGTAATATCCGCTCAGCGACAACAGGTTTACCTGAAACTTTACGCCGGCATTATGCAATGTGCGATAACGGTCGTGACGATAGCCATAATAATGATATCGCTCAGGATGAGCAAGAATAGGCAGAAATCCTTGCAACTGAATGTCAAACATTAAATCGTCAAGCATCATCAGTTCTTGCTGGAAACTATTCTCCAAAAGCAAGTGATTGCCAGGCAAAGGCATCAACTGATTAGCATCGCGCTGTTTCATCCAATATCCATCGAGCCTATATTCTGCCGAGCAATACGTCTCCAAACTTATGTCGGATTCCTCTAACGCCTTTTTCAGAGTTTCAAAACTGGCTGTAAGAGTGGCTGGAGTGTTCTCAAAAGTGGTGGCTGTGACGTGCGAAGTGAAAAAAATACGCGAAATGCCCATATTCATCTCTCGCCTGATAAGAGCAATCGAATCATCTATTGTCTGGGCACCATGGTCGACACCCGGAAGCAGATGACAATGGACATCGGTATGATAAGGCAATATAACTGACTTTTGCTTCTTACGGAACAATCCAAACATTATGCCTAAAATAATTTAATTCAACAATGAAATGTAACAAAGGCATCACAGCCTTAATTTTGCAAATTTACTAAATAAATATAAAAATCAAACATCACCTGCCGAAAAATCGTTCTCCCCGGTGAATTTAAAATAGTTGTCAAATTAAAAATCCACATATTCACAGCCGATACTTAAGCACTTAATTTCGACTTCCTAGAATTTAACATTCATTTAACGAAATTTTTCCGTAATTTAGGTGCAACAATTACATCTTTTTCTAACATTAATTGTTATCTTTGCAAAACAAGATGTGTAATGCACCCTCAAAAGTGCAAAAATAAAATTAGACATTTAATTTAACTGGTTAACAAATATGAGGACTTTAAAAATCAGAGATTTGACCCTACGCGACGGTCAACAATCATTATTCGCAACCCGTCTTCCACAATCAAGCATCGATGCACTTCTTCCGCACTACGAAGAAGCCGGATTCTATGCAATGGAAGTTTGGGGCGGTGCAGTTCCAGATTCTGTTATGCGCTACCTCGACGAATCGCCATGGTATCGTTTGAAATCAATCAGCGACAAAATCAATGGTGACAAGCACCGGTCATACCTCACCGCGCTCTCTCGCGGTCGAAATCTTTTTGGCTATGCCCCCTACCCAACAAGCGTCATCGAAGGTTTCTATGTTGAAGCCATCAAAAACGGCCTCGGCATTATGCGTATTTTCGACGCTTTGAACGACCTCGACAATGTTAAGGAATCAGTGGAAATCATCAACAAACTTGGTGGCATCCCCGATGGTGCGGTATGCTATACAGTTGACCCTAAAGAAGATGCCTACGACCAAGAGTCAGACAAACCGGGGTTGCTGAAACGCGCGCTCCGTCGTGGTGCTGACGGCAAAGATGTTCCGGAAAAGATTTTTACCGACGAATATTTTGTTGAAAAAGCCAAGGGTTATGAAAAACTTGGAGCAAAAATCATCACAATAAAAGATATGGCAGGACTTGTAAATCCTGCTCGCGTTGCCACTCTTATGCCAAAACTTAAAGCCGCAGTGAATGTGCCTATCGACTTCCACACACACTGTACTCCTGGCTATGGCTTGGCATCGTGCGTGATGGCTATGATGAACGGCGTTGACATTCTCGACACAAACATCTGGTGGTTTGCTGAAGGTTCGGCTGCTCCGGCAATCGAACTCATCTACATCTTTGCCAAGAAACTCGGCATCGAACTCGAATGTAACATGGAAGCCGTTGGCAACATCCGCAAAGAACTTTACAACGCCCGTAAGGGTCTTGCTTCGGTCGACCTCCACAAGGACAACTTCCCGAAAGAATTCGACCCACTCAACGATGTTCTTCCTGCCGAAATCGACGCATTGTTCGACAAAGCCATCGAAGCCGGCAAGGCTGTTGATGAAGAAGCGATGCTCGAGGCTTGCCACGGTATCGAAAAGTATTTCGGTTTCCCGAAACCAAACGAAATCGTGAAAAACGCCGAAGTGCCTGGCGGTATGTACAGTAACATGGTGGCTAACCTTCGCGCTCTCGGAGCAGAAGATATGCTTGAAGAAGCCATGAAACTTATCCCTACTGTTCGTCGCGACGCCGGCTTGGTTCCATTGGTTACCCCAACAAGCCAGATTGTAGGCGCACAAGCAGTGAACGTGGCTGTTGACCGCAAGAACGGAAAACCCGACTACACCAACAAGTCGAACCAATTCATCGACCTTGTTCTTGGCAAATACGGCAAAACTCCGGTTCCGGTTGACCCAGAATTCCGTAACCAAATATGCGGCACCACTGAGGAAACACCTTACGACGTAAGTTCGTATAAAGACCCAGAGAACCCAACTCTTCCTCAATATGGCGATGTGAAATTGGCAAAGGACAACATGGAATTCCTGTTGCTTCAATTACTTCCACTGCCTGCCAAGAAGTTCCTCACCAACCGTCGTGCCGAAGAATTTGCAGCATCGCAACAAAACGCTCCTGCTGCCGAAGCAACCGTTGCTCAAGTCGACGAAGATGCACCTGTAACCGGTCCGACACTCAACGCACCTATGGGCGGAACAGTGATTGAACTGCTTGTTAAGCCGGGCGACGTAATCACCAAGGGTCAAGCCGTGATGGTTTACGAGGCAATGAAGATGCAGAACAACATCGAATCGGAAATCGCAGGCAAAATCAAGCGAATTCTTGTTAAGCCTGGTCAAGTGATTGCTACCGACCAACCGCTCATCGAATTCGAAGAGAAGAAAGCAGCAGAACCCGAAGCATCTACAAGCTCAGCAGCCGGTCCTACTCTCAACGCACCTATGGGCGGAACAGTGATTGAACTGCTTGTTAAGCCGGGCGACGTAATCACCAAGGGACAACCGGTGATGGTGTATGAAGCAATGAAGATGCAAAACAACATCGAATCGGAAATTGCCGGAAAGATTCGTCGCATATTGGTTAAGCCGGGCGAAACAATTGCCACCGACCAACCGCTCATCGAGTTTGAAGACGAAAACGCCCCTGCCGAAGCAGAAAGCGACGACAACGGTGCTGCCGGTCCTACTCTCGATGCTCCTATGGGTGGAACAATCATCGAAATCATGGTAAAACCGGGCGACCAAGTTAAGAAAGGTCAAGAGGTGATTGTTTACGAGGCAATGAAGATGCAGAACAACATCGAATCGGAAATTGACGGCATCGTGAAAAAGGTGCTCGTTAACGAAGGCGATGTGATTTCAGCTAACCAACCGCTCATCGAATTTAAGTAAAATTGGCTTTTTAACAAAGTGGTGCGGCAATGCAAATCATTGCCGTAGCACTTTCAAAAACCGCGTTAATATCACGAATATTTTGGCTAACGGCTTTGCTTTTAGCCAAAATATTTTGTTATTAGCAAAATTGTTAGTAAATTTGCACGCCATTACGAATGAAGCGTCCTACCAAACGCTAATTTTTTTGATTAATAAATTAAACAACAATAAAAAAATGAAAAAAGGTATTCATCCAGAGAACTACCGCGAAGTGGTGTTCAAAGATATGTCAAACGAAGAAACTTTCATCACACGTTCAACTGTGGCTTCGAAAGAGACTATCGAAATCGACGGCGTAACTTATCCATTGGTAAAACTTGAAATCACAAGTTCGTCACACCCATTCTTCACTGGTAAGCAGAAACTTGTCGACACTGCTGGTCGCGTAGATAAGTTCATGAGCCGTTATGGCAACCGCAAAAAGAAGTAATTTTCAAGCGGCAAACACCTTTATTTTTTGATTAACGAAATAAAAAAGCGTTCTACCTTTTGGGGTAAAACGCTTTTTTATTATATGGAATTTCTTCACATCTGCACTCTCGGTCATTGTGCATCATCATTCACCTGCAATGCTTCAACATCGGCAGGCGACTGCGTTTTAGCAAGTTCCTCGGCACGCATTTTGGCTGCCGCACGCTCGGCAAACGCCAAAAGCACACTCATCAGCGCAAGAGCAATCATCGACACTCCGGCTGTAATGAAAATTATGGAATTGCTGCTGATGGGCATCACCAGAGCAACAATCCCCGAAGCAGCCACAGCACACGGCAGCACATAATACCAACTCGGCACAATCAATCTGCTACGCGCAAACGCCAAATAAAACACATAATATAACCCGCCAACAATCAACAGCACGGCAAACAGATATTTAAGGAACGGCACAAAAAGCGGAGCCTTAAACACTATCACCAAACCGAAACTCAAACCGCCAATCACCGGAAGAAGATTATAACGAGGATTGTAACGCGAATCTTCCATCGGGACATTCACGAAGAACAGCATTATCAGCGAAAACAACGAGGGTGCCAGGAACAGCACACCAAGAGCAATGGCAATCATCTCAGCCATACGCTCGTCGCCATTGAAAAGTATTAGCACAACACCCAATGCCAACATAACGATATTGGTTATAACCAATGTAACTTTACTCTTCATATAGTTTAGAATTTTACAATAAGTTTGTTATTTATTCTATAAAATTAGTCAAAAATTCTTATAATCATCTTTATTATATATTTTTTTTGTAGATTTGTAGAGAACACATCACACCAAATGAAAGAAGTCAAGAAAAAAATATTAATAATCATCAATCCCATTTCAGGCTCAGCACACCGCGAATATATGCCTGTAATTGTCGAGAACAACCTCGACAAAGAATTATTTAGCCATGTGGTGCGATTCACACAAGGTCCAGGGCACGCCACCCAATTGGCAAAGGCAGCAATCGAACAAGGTTTCTACGGGGTGATTGCCATTGGCGGCGACGGCACAATCAACGAAACCGCTTCGGCTCTTATCAACTCGCAAGTGGCACTCGGCATAGTGCCATGCGGCTCGGGCAACGGACTCGCCCGACACCTCAACATACCCATCGTGCCCGAACGTGCACTGAAAATCATCAACGAAAACCACATCGAAGACCTCGACTACTGCACCGTAAACGATGTGCCTTTCTTCTGCACATGCGGCGTGGGATTTGATGCCGCAGTGAGCGAGAAATTCTCTCAAGCAAAAAAGCGCGGACCGCTCAGTTACGCAAAAAACGCGATACTCGAATACCTCAATTATCGAAGCGAAGAATACATTATCAAAACCCCCGAAAGCGAAACCACCGAGCAAGCATTTGTGATTGCCTGCGGCAACGCTTCGCAATATGGCAACAATGCTTTCATTGCTCCAAAAGCGAGTATGCAAGACGGTATGATTGATGTAACCGTAATCCACCCTTTCAAGCCGATTGAAACCCCGCTAATCGGGCTTCAACTCTTCACCAAGCAAATCGACAAAAACACCAATATTCACTGCTTCCGCACAAGCGAACTCTCAATATTCCGCCCCAAAGCAGCCGTGATGCACATCGACGGCGAACCGATAATGATGGCAGCCAACCTCAACATCAAATGCCACAAATCGGGCATCAAAGTGTTCACGCCCACTGGCGCCAACCGCTCGATTCTCGAACCTATCGAAAACGGTTTCTACGACTTTGTGAACGCAATACGCTCCGAACTCGATATATAATTGCTTACAATTTTGAACCAAAATTGTCATTTTCTCGACACCTTATCCAAATATTTCACATTTTTGACACAAAAACCTTACATTTTTTTGCATATCATAAATATTATATGTAAATTCGCTTAAAGCTTAACAGCGAAAAATTAACTACATTCTTTACAACCAAAAAACACGCTCTTATGAGTTATTTAAAGTTTGATAAAAGCCTGATGATTAACCTGGACCAGTCTTTACCAAAAGAAATGCTCCGCACCAATCAATCAGGTGCATATCATTGTACAACGTTGGTGGGATGTAACACCCGCAAGCAGCACGGTCTGCTTGTTATACCCATTCCTGAACTAAACGACGACAACCATGTGCTTCTTTCAACGCTCGACGAGACAGTGATTCAGCACGGTGCCCCGTTCAACCTCGGAATCCACCAGTACAATGGAAATGTGTATAGCCCTAACGGGCATAAATACATTCGCGAATACGACTGCGAACGAGTGCCGACAACCACCTATCGCGTAGGCGGCGTTATCCTAACCAAAGAAAAGATTTTCATCTCGCATGAGAATCGAATCCTTATCCGCTATACGCTTGTCGATGCACACTCCGAAACCACCCTGCAATTCCGTCCTTTCCTCGCATTCCGCGACGCTAACAGCCTCTGCTTGGCTAACAGCGTGGCAAACACCGAATACGAAGAAGTGCCTAACGGAATTTCAACTTGCATGTATGAAGGTTATCCTACCCTTTTCATGCAATTGAGCAAAAAACCGGAATTCGTGTATGAACCAAACTGGTATAAAGGCATTGAGTACACTAAGGACCGCGAACGCGGAATTCCTTACACCGAAGACCTCTTTGTGCCCGGCTATTTCCAACTGAAAATCAAAAAGGGCGAAAGCATTATTTTCTCTGCCGGCACCGAAAAGGTTAACACTCGTCAACTCAACAAGATGTATGAGGACGAAATCAAGACTCGCACACCTCGCACAAGTTTCTATAACTGCATGAAGAACTGCGCTAAGCAATTCTATGTAACGAAACCCGACGGAAGCCGCTACATCTTGGCTGGTTATCCTTGGTTTAAAACTCGTGCTCGTGACGAATTTATCGCGCTTCCGGGCGCAACAATCTCGGTTCACCATCGTCCCGACTTTGAAGGCATTATGGACACCGCTCAAAAGGCGCTCACCGCATTCATCGAAACAGGCGAAATCGACAAAACCCTCGACGGTCTCGACTTGCCTGACGTGCCATTGTGGGCAATTTGGGATGTGCAACAATATGCTAAAGAAGCCGGCGCCAAAGAAGCAGCAAAGCGCTATGGCAAACTGGTGAAGAGCATCTTGAAATTCATAATCGAACAAAAGCATCCTAACCTTAAAGTGGCTGAAAACGGCTTGGTTACAACCGACGGCACAAAGAAACCTATGACATGGATGGATGCTTCGCGTCCCGACGGCACTCCAATAATTCCTCGTTCAGGTTTTATTGTTGAATTTAATGCTTTGTGGTATAACGCACTGCGATTTGCACAGAGCCTATTTGCCGACGATGTTGCAAGCGTCGACGAAGTGAAGACCTGGGAAGAAATGACCGATAAAATCAAGACTTCGTTCATTGCCACCTTCCTCAACGATTCAGGCTATCTCTACGACTATGTCGACGGATATTATTCCGACCCGAGCGTACGTCCAAATATGATAATTGCTGCCGGCCTCGACTACTCGCCGCTCGACCGTCGCCAACGCAAGAGCGTGCTCGACTTTGTTACCCGCGAATTGCTCACACCCAAAGGCTTGCGTACACTCAGCCCTAACAGCTACGGCTACAAGCCATGGTATCTTGGCAACCCGCTGGAACGCGAAGAAGCCTACTATCAAGGCAGTGCTCGTCCATGGCTCATCGGATTCTATGCCGACGCCTACATTAAAGTGTTCGGCTTGAGCGGTCTTTCGTTCATCGAACGCCAAATGATTGGCTACGAAGACGAAATGAGTCAAGGCTGCATCGGTTCGCTTTCAGAACTCTACGACGGCAACCCGCCTTACATCGGACGTGGCGCTGTGAGCTTTGCTGCTAACGTAAGCGGCGTGTTGCGCGTGCTGCGTATGATTAAGAACATCGACGACGAATCCATGAAACTACATTACTTATATACGGTATGAAAGCATTAATGTTCGGTTGGGAATTCCCACCTCATATCCTCGGTGGACTTGGAACTGCCAGTTACGGCCTCACCAAAGGAATCTACCAAAACGGCGATATGGACATAACCTTCGTCATACCTCGTCCTATGGGCGACGAAGAGAAGACATTCGCCAAAATAATTGGTGCCAGCAACACCCCGGTTGCTTGGCGCGACGTCAATTGGGACTACGTTCAACAGCGACAGGGCAACGTGATGGACCCTCAAACCTATTTTGACCTTCGCGACCACATATACGCCGACTTTAACTATCTGAATGTTAACGACCTCGGATGTATTGAGTTCTCTGGAAAATATCCTCAGAACCTTATGGAAGAAATCAACAACTATTCGATTGTTGCCGGCGTGATTGCTCGCACTGCCCAGTTCGATGTTATCCACTCTCACGACTGGCTCACCTATCCTGCCGGCATCCATGCCAAGCAAGTGAGCGGTAAGCCTCTGGTGATTCACGTTCACGCAACCGACTACGACCGCAGCCGCGGCAACGTGAACCCTGTGGTGTTCGGTATTGAAAAAGACGGCATGAATCAAGCCGACCACATCATCACCGTGAGCAACCTCACACGCCGAACAGTTATTGAGAAATACGGCATTTCGCCCGACAAGGTTACAACCGTGCACAACGCCGTTGAACCATTGCCCGACGACTACCTGAAAATCGAAAAAACTCCTCGCAAAGAGAAAATCGTTACTTTCCTTGGCAGAATCACCATGCAGAAAGGTCCCGAATACTTTGTTGAGGCGGCAGCCATGGTGCTCAAAAAAGTGCATAACGTGCGATTTGTGATGGCTGGTGGCGGCGACATGATGGAAAAGATGATTCGCCTTGCTGCTCGACGTGGCATCTCCGACCGTTTCCACTTCATCGGATTCCTTCGTGGCAAAGAAGTGTATGAGATGTATAAAAACAGCGACGTGTTCATTATGCCTTCAGTGAGCGAGCCTTTTGGTATTGCACCACTCGAAGCCATGCAAATGGGCGTTCCTTCGATTATTTCTAAGCAATCGGGATGCGCCGAAATCCTTGAAAATGTGATTAAAGTTGATTATTGGGACGTAAACGAAATGGCTAACGCCATCTATTCGATTATTTCCTATCAACCTATGTCGCAGCAACTTCACGAACAAGGCCTCGACGAAGTGGCTGGAATAGTTTGGAAGAAAGCCGGAACAAAGGTAATCAACATCTACAAACGCTTGGTAAATCGATAAACATCCTTTAATTAACTCAACTTAAAACATTAATAGTACAATGAAAGCAATTTGTTTTTATTTTCACATACATCAGCCATTCCGTCTGAAAAAATATCGTTTCTTCGAAATCGGTAACGACCATTATTACTACGACGATTTCGCCAACGACGATATCATCACTCGCGTAGCACGCAATTCCTACATCCCTGCTACCGAAATGCTCCTCGACCTCATCAAGGAGAACGGAAAGAAATTTAAAGTGGCATTCTCAATCAGCGGCACCGCCATTGAGCAACTGCAACAATATGTGCCTGAATTCATCGACAAGATGAAAGAACTGGTTGCAACCGGTTGCGTTGAATTCCTTTCGGAAACCTTCTCTCACTCGCTCGCTTCGCTGCGCGACATCGAAGAATTCCGCCGTCAAGTTGAAATTCACGACTCGATGATTTATCAACTCTTTGGCCAAAAGCCTAAAGTGTTCCGCAACACAGAATTGCTCTACGACGACGAAATCGCTACTTGGGTTGCCGGCCTTGGCATGAAGGGTATGGTTACCGAAGGTGCTAAACACATCCTCGGCTGGAAATCGCCAAACTACCTCTACGCTTCGGCATCGGCTCCTAAATTGAAACTGCTCCTGCGCAACAGCAAGCTCACTGAGGACATCACCGTACGTTTCAACAACACCGATTGGGAATCGTATCCTCTCACAGCCGACAAATACATGAACTGGATTGCCGACCTTCCACAAGAGGAACAACTCATCAACATCTGCATGAACTACGAAGCATTTGGCGAAATGATTCCTCGCGAAAGCGGTATCTTCGACTTCTTCAAAGCACTGCCTAAGTTCGCTGCTGACCGCAACATCGAGTTCTGGACTCCAAGCGAAGCAATTTCGCGTCTGAAACCGGTTTCGCAACTCTCTGTGCCATTCCCAATGACATGGTCGGGCGAAGCACGCGACGCCAGCGCTTGGCAAGGAAACTTGCTGCAACAAGAGGCTCTCAACAAGTTGTTCTCAGTTGCTGAACGCGTTGCCCTCTGCGAAGAACGCAGCATTAAGGTGGATTTCATGCGTCTGCAATCAAGCGACCACTTCTACTATATGAACACATCAGGCACCTACGCATTCAGCCCATACAGCACTCCTTACGAAGGCTTCACCAACTATATGAACGTGCTGTCGGACTTCATCGTTCGCGTTGAAGAGCAATACCCGCTCTCAATCGAAAACGAAGAGTTAAACGCGCTGCTCACCACCATCCGCAACCAAGCAAACGAAATCAGCGAGCTTAACCGCGAAGTGACCCTCATGCGCAACAACATCATCAAGGACGATGAAAAGCCAGCCGAAGAAAAGGCTCCTGCTAAGAAAGCACCAGCAAAGAAGGCTGCTTGCAAGAAAGCTGCTCCTGCCGAAAAGGCTGAAGAAGCACCAAAGGCTAAAAAACCTGCTGCTAAAAAGACTAAATAATTAGCATAAAGCACTATGAAAAAGGTGGACCCGATTTAGAGTCCACCTTTCTTCGTATAGTTGTAAATCACCTATGTCTTAGAACCTGAACGCAAAGCCAAGCGTTGCAAACGCATGCCTATTGGCTTTCTCCTGAAACTTATAGCCCAAAGTAAAACGTAGCTTCCAGAACTGAACACCAACGCGCGGCATAAACGCAAAGCTCCCCGAAGGGCCGTTGTCGCTATAAGACTCCAAAAACATATCGCTGCCCAAATATTCAATGTCAGCACTGCTGTCGATTGTGCACATACCAACGCCAACGCCGCCAAACAGCGTGAATTTGTCGTTCAACACATGGTTGTAATTGCTGGTAAGCATAATGTTGGTAGAAAAGAAGTCGTAGTTGTTGCCCCTCAACGATTCACGCAAAAGCAAATTCTCACCCACATACAATCCCACCTCAAACGGGCTCTGCTTAATACGATAACGCAACTCGGCATACAAATCAGCCGATGATTTGTTCCAACTGAACTTATCCTTACCCAAATCGGCGAGACCAAAATTCATTCCCGCACCAAACTCAAATGCAAAATGCTTGCCCTGTGCCGATGCACTTCCGGCGCACATAGCCGCCATCAAGCATAACATTAAAATTACTTTTCTCATAATACTCCTTTTATTTTCAAAATTAATATCATCTATGAAGAATCACAAATAAACACTTTATATTTTGTTTCTTCCTTACAAAGTTATGACAATAAAAGGGTATAGACCTAAAAATCTACCAATAATAAGCCTTACAAAAGACAACATAAATAATTGATATACAATTAGTTGTCGCTTACAAGTTTTAAAAACACCTTACAAACCGTAAACACTCAATTCTCAGCAATATTTTCTTTACCTAATTTAAGTTAGGCATATTATTGCAAATAAGGAGATTCTGACAGATAAACTAAAATAAGGTCTTTATGCTCGGCATCCGACAGCATAATCTTCTCCTTCAAGCGAGATTTACGCGTGTACACATTTGTTAATCCAATATTAAGTAATATGCTAATAAGTTTTCCCGAGAATCCGACGAAATGGTAACAAAGCTGACGATAATCTTCTTCTCCAAGATTAGGCACTTCCGTACGAACTATCGACATCACATTATTGCAGCATCTATTAACCGTATCCTCTAATTCCTGAAGTGTTTTTTCATCTTCGCTAAACTTTACTATAATGTTTTTCATCTCTTTAACAGCCACTTTTTGAAGTTTAGCATTACTATTTAACAATGAAAGTGAATCACCAATATTGTTTAATAAATAGTTGTGGCTTTGAAGGATTGACTGTATTGTTTCAGATGCAGCCGAATCCTTGTCGCTAATGGCATGTTGAAGGTCTATTACAATGTTGGTGTAATCGTCAATTCTTTGTTGTTTACGCCTAAGCATATTGCGGTAATATACAACCAAATATACCAACAGCATTGCAGCAATCACCATCGTGAGCCCAAACATTATTGCATTGTTGCGTTGCTTATACTTGCTTAGTTCCAAGTCCTTTTCTATAACCTTAATCTGCTCACTAAGGATTGGCTGTTCTAATCTTGCCCTAACTTCAGGGACTTCCATCGTCTTTGCTTTTGAGAGTAACTGATAAGCAGATTCAAAATCCTTCTTGAACTCAGCTACTTCTGATAGTCGATAATAATACGTAATACTATCCTGAATATTCTTTGATAATTTCAAAGCCTTATCTGCATACTTATCACTTAAGCAAAAATCTCCTTTATATGCATTCAACGTCGATATAGAAGAATACAATATTGAATACATCCCATCATCGCCATAATAATCTTTAAGTTCATAATAATACTTTAACCCGATATCATATTTGTTTGATTGTATCTGCAAAATAATCAAATCTGCCAAACAATTCTTAATTAAAACCGTATCCCCATTATTTTTTGCCAATTCTATTGTTTCAAGAAATGTCTCAGCTGCCATTTCTCGCGTCTTTGCAGAATTACGCAAAATAGTACCAACACTATATTTCGCAAAATTACGATGTTTTATTCTATCTGCATGTTCATAATAATCACATGCCAATTTATATGAATTCAAAGAGTTTTTGTAATCACAAAAATCTTCATAAATAAATCCTTTTTGCATTTGCAACAAGCCCTTATAATAGTCGTCATCAAATTCGTCATAAAGCTGTTCGGCTTGGGTGTATGCAATCATCGACTTTGCATAATCTTTTGCGTTATAGTACACTCTGCCCTGATAGAACAGCGAGAGAAAGCGGTTGCGTGCCGAGCCATGATTTTGGTAATAGGCAACGGCGATGTTGATTAGCGAATCGTTTGTGACGTCGATGTAGTTTTTATCCAATGCCTGCGAATATAGCAAAGCATATCGTGCATTTTGGCTGTCGGATGAAATCTGCTTGCCGTCAATTTGTTTAAGCAATGCCAATGCCGAATCGGGCTGTTCGTCCATCACCGATTCTGCCTGGCTGAGAGTGTCCGAAATTTCACTATTGCCGCAACTTACAAAGAATAATAACGAGAGAAACAATACTAATTTTGAATTCATATCATCATGGTTTTGCAAAAAATTGACCCAAAATTACGAAAAATAAAGGAATCTATCAACCCTATCAGCTGCAATACGCCATCCAATAGACAACTATAAAAAGTCAACGCACCTGCGGCGATTGCCACAGATGCGTTGAATATGAGTTAAATTGATGTGCTAACTTAGAATCACTTCTTTTCGTGAACTGTAACAGCACGGTCGAGCGAAGCACACTTAGCACCAAAGTTGGTGAGGTTGCCATCGTTGATTGTGGTTTCGAGGCGACCTGCTTCCACACCCTTCTTAACGAGAGCCGTCTTCACGTTAGCCACACGACCTTTGCGGAGACGAGTGTTAATCTTATCGTTACCTGTGTAGTTATCAGCCCAACCAGTAAGGAGATATTCCTTATCGTTTTGCTTCATCACTTCAGCAACAGCATTAACCACCTTGCCTTGAACGCCGGTGATAGCAGTCTTACCAATTGGGAAATAAATAGTAGCCAATGGTGCGTTGTCGTCCTTTTCAATCACTTCAGGCTTGCGGTTGAGGCAGTCGCGAAGTTGCTTTTCAAGGTCGGCAATCTTAGCCTCGGCAGCTTGCAAGCGAGCAGCAAGAGCATCGCCTTCAGCATCGGTGTACTTCCAAGTTGGGCAAACAGCAGTGATTGGGCCGTTCCAGTCGGTCTTACCGAAGTTATATCCGATACCTACAAGAAGGTTGAGGTTACAGTTACGAGTATCAGCAATGTCATCGAAGTTTTCTTGCAGATAGTCGAAACGAAGGTCAACAAGAATATCAACTCGCTTCGAAACAGCAAACTTGTTCAACAAGCCAAGGTGAACGTCAATATCCTTTGAGCCAGTGTGAGACCAGCTTGCATCCTTGTCGATAGAAGGTTCTTTATCCTTATATAAGTTGTGGTTTGCACCGCCCTTTGCGAATGGGAAATAAACAGCAGTTCCCAAATAGAACACTGCATTATAAACGCGGCTTGGGTTGTAGCCTAACCACCAGTTGGTCAAATTCAACATTGCATCCAACTTAGGACCAACAAACCATGCTTTTTGAGCATAATAGCCGTCCTCGGCATAATCGAGGTCAGGACGAATACCCATATCGCCACGGTAGTGATAGAAGCCGTCGCAAGCGCCCTTACCCAAGAACGCAGCTGCGCCAGCACGCAAACCAAACACTGGAGAAATCCACTTGCCCAACGACAAGTCGAAAGAACCGCCAATGCGGTTGGTGAACTTATCGACGTGTGTATCATTAGGGCTCATAAACAAGTTGGCACCTGCCTCTGCAGTGAGGAACCAGTTGTTTGGAGCCTTGTTGATGAGCAAACCTTGTGAAGGATCCTCAACATAAGTTACTTCTTGAGCATTGATAGCAACACTCATTGCAGCGATTAATATTGCGGCAAGTAAAGTAAGTCTTTTCATATCAATATCCTAATTTATAATTTAATTTTTCTTTATAAACAATCACTGGAAATGAGATGGTTACTTAGCTTCGTTGATAGTTACAGCACGGTCGAGCGAAGCGCACTTAGCACCAAAATTAGTGAGGTTGCCATCGTTGATTTGAGCATCCAGACGATTTGCTTCAACACCCTTGCTTACCAATGCTTTCTTAACACCGTTCACGCGGTCCTTGCGGAGCTTAGCGTTAATCTTGTCGGTACCAGTGTAGTTGTCAGCCCAACCAGTAAGAACATAGTTCTTGTCGTTTTGCTTCATCACTTCAGCAACGGCATTCACAATCTTGGTGTTTACACCGGTGATAGTAGACTTGCCAATTGGATAATAAATTGTAGCCAAAGGAGCATCGTCTTTTTCAATCACTACAGGCTTGCGGTTCAAGCAGTCGCGAAGTTGCTTTTCAAGGTCGGCAATCTTAGCCTCAGCAGCTTGCAAGCGAGCAACCAATGCATCGCCTTCGGCATCGGTATACTTCCAAGTTGGGCAGATAGCGGTTACAGGAGCCTTCCACTCGGTCTTACCGAAGTTGTAGCCCAAACCAACCAATGCAGTTGCATAGAGATTACGAGTGCACTCTGTGTCGAAGTGCTCTTGAACCAAGTCGCAACGCAAGTCGAGCAAAATGTCTACTCTCTTTGAAACGGCAAACTTGTTCAACAAACCAGTGCGAATGCTAAGGCTGTGAGAGTCAGCGTAGTCAAACGACCAGCCACCGTTCTCAATGTCTCTTGCACAAGCAAAGTTAACTGCTGCACCAACATAGAACACGCCATTATAAATACGTCCGGGCTTATAACCACACCACCAGTTGGTGAGATTTACAAGCACGTCGAAAGTTGGGCCAAATTGCCATGACTTTTGAGCATACAAATTACCCTCAACATAGTCAAGGTCAGGACGAAGGCCAAGGTCATTTGTAAGACCTTTAGCAGCACCCTTGCATAGATAGGCATCGGCACCACCACGTATACCAACCACCGGAGAGAACCACTTACCAACAGAAAGATGGAACGAGTAGCCAATACGGTCGCCAAAGCTATTAACCGACTTATCGTTCGGGCTCATAAGGACACCTGCACCAACTTCTCCATGTATAAACCAGTTGTCCTTGAAATTGTTAAGAAGATAACCTTGAGCAGGGTCTTCCACATAGGTCACTTCCTGTGCATTAATAGAAGGAACCATCATTGCGCATAAAGCAGCAATCAAAGCAATCTTTTTCATAGACTTTTATTTAAAATTACAATTTTAGTAACATTCCTATTTGATTTGCAAAAATACAAATAAATTTCGGATTAATAACAAGTTATGGTAACAATTTAACCTCAAATGTTGTCAATCAATCAATTCTGCCTTAATAAACTCGACAAAAAACAACAAAAAATTAAATTGTCTTCATATATGCCTCAATCTCTTTTGCGACATTTTCAGGTGTAAATCCGAACTTGTCGTCGAGCACCTTGTAAGGAGCCGATGCGCCAAAATGGTCTAAACCGAACACTTTGCCGCGAGCACCTACCACACGATAGAGCGTTGATGGCAAACCGGCTGTAAGGCCAAATACAGGCACATCTTCAGGAATAACATCAGTGCGGTAGTCCTTGTCCTGATTGAGATAAACCCCAATCGACGGCATCGAAACCACTTGGGCATTAACACCTTTAGCCTTCAGCAACTCATTTGCAGCCACTAATGTTGCCACTTCCGAGCCATTGCCCACAAGCACAACATCGGGGTTATCGGCTTTTATCACAGCATAGCCACCTCTGCTCGACTGCAATGCTTCGGCATAGCGATTGCCGCTTGCAGCAGGCAAATCGTTCACATTCTGACGCGAAAGAATCAGCGCCGTAGGTGTGAGCGTGTTTTCCATTGCCATTTTCCAAGCCACCGATGTTTCGGCAGCATCAGCAGGACGCAAAACAAGCATACTATTACGGCCGGCATGATTCTTCAGTTCTTCCATCAAGCGTATTTGTGCCTCTTGCTCAACAGGTTCGTGGGTTGGACCATCCTCACCAACGCGGAATGCATCGTGAGTCCAAACAAACTTAACTGGCAGTTGCATAAGTGCCGATAGGCGAACAGCGGGCTTCATATAATCGCTAAACACAAAGAATGTTGCACAAGCACCAATAACGCCGCCATGCAAAGCCATACCGTTGATAATGGCTGTCATAGTCAGTTCCGAAACACCGGCATGCAAGAATGCTCCCTTAAAATCGCCTGGCTTAAAAGCGCCAGCCACCCTGAGGAACGCATCGGTCTTGTCGCTGTTTGCCAAGTCCGCCGACGAAACAATCATATTGCCAACTTTTTGCGCCAGCACTTTCAGCACATTCGCCGAAGCAGCACGAGTGGCTATATTTGGTTTGTGCTCAATCGAAGCATAATCAACATCGGCAACCTTGCCATCAATGTAACTTTGCAGCAACTTGGCAGCTTCGGGATTTTGTTTTGCCCATTCTTGTTGAGCCGCTTTGCGTTCAGCCACTATAGCCTTCAACTCTTCGGCACGCTTTGCATATAACTCTGCAACTTCGGGGAACACTTGCCATGGGTCGGCAGGATTTCCGCCAAGATTTTCAACAGTTTTCTCATACGAAGCACCCGAAGCGCTCAACGGCTGACCGTGAGTGCTACATTTGCCCTCGAAACTCTCGCCTTCGGCTGTCACGCAACCTCTGCCCATAACCGTGCGTCCGATGATGATTGTAGGGCGATTCTGTTCAGCCAAAGCATTTTCAACTGCTGCTGAAAGGGCTTCGGCATCGGTGCCGTCAACCTCAATCACGTTCCAATTCCATGCACGATATTTGGCAGCCGTATCCTCCGATGAAACGGCATCGCAATCGGTAGACAACTGAACGGTATTGCTGTCGTAGAACATAATCAGGTTGTTCAATCCCAAATAGCCGGCAATACGGCCTGCACCTTGCGAGATTTCTTCCTGAATACCGCCATCCGAAATAAATGCGTAGGTTTTATGTGCCCACACGTCGCCAAAACGTTCAGTGATGAAACGTTCGGCAATTGCAGCTCCCACTGCCATAACATGACCTTGTCCTAAAGGACCGGAAGTGTTTTCAACGCCACGCATCGGGTCGACTTCCGGGTGTCCTGGCGTCACACTCCCCCATTGACGGAAGTTCTGCAAATCTTCCATTGAATATTTACCCGTCAAAGCCAATACGCTGTAAAGCATCGGCGACATGTGACCAGGGTCAAGGAAAAACCTATCGCGCGAAAACCACATTGGGTCAGCCGGGTCAGTGACAAGGAATTTTGAATAAAGCACATTCACAAAATCAGCACCGCCCATAGCACCGCCTGGGTGTCCCGAATTTGCTTTTTCAACCATTGAAGCAGCCAAAATCCTTATGTTGTCGGCTGCTTTTTCATACACATTTATTGCCATATCTTTTTGTTAGTATTAATTACCGAGCATAGTTACACAAACATACCACAAATATAACAATTTTTTACTATATATTTCCTTTATTTTGATAATAAAAACACTGCCCTGCAACAAAAACCCACTCAAAACAGAATAAAAAAGAGAATCGGCAGCCGGGCGATATGCCCGACTGCCGATAAAAGCCTATTTAACACGTGCCAAAACAGCATTTAGCACATTGTTCATTCACGCCTTATTCAACAGGAATGTCGGTGTTGACATTCTTCGAACCAATAAGAGCATAATACAAAATGTAAGCAGCACATGCCAATGGAACGAAGAAGCTTGCCAAGTAGCTACCGGTCAAGTCGGCAACAATACCTTGGATACCAACCATGATTGCAAAACCGCAAACCATAGTCATAAATGCACCCGAAGCAACAGCAGTGTATTTGCCAAGACCTTCGGTAGCGAGGTTGAAGATACCGCCCCACATAACCGATGCGCAAAGACCAACAAGCAAGAACATAAAGATGCCAACAGGCACATTTCCCCATACAAGAGAAAGACTTGTGTAGTCAACGCCCGGAATACTTACAGTGACATCGGTTGGCAAGAAAATACCCAAACCAAGAAGAACAACTGCAGCTGCACTAACCGACGAAATCATAGCCTTTGTAGAAATCTTGCCACCTACAACGCCACCTACAAAACGGCCAACGAGCATAAGCAAGAAATAGATTGCGCCGAGAGTACCACAATAACCAGCATCCAAAGCCAAGCCTGGAGTGGCAGCATCTGTAGCAGCAGTCAAGTATTGAAGAATATAGGTTGGAGGACCAACTTCAACTGCACCGTAGAATGCAATGGCAAGGATACCAAGTTTAAAGTGACGGAACGAGAATGCCGAATATTTTGGTTTTTCAGCACTGACTTTTTCTTCCTTTTCAATCTTTTGTGGCTCCTCAATCTTAGTGAAAAGAATCACAATGAAAGCAATCACAAAAATAGCAAGAGCAATCATAAGGGCTGGCGTAGCGTCAGAGATTTTAGCCTTTGAAGCCTCACCGATGAGAGCACCCATAAGGATGTAAACACACACGGCTGCAGTGGAATTGAACACGCCACCAATCTGAATAAGTTGATTACCAGTGTTACCGCCACCACCAAGCAAGTTAAGCATAGGGTTAACAACGGTGTTGAGCATACACATACAGAAACCTGCAATGAACGCACCAATCAGATAAACAGTAAAGCCGAGGCTTCCGCTCAACCATTGCACCAAGATGCCGACAATACCAACTATCAACGCCAACAGTGCAGTTTTCTTATAACCCAACTTTTTGATTAACATACCCGATGGCACACCCATAATCAAATATGCCATAAAGTTGCCATAATTACCAACTTGAGAGGCAAAATTCGATGCTCCAAACTGGTTCTTAACAATCACTGCCATTGGCGAACACAAATTGGTCACAAAGGCAATCATAGCAAAGAGGGCAATCATAACTATGATAGCACCCCATTGTTTAGTTTTGTTACTCATTTTCTGTTAAATTAGTTTGTTATTGATATTTAGTTAGTTATTTCAGGTACACTTCGAGCATGAAAGCCGACTAACAACAAACATGCCCAGTTATCACGGTATAATTCTCTGTAAAGTTAATCTTTTTTTTTGAAATAAGCACAAACAACACTGAAAAGAGCAAAAAAAGGGAGCATTAATACTCCCTTTCTCCAAATATCGTTGTGCCAACGCGCACCATTGTGCTACCCTCTTCCACAGCAATCGGATAGTCGTCGCTCATTCCCATGCTCAATTCACAGAAACTGCTATTTCCACTAAAGGCGCCTTTTTTTAGGTGCTCAAACACTGCATGCGCCCGAGCAAATTCACTACGGATTTCCGCCTCGTCGTCGGTGTTAGTAGCCATTGCCATCAAACCGCAAACCCGCACGTTGCTCATCGCCAAATCATCATTGCCACAAGCAATACGTTCAAGTTCGTCAACAGTGAAACCATATTTTTCCTGCTCTTGAGCCACATGCACCTGCAGCAACACATTCACAATCTTGCCTATGCGCATAGCCTCTTTGTCGATGCATTGCAGAAGCCTAAGCGAATCGACGCTGTGAATCATGCTAACATTAGGCAGCAACTGACGCACCTTGTTGGTTTGCAAATGCCCGATAAAATGCCATTCAACATCGGCTGGCATCAACGGCACTTTCTGCACCATTTCCTGAACACGGCTTTCGCCAAAAATGCGCTGACCGGCATCGTATGCCTGCATCAACCGTTCAATAGGATGAAACTTCGACACCGCCACCAACTTCACTTCCGATGGCAGTTCCGATTTAATTTTATTTATTGCTTCCGGTATCAACATTTTTCAATTCCTCATTCTGCCTTTGCGCCACTGAGGTCTTCCTTAAACACATCGAGAATCGCGGTTTCGGTTATCGATGCCACCTCAAAATCGCTCATAGTGCCCTTCATTCCGTCCATAAGGTTCTGCAAAGCCTTTGCAAAATCGCTCGCTTGAACATACATGTAGCAACCCGTACGCTTTTCAACGCCTTTCTTTTCATCAAAGTTGATGAAATTAACTTTTGCTTTATACCACTTGTCGCCGTTCTCGTCGAAAAAGATTTCACTCATGCGCACACGCTTCACCGAGTCCACTTTAAACTCGCCGGAAATGCCATATTTCACCTCCTCGGTGATGCGAGCTTCGGCCTCGGTAAACGACATTGCATCAACAAGATAGGTTTCGCTCACCGTCTTTAATGTTGCTTCGCCGGTTGTTTTATCATACTTTACTTTACATTCAAACCATTGTGCCATAACTGTTTATGTTTTTTCTTATTATTAATATCTATCGTTAATTGATTCTCCGTGCAAAATTACGATTTTTGCACAAATCAAACAATGCTGCAACCACTAATTTTGCACCTTTAACAGCCAATCATTTGCACAAAAGTGTTTTCGCAGTTAACTTTGCAATCAAAGAGAAATGATATAAAAAACAATATAACGAACTTCAATGAGCGACTTTTTCAAAACAGTCAAAGGCATATCGCAAGGGCTATACAAGGAGAAGATGAGCAAATTCATCTCCTTTGCCGAGCCCGTGCAAAGCGCCGACGAAGCAAAAGCCGTAATAAAAAAATATCAAAACCAATATCACGATGCACGCCACGTGTGCTGGGCTTATATGATTGGTACTGAACGAAACGATTATCTCTCAAGTGACAACGGCGAACCATCTGGCACGGCAGGAAAACCGATTCTTGGACAAATCAATTCTTTTGGGCTCACCAACATCGTGATTGTGGTAATTCGCTATTTCGGAGGAATAAAACTTGGCACATCAGGATTGATTGTGGCTTATCGCGAAGCAGCCGCCGAAGCCATCAAAGCAGGAGAAATACTCGAGTGCCACGAACAGGCAACTGTCACTTTCACCTTTCCTTATTTGGGGATGAACGATGTGATGAAAGTGATTAAAAGTGAGGACTTGCGCATCATCAGTCAGAATTTCGACAACTGTTGCACAATGTCAGTTGAACTCGATGCTGACAAAGCCGACAATCTGAAAAAACGCCTCACCGACCTGGGTGGAGTGTCAATCTCATAAAATATCGATAATATCACACAAATTATTCACCGTGGCATCAGCATCGGCGCATGGCTCTGTGCCTTTTATATTAAAGTAGATGGCATGCCACCCCGCATTGAGCGCACCCAAAATGTCGGCATCAGCGTTGTCGCCAATCATTACCGTCGTCTCGGCTTCGGCATCACATTCCCGCAAAGCGTAATCGAAAATCTCACGCATCGGCTTGGTGAAACCGCAATCGTCGGAAATAATCACCTTATCAATCAAGTGTGAGATACCGCCCGAACGCAACTTTTGCTGCTGCGTACCTTTAAACCCATTGCTCAACGCATGCACCTTAAAATGCTTATTAAGATATTCAAGCAGCGGCTTAGCACCTGGCACAAGAATGTGTTGCTCGGCAAGGAAACGCAAATATTCATCGTCAATTTCGCGGCTCATTGCATCAAGCCCACCACTTACGCCAATCTGCTGCAGAGTGTAGCGAAACCGCTCAGTCACCAAATAGTCTTTATTGATTTTGCCGTGATGATACAAATCCCAAAGTTCTACATTCTTCTTCAAATAAATGTCGCGGAACTTCTCATACACTGGCTCATAACTATTCAGCCCAAATACATCATAAACATGACGCAACGACAACTTGCTATTTTCGGTGAACCACCATACAGTATCGTCAATATCAACAAACACTGTTTTAATCTTCGTTTTTTCCATCATATCTTAAACATTCGCCACCATTTGTAGTCTACGCCTTCATCGAACACATCGATTTGCTCAACCTGTTTCAATTTCTTCACCACCCTTATAGTAATTGGCAGCACCAGTATTTCATAAACAGTTTTAAGCAAAACCTGAGTCCACACAAGCGTAACTATAACACTCACAGGAAGAAGTCCGGCAAACGCAATCGGGAAAAAGATTAGCGAATCGGCAGTTTCGCCAAACACAGTTGAAAGAATTGCCCTCAACGAAAACCGTTTGCCGCCATCGCGCACCTTCATGCGACTCATAACCTGAGCATTCACCATCGACCCGACTATGAACGCCACAAAACTACCAAGCAAAATGCGAGGTGTATTGCCAAACACCTGCTCTACTGCCGCTTGTGCAGTCCACGAAGGGTCGCCAGGCAAAGCCACACACACTTGCAAAAATATCACAAATATCATGTTAAGCAAAAACCCCATCCATATCACAAACCGCGCCTTCGCAAAGCCGTAAACCTCAACGATGCAATCGTTAATGATGTAAGAAATCGGGAAAACCGATAACCCAGCCGTTGCAGTGAGCACGCCAATCTTCACCACCTTAACTTCCATCAAGTTGGCAAGAATCAGAAACACGGTGAACATCATCGCCATCACCACAAAAGGCATTGAAAACTGCTTCTTCATTATCTTTAATGTTACATTATTCACTACAATTTCAGTCACAAAGTTACAATATATAATCCGCAATCAGCATAATTAGCCCAAAATATCACTATCTTTGCAACAATAAAAACATCCAACACCCCCATGAACACCTTTAAATCGACAATAATATTCGCGTTTATTTTAATCGCATTACTCTCCTGCTCCGACGATGAAGAATTCATTGATGTCATGGAACTCGAAAATGCCCAATGTTGGTCAGAGCCAGATTACCAAGCACTTCCGACATCTGCCGAAATATTCTCCACAACAAAACCAATGAAATTCAACATCGGAAATTCACATTGTTTTAAATACCGAATATATGAGCCCCTTGGTAGCGATACCATTACATGCAAACTTCCTTTAATCATTTATCTCCATGGACTTGACGCACGTGGAACTGACAACAATGCACAAATGAATTATGCAGCTTCATATTTCGTCATTTTCAATAACAATTTCCCATCATATATAGTATTTCCACAATGTCCCGAAGATGCTTATTGGGGACTTACAAAACGGCCTTCCGACTTCACTCCCAGCAAAATGGAATTAAACCCGAGTCACAGTTATATGGATTTCGGTCTAATTAAGCTAATTGAAGAACTAACCACCAATTACAATATCGATTCACGAAGAGTTTTTTTAGTTGGTCACTCAATGGGCGGTATTGGCACACTCGACATGATTGCATCACACCCAAACATTTTTGCAGCAGCCATATCATTCTGCGGCACAATCAACCCCAATCGTTTTACCACTAACCACGAAGTGCCACTGATGCTTTTTCATAATGCCGACGACGACATCATCACAGTGGAAGGCTCCCGAAAGACTTATCAAAGATTACTTCAACTTGGTAGCGAAGCAGTCTACACTGAAGGTGCGAGTGGAGGTCACGTCTGTTGGACAGAGGCTGTAAAAACCCCTGATATGCTTTTATGGATTTTTAAACATACACTATAATAAACAAACAGACCATATGGCTAACAAAAAAACAAGAATTGAATATTTCGATTTTATGAAAGGCCTGTGTATTATCCTCATACTAGCTTTTCACATCGATCCTGACAAGATGTTTCCTGGACAACTAAACCCTATGCTACAATCATTCAGAATTCCAATGTACTATTTCTTGTCGGGGATTTTCTTTAAAACTTACAATGGATTTGTTGACTTTGCTCGCCACAAAGTCAACAACATAATTGTCCCATACCTGTTCTTTATGTTTCTCACCAACATTATCCACTGCATATCATTTCACACTGTGGGCTATTGCCAATGGGAACCTATCGCATTTGCCGACCCAATCTTGCGCCGAGAATATCACTACAACACTCCATTATGGTTTCTACTATCTCTATTTGAAGTAAACATCATCTACTATGTCCTCAATACACTGCTAAAAAAACGGGTATTAATCTATTCTACCATTGCAGTATTAGCATTTTTAGGTTGGTATTTCCGCCACACACCCTTCCTCAACAACCAGATTTTCTTCGACACAGCATTGATAGCATTGCCCTATTTTGTGTTTGGTTCGGAAATAAAGCGAATAGGATTCGTTGAAAAAAACACAAAATTCGATAAATGGGGTATAATAACAATCATTCCGGTATTCGTATTTGTATACTTTACATCATCAGAGATTAATCTATTTGAGCAACGCTTACCAAATTTCTTCCCCATACTTTACATCGTACCATTTATTGCTGTTTTTGGACTATTTTGGTTCTGCAAAAACCTGCCAAAGATTCCAGTGATTAACTACATTGGGCGTTACTCGTTAATTGTGCTTGGGACACATAGTATAATAATACTTGTGATACGCTCAACGGTATTCAAAGTCATTGGCGAATCGTATGCCAGCTATTGGGTGGTGTTGGCAGTGCTCATAGCAGCCGAACTGATAATTATCCCCATCATGATAAAGTTCTTCCCAAAGTTCACTGCACAGGAAGAACTAATCAAGCCATGCAATAAAAGCCGAACATAGCATCCTAAAGTGTTCGCCGTGCCAAAATAGGCATTATAAAATCCCAAATGAGAGGGCTTTTTGCAATTTTTACGATAAAAAATGCCTGATTATTAGTGCAAAGTCAAAAATAATTGCGATATTTGCACTGCTAAAATCAAAAGGGCCCGAAAAGCCTTGATGGTTTATAATTAATAATGGATATTATTTCACGAAATAATCATCCGTTATATTTTATGCACTAATGAATTCTAATTTTTATAAAACAATAAAATAAAACAAATGACTAAAGCAGACATCGTAAACGAAATTTCAAAATCCACCGGAATTGATAAAGCTTCGGTGCTTGAGACTGTAGAGAAATTCATGGATATTGTTAAGGACTCACTTGCTAACGACGAAAACGTCTACCTTCGCGGCTTTGGTAGCTTCATCATCAAGACTCGTTCGCAAAAGACTGCCCGCAATATCTCACAAAATACGACTATCATCATCCCAGAACACAAAATTCCAGCTTTCAAGCCGGCTAAAGTGTTCATGGAACAAGTGAAATAATTAACAACTTCCCTTAAGGCAAATTAGTTATTATAATTTTAACGTGTTCTTTTGGGGACAATTGAGAGATAGAAGTAATTAACAAGAATTTTTATTAACCCTTTAACTAAGTACAACTATGCCAAGCGGAAAGAAAAGAAAAGGCCACAAGATGGCTACGCACAAGCGCAAAAAGAGACTTAGAAAGAATCGTCATAAGAAGAAATAATTTATTTCTGACTTTCTAAATTAAGTCATATAAAGAACAAACAAGAAGAAAGAAACACATAAAAATATGAATTCTCTTATTCTCGTTTGTTCTTTGTGCTTTAAATATGCCGTTCAATTATCCATTTCGGCATGAAAGCAACAACCGACGAACTTTCTATAATCAAGAAAACAAAAACCTGTGGACGCCCATTAATTACGCGTCCTGACCCTACCAAAAATTGTTAAATTGATTAACAAACTGCAATGAGAAGCGAATTAGTAGTTGATGTAAACCCAACCCACATTTCAACCGCCCTCCTCGAAGACGGACGGTTGGTGGCTCTGCAACAGGAAACGCGTAACGTTTCGTTCGCAGTGGGTAACCTCTACATTGCCAAGGTGAAGAAACTAATGCCCGGACTCAATGCCGCATTTGTTAATGTGGGCTACGAAAAAGACGCATTTCTTCATTACCTTGATTTAGGCTCGCAGTTCAACACCTATTCTCAATTTCTGGAAAAGACACTAAGCGATACTCGCCAAGTGCCAAGCATTTCTAAAGCACAAATCCTCCCCGACATCGACAAACACGGCACAATCACCGATGTTCTCTCCCTCGGCAAGAAACTTATTGTGCAAGTTGCCAAAGAGCCGATTTCGTCGAAAGGTCCGCGACTAACCACCGAAATATCTTTTACAGGCCGTTTCATGGTACTGATTCCTTTCAACAACAAAATTTCGGTGTCGCAAAAAATCAAATCGTCGGAGGAAAAATACCGTTTACGCCAAATCATCGAAAGCATTAAGCCCAAGAATTTTGGTGTTATTGTTCGCACATCTGCCGAAGGCAAAAAAGTGGCAGAACTGAACAATGAACTCAAGACTTTGATGAAATGCTGGGAAGACAGCCTCGCCAAAGCACAACACCTCGATGCCCCTGCCCTCATCTACGAGGAGGAGAGCCGTGCCGTGAGCGTTATTCGCGACATCTTCAGCCCATCGTTCGAAAACATCTATGTGAACGATGCCAGTGTCTACGACCAGATTTTCAACTATGTGAGCCTGATAGCAAACAACCGCAGCGATATTGTGAAACTCTATGCCGACGACATTCCAATCTTCGACCACTTCAACATCACGAAGCAAATCAAAACATCTTTCGGCAAAACAGTATCGTTTAAGTCGGGCGCCTATCTTATCATTGAAAGCACCGAAGCCCTACACGTCATCGACGTCAACTCGGGTAATCGGTCGAAAAATTCCGATTCTCAGGAAGGCAATGCCCTCGATGTCAATTTGCGTGCCGCTGACGAAATTGCTCGTCAACTTCGTTTGCGCGACATGGGTGGCATTATTGTTATCGACTTTATCGACATGGCACAATCAGAGCATCGCCAGGCTCTTTACGACCACATGAAGGTGGCTATGGCTGGCGACCGAGCAAGGCACAACATCTTGCCACTCAGCAAATTCGGATTGATGCAAATCACTCGACAACGTGTAAGACCTGCTCTCGACATTGTCACAAGTGAAACATGCCCTTCTTGCCATGGCAAAGGCGAGGTGCAATCGCCATTGCTGTTCACCGACGTAATTAAAGATAAAATCGACTATCTGGTGAACAACCTTAAAGTCAAGAACTTTAAAATGTACGTTCATCCATTTGTTAACGCCTACATCAAACAAGGTTTGATTTCCGACTATATGCGTTGGCACATGGAATACGGATTTGGATTTAAGATTATTCCAAACCAATCGCTCGCCTATCTCGAATATCGCGTCTTTGACAAAAACGGCAACGAAATCGACATTAAAGAAGAAAAGGACACAAGCACTTCTGAGGTCAAAAAAGAATCACGTCGCAAGAATCAGAAAGACAACGACGATTAGTTCGAATCTGCGCACGCATAAGTTATGCCTACGCCATAACATCACAATGATGAGATTAAATTGCAGCCAGCAAGCACAATGCATGGCTGCAATTATTTTTTGAACAAATGCAAGTTTTTGCTAACTTTGCCCTCATTATGATTGGAACTATTGTTAACACCTGCACAATAATAGCAGGCTCTATATTAGGAGCCATGCTGAAAAAAGGCATCAAGCCTCAATATCAAACCGCCCTGTTCAATGCCATGGGCGTGGTGTCGCTCGCCATTGGATTGCGGGCTTTCATAACCTATATGCCCCAAAGCCAGTATCCGGTGCTGTTCATCGTCAGCCTCTCAATCGGGTCGCTTGTGGGATATATGCTCGACATCGACGGGTGGTTCAACCGCCTTGTGGGCAAACACTCTTCGGGCAATCTTGGCGAAGGGCTTTCAACCGGCATACTACTCTATTGCATTGGCGCACTGTCGATGCTCGGACCAGTAATTAGCGCGCTGCAAGGCGACAACACATTCCTTTTCACCAATGCCACTCTCGACCTTGTCACTTCGGCTGTTCTTGCTACAACCTACGGGATTGGCATGATTTGGGCTGCGCCTGTGCTCTTTTGCTGGCAAGGCATGTTTTATGTCATTGCACGCATATCAGCCACTGCAATTAGCGACGATTTGATTGCCGAACTGTCGGTTGTTGGCGGTCTCCTCATCCTTGCCGCAGGTCTCAACCTACTAAAAATTAAGGACTGCAAAACACTCAACATGCTGCCGTCCTTAATTGTACCTGTTATATTCTTCTTGATAAAGTCGCTATTTTAGTGCATCTTATCACCTTTTCATTTTAGCCCACGCTCCACTTCGCGCATCATGCGGAAGAAATTTACGCCCAAAATCTTTGCGAGGTCGGTGTCGCTATACCCCTTTTCAATCAGGCGCATAGTGACGTTAATCATATCGCTATCTGTTTCAAAACCGGGCACTCCGCCACCGCCATCAAAATCGGTGCCAATGCCAACGTGGTCAATGCCAGCCACCTTCACAATATGGTCGATGTGACGCACAAAATCGTCGATAGTGGCTTTACCATCCTTGCAAAGAAATCCTGCGTAGGCAACGGTCTGTATCACGCCGCCGCTTTTTGCCAATGCCCTGAGTTGTTCATCGGTTAGATTACGGTCGTTGTCACACAACGCTCTTGCTCCCGAGTGAGAGCAAAATGCAGGATGCTTTGAGCGTTTAATCACATCCCAGAATGTACCCTCGCTGGCGTGTGAAAGGTCGATTATTATACCCTCTCGATTCATTTCTGTCACCAGTTTTCTGCCAAAAGCGGTCAAGCCTTTACTGCCGTCAGTGGTGTGAGTCGAAGAATTGCAAATCTGATTGTCATAGGTGTGACACAATGTGATGTATTTAACGCCAAGACGTTTAAGTTGCTTCACTCTGCCAAAGTCTTTGCCGATACCGATTCCGTTTTCAACACCAATGAAGAAAGCCTTTTTCCCTTCAGCCTTAAGTTGCAACGCCTCTGCCTCGTTTCTTGCAATGCCACACACATCAGCATATTTTTCAACCTGTGCATACGTTTCGTTAATCAACTGCAACACTCGCTCGTGGCAAACGTCGAAAGTAGCTTGATTAAGTTCACGAGCCACACGCTTGGTCTTTCCGTTCTCTTTCACTTTGATGTCGCTTCCCACATACGCAGCCAAAAATTGCGCATCGAGCATACCTTCTTGCATCTTTGGCACATTCACCCTATTCTTGCAACGAAGCCCGAGTTCTACGCCATCTTCAAAATCAAGCGGAGCATCGGTGTGAGTGTCAACCGACAGCACTCTGTTGTGCACTTCTTTGGCATGCTTAAACAATTTTGCCTCCGAAATAAAAAATTCAAGCAACTTGTTCATCAAAGCATTTTTTCCTCTAAAGCCCTCGGGATGCCATTGCACGCCCATCATTCGCTTCAGCGGATAAAAATCGATTGCCTCAATCACACCGTCGTTGCTCATAGCTGCCACCCTTGCTCCTTTGGCAACATCTTTCACTGCTTGATGATGCGAACTATTTACATTTAGTGAGTCAACCGAAAGGATATCAAATAGTTTCGATGGCTTTAAAACAGCAACATCGTGCACTGAACGCTCACTTGCCGAAATGCGATGATGAATCAACTCACCGCCGTGCTGCGAAGGCAAATCCTGATAGAGCGTGCCTCCAAACGCAATGTTGAGCACCTGCAATCCACGGCAAATGCCAAACACCGGGACATTCCGGTTTGCAGCCAATCGGGCAACACTAAGTTCAAGCACATCGCGGATAGTGTCAACCTTTCCGAGTTGCTCCACAGCATCTTCACCGTAATACGACGGGGCAACATCTTCGCCACCTGTGAGCAAAATGCCATCAAGCCTACCAACCACACTATGCAAATATTCGGCTGTGGTGTCGGCAGCCAACACCACCGGCACTCCTCCGGCACGCATAACTGCATCAACATATTGTCGCACGATAGAGCCATGCTTGCTTCCGGTAGGAGTAATGCCAATGAGCGGTTGCGATTCTCCAACAGCCTGCACTTCCACTCCATTGAGTTTTCTGTCAAGCACAACCAACCTCTCGCTTAATTGAGCATAAACATTGGCTGTTACAACCAATGCCAAAACAGGCAACAGTTTTTTAATCATCCTTATTTTCACTTTACTTAAAAAAGCAACGATGCAATACCATTCCTTTCATAGGCGGTGCAGCATCGTTGCCAAACAAATCATTTATCTAAAATCCCTTTATGCAAGCAACAGCACCAATAATTGGGCAGTGATTACTCGCAAGAACATTGTTAAAGGATATACAGTTGAATACGCCACGGCAGGAGCATCGTTGTTTGCCACCTTGTTGGCGTATGCCAATGCCGGTGGGTCGGTAGTAGCACCCGAAAGCAAACCAATGATTGTGCAATAGTTCAGTTTATGGCGCCAACGTGCCAACGTGCCAACAACCATAAGCGGAATAATGGTTATCAAGAAACCATAAAGAACCCAAGTAGCACCTTGTGAATTAAACACCGTAGCGGCAAAATCTTTGCCGGCTGCAATTCCCACCGACGCAAGGAACAAGCAGATACCAATCTCACGCAACAGCAAGTTTGCAGCACTGGTGGTATAGGTCACCAATTTGAGTTTATATCCGAATCGGCTCACAAGAATGGCAACAATCAGCGGGCCACCAGCCAAACCGAGTTTCATTGGCACTGTCATACCCGGCAACAGGAATGGTATCGAACCAAGCACAATGCCAAGGAAGATGCCAATAAACATGGTGAACATATTAGGTTCGTTGAGGCGACGAAGCGAGTTACCCATCTTTGAAGCCAAGCGGTTAATATCGTCAAGTCCGCCCACTACGGTTATGCGGTCACCAATCTGCAATGCCAAGTTTGGACGAGCCAAAAGGTCGACACCGGCACGGTTAACGCGCGTTGCATTCAAGCGATAACCCATGCGCAGACGCAATGTACCGATTTTTCGTCCGACATACTGACTGTTGGTAACAACAATTCGGCGTGAAACCACTTCGCGCGGGTCGTCTTGCCAATCCATTTCAACCTTAGGACCAACAAACATCGAGAATGCGCCTTCGTCCTGCTGCGACATCACAATGAGCAATTTGTCGTGCATTTCAATTGTTGTGCTCGACTTTGGCAAGACAAACGAACCATCTTGACGCTGCATACGCGAAATCACAAAGTTGCGGTCAATCATCTGGCTTAAACGAAGAACCGTGCTACCGGCAATAAGTTCATTTGTCACCTCAAACGTCACGCAATAAGGCTTCAGATAACTGTCCTCGCTCTCCTCCTCAATCTTGTTGCTTTCTTCATCAATTTTGATGCGGAAGAACACTTTCACAAGAATCATTGAAAGGATGATGCCGACAACGCCAAGCGGATAAGCAGCAGCATAACCCATCGACATTGCCTCGTTGAGCGCACCTGCAGCAGCACCCTTTGTTTCAATCAAAGTCTGCTGAGCGGCACCAAGTCCAGGCGTGTTGGTAACGGCACCCGACAGGATACCCACCAAGTCGGTCAACCTGACATTGCCTATGCCATAGTATATCACCAAAGCCACAACAATGTTCAGCCCTATGAGCAACATTGCCAAACCGTTCAACACCAATCCGCCCTTCTTAAACGAAGAAAAGAAACCCGGACCAACTTGCATACCAATCGAGAAGATAAACAAGATTAGACCGAACTCCCTGATGAAGTGCAGCACTTCGGAATCTACTGAAAGACCAAAATGACCCATCAAGATGCCCACAAACAGCACAAAGGTTGTGCCCAGTGATATGCCAAAGAACTTCACTTTTCCAAGCATTACGCCCAAGGCTATCACAAGCGAATACACCAAGATTGAATGAGCCACCGAACCTCCGGTAAACAAATCTACTATCCAATCCATTTTTTTGAATTATTTTATTATTTATAAACTATTATCAGACTCTCAATCCCTGTTTTTTAATCTATTTACAAAGTTAGCATTTTTTCCGTTTAGGCACAAACACAATTTGTAATAATTTTTAACATTGCCAACAGATAGGCATTATTCACCCACAACAAGGCAAATCAATTTGGCAATTCGGAGCATTACAATTATATTTGCATAACCACAAATCATTATTTTGCATTATGGACCACTTACTACAACAACTCATATCATTGATTCAAAGCCACGACGTGAATTGGGCAAATGCCACAATGAGGCTTCTTCTTAGTATGTTCCTCGGTGCCGCCGTAGGCATCGAACGCATGAAAAAAGGGCAAATGGCAGGTATGCGCACTTTCTCGCTCATCTGCACTGGAGCCACCCTCGCCATGCTGGTTTCAATCTACATCCCTCAGGAGTTTCTTGGACTTAAAAATGGCGACCCCGGCAGAATTGCAGCGCAAGTGGTATCAGGTATCGGTTTCCTGGGTGCCGGTGCCATTATTCAAATGAAAGGTTCGGTGAGAGGTCTCACCACAGCAGCCGGAATTTGGATTACTGCAATGATTGGTCTGGCTGTGGGTGCCGGCATGTATATTATATCAATCATCACCACCCTGCTCATTATTTTCATCCTTGCCATCATGAACCGCTACGAGCATTATGCCGACATGACCGGCGAGTCAAAAATAATCCGCATCAAATTGAACTACATTGTGAACGATGCTTCGGCTATCAAACAGACTTTTACCAAATACAACGTACACGTCAGTGATTTGTTTTTGAAATACGACTACGAAAGCAACACCACCATCATCAATGTGATTGTGCGCTGCAAGGCATCGACTAACTTTATTGCCGTTTTCAACGACATACACACCGACCCGCAAGTAACCTCAATCACCCTCTCTAACGAAGTGAACATTTAAACCGCCTTCCTGAGCGTGATTTAATAAACAACTAATGCTGCAAACTCGATTAGGCTTTAATCAGGTTTGCAGCATTAATTATTTCGTCGATGTGAAATATCACATCAATCACTATTCTTTCATAACAATATCAAATATGTCGGAAACCTTGTTCACGATTTGGTCGGCATGATATTCATTCAATTCTTTTTCGCTTCTGAATCCCCATGTCACCCCCACCGAGTCAACACAGGCGCGTCGTGCAGTTTCCATATCCACCCCGGAATCGCCAACATAAAGAACATCGCTTTTAGGCACTTTGGCATCGCCAAGAATAGAAAACACCACCGAAGGGTCGGGCTTCACATTCACGCCTTCACGTTGACCATAGACTGCCACAAAATCAATATCTCCGAAAAAGTTGGAAATAATCTTCTCGGTTGCCTGTTGATATTTGTTAGAAGCCACAGCCATTTTCACACCGTTATCCTGCAAATCGTGCAACAAATCCACAATGCCGTCGTAAGGCTTGGTGCATTCGGTGTTATGCTCGTTGTAGTATTCCTTAAAATCTTTCAGCAAACTGTCGATAATGCTATCGGTGCGCATGTCGTCGGGCAAAGCCTTGCGAATGAGGTTACGCACACCATTACCCACAAAAAACGGGTAACTTGCCAAACTATGCGTTGGATAGCCATTCTTGCCCAACGCATAATTTGCAGCATTGCCCAAATCTTCAATAGTGTTGAGCAACGTGCCGTCAAGGTCGAAAATCACTAATTTTTTCATAATTCCTTTTACCTTATTTATATTATCAGAACGGATAGCCAACCGAGAAATGCACCGCAGAATCACGTTTCCATTGCGGATGCAACAGCGGCCAATGCTCTTGATGTGAAGCAGGATTGTGAGCCTTCATACCAAAATCAAGGCGCAACAAGAAATAAGTGAAGTCAAGGCGTATGCCAAGTCCATAGCCCAAAGCAATTTGCTCATAAAACTTGTTGAACTTAAACACACCACCAGGCTGGTCTTCATATTCTTTAATCGTCCAGATGTTACCGGCATCGATGAATGCGCCCAACTCAATCACCCAGAACAACTTGGCTCGATACTCAAGATTCATATCTAATCGCACGTCGCCACACTGATAGATGAAACTATTAACCGAGTTTGTGGCATAATAACTTCCCGGACCAAGAGTGCGCACACCCCAACCACGCACGCTGTTTGCGCCACCGGCATAAAACCGTTTCTCGAAAGGCAAAACCGAACTGTTGCCGTAAGGCACAGCCACTCCTGCCCCAACATGGAATGCCAAACTGCTGCGAGGATTAAAACTATGAGTAAACGAATAGTCGGCATCCACCTTGAAATATTGCGAATAGTTGATGCCAAACACTTTATACGAATCGTTATCCTTTTTCTGCCCAATAAGTTTCGACACACCATATAGCACATTACCAGCCGTTTCTGCTGCAACACGGATTGTGTAGACATCGGGCTGATAAAGCCGCGACATGGGCGACGCGTCATTCTTGTTTGAATGATAATACGAATAACCCATACGCATAATAAAGTGGTCCTCATAACTATAACGCAATATCGGGTTGCTGATGCTGTCGAGGAAGTTGCTCTTGCTCTTTGGCAGATTAACATAGTTCAAATCAAGCAAGTTGAATGTGTGCCGCGTCTTATTGGTACGTTCACTCCACAAATAACGCCATCCAACACCTGCTATCACACGAGTATATTCGGGTCGTTCCTGATAATTAAAACTGGTTGAAAACTCTGTTGATGCAAGTATCTTTTCTTTGAAACTGCGTTTCAAGAACGGAGCCTTAAACTTTGGATATTTTAAGCCCAACTCGCCCATATACTCCGAATAGTTATCGTTAATCAAGCCATTCAAGTCACCCGAAAGGCTCTCATAACTTGCTCTCACCTTTGCACTAAGCACCTCCGAGCCGTTGAATATGTTTCGATGCTGATAACCAAGACCCAAACCAAAACCAAGGTCACCCTCCGAATTGGTACCTTCGAGCGACACCGATGCCGTTTGCGACTTCGAGCGCGACAGCAAAACATACACATCAAGCCATATCTTGCCGTCAATCTCACCCACCGGCTGTATTTCAATATTCACAAACTTCACAATACCCAAACGCCCAAACGACTCATAAGTGCGGTTGACATCGTTGGAACTATATCGTTTGCCGGGTTTTATCAAACAACAATCGTCGAGCACCGATTTCCGCAAATATTTTTCATCGCCGTAAAGCACCTTATAACCGTTGTAATACGATTCGTCGTCGGCTTTATAGTCGCTCACGTCATGCATCGTCATCGGGTCATAGTTGGTCACAAACGTAACATTACGCACATAGAATGGCTTATGCGAGGTGTAATACGGCATTTTGTCGTTTTCATACGGTCGCATAAGATTCATAGTCAGGTCCACATTCTTCTCGCCTGCTGCCGTGTCGGCTGTGAATGTGATATACTCCTTATTAAAAGCATAATAGCCTTTTTCGCGCAAACGCTCGCTAATGCCTTGACGCTCTTCATCAAGCAGATTGCGGTCGAACACCGAATTACGCCGTATCAGGAATTGTGCCGAATCAGCCAAAATAAGTTCCCGCAACGTATCGTTCTCGATGTTGTAATTCACCGACGACACATAGTGCGGCTCACCGAATGACACATTATAGGTTACTCTTATCTTCTTTTTGGGATGATTATAAATAGTGTCGGCTGTGACGCTCGAGCCCATAAAGCCCTTATTAATCAATGCTGTTTGAAGTTGCTTAACGCTTGCTTCGGTGAGCGAATGGTCGTAAATCACCGGAGCACTGCCCACTCTGCGAACCCATTTGTTGAACCAGTTGCTACTATCCTTGCCACTGATGTTATAGAACGCCAACTGTAACTTCATGCCGCCAAGCACCTTATGGTTAGGTGTTTGGCGCAGATAATTCACCAACTCCGTGCTCTTTAGCGATTTTGCTTTTTCATTATTAGTGATGTTGAATTTCACGTCATCGAGCAGATACTGTCCTTCAGGCACATGCTTTGTGGAACGGCACGAAACCATAACCGACACAATCGCCACCACAGCAATCAGCCTATGAAAAATAGTATTTACCTGTAATCGTTTCATCAATATCATTTCGCTTTTGACACCGCAAAGTTACTAACAAAATTGCGGTTTATCAACTACCCCGTGACGGGGCTATGCTTTCAGAAGCCACGCATGGCACGGCATTGCAAGTAATCGGTGAGGATGATTGTTGCCGCAATGCTGTCGACGCGAGCCTTTTCGCGCCTGTCGCTTTTTTTCATTCCGCCGTCAATCATGGCCTTGTGGGCTATTGTGCTCGTGAACCGCTCATCATACATCTCCACTGAAATCTGCGGAAACGTCTTGCGAAGCGTGGCAACAAACGGCGTGATATACCGCATACTCTCCGACGGCTGACCGTTCATCTGTTTCGGCAAACCAACCACAATAGTGTCGACAGGCTCTTTAGCCATATAATCCTTGAGAAACTGCAATAACGTGTGAGTCGCCACCGTTTCAAGCCCATTTGCTATGATTTGCAACGTATCTGTCACAGCAATGCCCGTGCGTTTCTTTCCATAATCGATTGCTAATATCCTTCCCATATCACAAAAGTAATGATTTTTTGTGCAAGTTGCGATATTTTTCATAATTTTGAACCCAAATATTAATCGAACCAATGTTTAAACAAATGAAATATCTGATTTTATCTGTTCTTGCCGCATTAGTATTCACTGCTTCAGCGGCTCCCGCCGGCGAAAACAAGCGTGTCAACGAGTCGTGGCAAAAAGCCATTATCGCTGCAATCGACTCATTCCCCGAAAATGGAGGCTATTACACCGGACGCAAAGCCACTGCCGACTTTCCCAAAAGCGCATGGCGAGCAATGAACGAAGCATTCAATATGCAACTTGCCGACCAACGCCCCAATTTTCAAGCCAAGAAGGCATGCCCATCGTTTTGCTCAATGGCAACTTACGCTGCACTTCTTCAAGCCATAATCATTTGGGACCAAAAAGGCGAAGTGTCGCGTGCGTCATGGTTCAACCTCAAACCGCTTGTGGGCATCACCGACAATGTTAACCAAAATGGCGTTAATCAAAGCGACGGACAAGGTTGCTGGGGTCGCGCCAACGCTAATGGCCCAGGCATTGCCGTACTGGTTAACGATTTAAAAACCGGATTCAGTTTCACCGGATTCCGCGGTGCAAAAACCGATGCTTTAAAAGAAACAAAGGGCGAACAATATCTTAGCGACGAAGAGTGGTGTAACGACCCTGTTTGGGCAAAAGCCGTTCCTGGCGACTTCATGAAGATTTTCTGGGACCGCAATGCCTCGAAAGGCAGCGACAGCGGTGCCGTTATTGGCGTTAACGCCAACAAAAGCGATGAACAAGAGCATGGCCACAGCGTGATTTTCCTTGGATACGACGAGAATGGCGACGTGAAATATTGGAGCAGCAATGGACCTACCGACACTCCAAAAAATGCCGGCTACGGAATCGCCACTTGTCCGCGCACCGCCATTCAACGTGTGGTGTTCACCCGCATCACCAACCCGGAGAATTTCGACAATGCCAAGAAAATTATGTTTAACAACACTCACAAATGGCTGAAATCGCTCAATGGTGAGCAACACGGCACCACCGCTGAACTAAAGAAATTCTGTGGCATTAAATAAACATTAAAAAAATGCTACCGATTTCTAAAAAAATGTAAAAGCGAAAAAAAGTTTGCAAATTATAAACAGCCGTAATAAATTTGCATCGGTTTTCTAACCAGAATGGTTTTTTGTAGCTAACAACCAATTTTTTATAATGTACAACTCAAATAAACATATTGTCAAACAAATAAAACAGGCAGACATCTGTTTGTGGGGCATGTGTTATGAATTGATTTGAACATTATCATGACATTTTATTAACAATTTACTTCGAGAGCAGCCCCATGTGAGTGGAGTTGCTCTATTTTTTAGAGAAAGAAGAATGAGTTATAATGAGTTTATCGACATATTAAAATTCAACTCGACATCGTCGCAAGAACGACCTCTTGCCGAGCATTTGGCAAAAGTGCTTGCCACACCGCATTGCTCTGTCGAAGCAATGGAAGTGGGCGACGGCACTCTGAATCTGCTATTCAGTTGGGGCACTCCTCAACTGGTGTTCTGCACACACATCGACACGGTGCCTCCTTATATAGCACCGACATTCGACGGCACCACCTTTCGCGGACGCGGCACATGCGATGCAAAGGGTCAGATTTGGTCGCTTTATCAAGCATGCCTCGAACTTGAACGCAGAGGCCGCACCGGATTCGCACTGCTTTTGCTTTCGGGCGAAGAAACGGGTTCGTTCGGCGCAAAGCATTTTGCAAAATCGCATACTGGTGCAAAATATCTATTGGTAGGTGAGCCCACCGATAATTGTATGGTGAGCGCTGCAAAAGGCACAAAATCGTTTCAAGTAACAATTACGGGCAAAAGTTGCCATTCGGGATATCCCCACATGGGATTGTCAGCCGTTAATCTGTTCGTCGATTTCGTAAACCACCTTCGCAGCATACAGTTCCCCACCGACCCGCTGCAAGGCGAAACCACATGGAACATTGGCAAACTTGTGAGCGACAATCCACAAAACATACTTAGCAACAAACTCTCTTTCCGCCTATATTTTCGAACCACATTTGCATCCGACACGTTTGTCTGCAACACGCTCAGCCACATTGCCGAAACCAACCAATTGTGGCAGGACAACATAAGCATTGAGGCTTTGGGCGGCGACACACCCACCCACTTTCTCACCGTCGACGGCATTCCAACCACCACCGTGGCGTTTGGCAGCGATGCCCCTCACCTCACCTGCTTTGAGCACAAAATGCTTTGCGGTCCGGGCTCGATACTCACTGCCCACACTGCAAACGAGTGTGTCACCGTCGACCAACTCGAAACTGCCACAAAGCAGTACATTAAAATATTTGAGAGTCTGATTAAAGAATAAATAAATAACAACATACTATTTAAATAAAAATTTATAGGAACTATGATATTAATGAAATTTGGAGGCACTTCAGTAGCGAACAGCGAAGCCATCCGACGCGCCATCTCGATTATCGAAAGCAAATTGGACGAACGCCCCATCGTAGTAGTATCAGCCATGTCGAAAGTTACCGACATGCTTTATAACATTGCCGACATGGCAGCAACGCAAGACGAATCGCAAACGTCGCTCCTGCTTGAACAACTGCGCGAACGCCACATCAGAGTGGCGAGCGAACTGCTTGCCAACAGCGGCCACATGCTCAACGAAGCAATCAGTGAAATCAACAACATTTGCGACTACCTTGAAAAGGTGGTAACCTCGGTGTGCGCACTTGGCGAACTCTCGGCTCGAAGCAAAGCAATCATCATTTCGCGTGGCGAGATTCTTTCGTCAACAATCATATATCACGCTTTGAACGCTTCGGGAATCGACACCGAAATAATCGATGCTCGAAAAATGATTATCACCAGTGGCGACACTCTTGTGGGCGACCCAATCTTCGACGAAATTATAGCCCGCACACCCGGCATTGTTGAAAAGAGTTTCAAAGGAATGAAGGCAGTAATCACCCAAGGATTCATCTCCTCGACAATCGACGGCGAACCTTCGGTGCTCGGCCGTGGTGGCAGCGACTACACTGCTTCGCTCATTGGCATGGCTGTCGATGCCGAACGCATCGAAATCTGGACCGATGTCGACGGCGTTAGAACAGCCGACCCTCGCCGCGTTGAAGGCACACAATGCCTCGAAAAAATATCGTTTGAGGAGGCTGCCGAAATGGCTCACTTTGGTGCAAAAGTGCTTCACCCTCTCACCATCGAGCCGGCTATCAACAAAAACATTCCGATTTTTGTGCTTAACTCCACCAATCCGCAGCACCCCGGCACTTCAATAATGGGCAACGATGCCATTGCCGATGGCGTGAAAGCAGTGTCGTGGAAAGAAGACATTCTACTCATCAACATCTTCTCTCCAAAGATGATTAATGCCACCGGTTTTGTTCAAAGGGTATTCAAGGTGTTCCGCGACTGCAACGTGTCGGTCGACCTCATCAGTACATCCGAAGCCAACATATCAGTTACCGTTGCCGGACAGCAGAACGTCGACGAAGTGGTTGAACATCTTTCGCAGTTTGCCGAAGTACATGTGTTCACCGACAAGTCGCAAGTTTCAATCATAGGCAAAAACGTAATCAACTATGGCGACGTGCTTCAACGCTTGATGAATTCACTCAAAGGCAACAACCTGTATATGATTTCGCAAGGCGCATCTAACATCAACATCAGTTTTGTTGTCGACCGCAGCGAACTCACCGAGATTGTGAACACTATTCACCGCAATTTGTTTAAGCAATTATGAAGATAGCAATTAGTGGATATGGCAAAATGGGTCACATGATTGAATCCATTTTGGTGGAACGAGGCATCGACTATGTTGCCAGCGAGGACATCACTTCATTCAACCTTCAAGAGGCTAAACAATACGTCTGCATCGACTTCACCACACCCGATGCTTTTCGTGCCAACTACCGATTTCTTGCCGACAACTTCAAGGCTGTTGTGGTGGGTACTACCGGATGGAACGACATAAAAGATGAAGTGACTACATATTTTGAAAACGCCGGCACGACAATGATTCACGCCTCAAACTTCTCGCTCGGCGTGAATGTGATGTTCGCTCTTGCCGATAAAGCGTCGACGTTGCTCAAGGATGCGGGCTACGACACCTACATCGTGGAAATGCACCATTGCCACAAACTCGACGCACCAAGCGGCACAGCCAAATCGCTCGGTGCCATTGTCGACAGGAACATGAACAAAACAACTGAAATACAATCGGTGCGTTGTGGCGAAATTGCAGGCATACACACTGTGGGATTTGAAGGTCAAAACGACCGCTTAACCATCTCTCACGAAGCATTCTCGCGCAAAGGGTTTGCTCAAGGTGCTGTGCAAGCCGCATTGATGATTGAGAACATAACTGGAGTGAAAGAATTTAAGGACATAATCATTTAAATAAGTATATGAATCGTTTATTGTTAACGGGCTGTGGCACAGCGTTGCTTACGCCTTTCAAAAACAACGAAGTTGACTACGATGCTTTTGCCAACACCGTTGAACGTCAGGTTGATGCCGGCATCAATTTCTTAGTACCACTGGGCTCAACAGCAGAAACTCCTTGTCTTGACGACGACGAAAAAATCAAACTGCTTGAATGCTGCCGCGAGCACTCTCATGGGCTTCCATTAGTGGTTGGCGCCGGAACAAACTCGTTTGTTCACACCGTAAAGAACATGAAAAACCTCGATGCTCATGGCGTTGACGCATTCCTCATTGTGGTGCCTTACTACAACAAGCCAACACAAGAAGGTTTGTACCAATACTTCAAAGAAATTGCACAATCAACCAACAAGGATATTGTATTATATAATGTGCCGGGACGTACAGGTGTGAATCTTGCAACAGAAACCACACTTCGCCTTGCCGAAATCGACAACATCGTTGCCATAAAAGAAGCGTCATCTAACTATCAGCAGATTTCCGACATCATCTGCAACGCTCCTGCCGGTTTCACCGTGCTCAGCGGCAACGACAACGAAACACTTTCACTTATCGCATCGGGGGCACATGGCGTAATCAGCGTTGCTTCAAACATCGCTCCACAACTTATGGTGGAACTGGTGAACTCTATTCGCAACGGCAATCTCATCAAGGCCCGCAACCTGCACTTCAAGTTGATGCCGCTGTTCAAGAACTGCTTCATCGAAAGCAATCCTATCCCTGCCAAAGCAGCAATGCATGCGCTCGGACTTATGGATAACAGCCTTCGTTCGCCACTCACCCAGGCATCCGAAAGCACCTATCAACTAATGTTGCAGACACTAAAGGACTTGAATCTTATTTAACAACCCCTTTTCAACTCAACACAATGACTCAACAAGAAGAATTAGATAAATTCAACAACCTATGCGCCGACCTTGAAAGCGGCGCGGTGAGAGTGGCAGAGAAAGTTAACGGCACATGGAAAGTAAATGCCTGGGTAAAGGAGACAATCCTTAGCGGATTCCGTCTCGGCAAACTCACTGACATGAGCCATGGTCAGTTTTCCTTCTTCGACAAAGACACCATCCCAGCACAGCGTTTCACTGCCGAAAGCGGAGTGCGCATCGTGCCGGGCGGTAGCAGCGTGCGCCGTGGCGCCTACTTAGCCCCATCGGTGATTATGATGCCACCATCCTACGTCAACATAGGCGCATTTGTCGATGAAGGCACGATGATTGATTCGCACGCACTCGTTGGTTCGTGCGCCCAAGTGGGAAAGCATGTACACCTCTCAGCCGCTTCGCAACTGGGTGGCGTGCTCGAGCCTGTGGGTGCTTTGCCTGTAATCATCGAAGATAACGTGTTCATTGGCGGCAACTGCGGCATCTACGAAGGCACTATCGTGAAGCAAAACGCAGTGATTGCCACAGGTGTGATTATCAACGCATCAACAGCAATCTACGACGCCACAATGGGCGAATACATTCGTGCAAACGAGAACGGTCAGATGGTTGTTCCTGAAGGTGCAGTGGTGGTAGCAGGCTCTCGCCCTATCACTAATGGCCCCGGCAAAAACCAAGGTATCCACATCTACACGCCCGTGATTGTAAAATATCGCGATGCCGGAACATCTACATCGGTCACCCTCGAGGATTTGCTGCGATAATTTCATTTTACCACAAACCGATTACATATTATATTAGAATATGGATATTGAATATTCTCACCGGTTCTCCGACGACGTAGGCTCGTTTTTCCGGTCACCGGTGAGAGAAATTTTCAAACGTGTCGACCTAAATGCCATCTACTCTTTTGCCGGTGGCTATCCATCAGCCGACACATTTCCTGCCGAAGCCATCAAGCAGACCATTGCCGATGCTATCGACCGCTATGGCAGTCGTGTGTTTCAATACGGTGCCACACAGGGAGTGCCCGAACTGCGCAAAGCCGTGGCTCAACGATACGGCGTTGACGAGGAGCGAATACTCATCTCCACATCGTCGCAGCAAGGCATCGACGTGTGCACTCGCGTGCTTGTTAATCCCGGTGATGTGATTCTCACCTCTGCGCCATCCTATTTGGGTGCCATGCAGTCGTTCCACTCCTATCGAGCAACCATCGTGGGTGTGCAACATCACCACGATATCGACGTTTGGCGACAAATGTATGTCGACGCCATCGAGAAATGCCTCGCTGAAGGCAAGTGCATCAAATTCCTCTACATGATTCCCGACTTTCAAAACCCGTCGGGCGAAACTCTCACACTCGACGAGCGCCGTGTGCTTGCCGAACTTGCTGAGCGCTACGATTTCCTGATTGTGGAGGACAGCCCCTACCGCGAACTGCGCTACGAGGGCGAGCCGGTGCCGACACTCTATTCGTTAGCCCCCGACCGCGTGATTCACCTCGGGTCGTTCTCAAAAATATTTGCTCCGGGATTTCGCTTAGGCTGGATTATTGCAAACCCCGAAATTATCGACCGAATATATGTTTGCAAACAGTCGCTCGACCTTTGCGCACCTATTCTCGACCAGTATGTGGCAGCCGAGTTTCTGAGCAGCGGCCGTTTGGACGCCAATCTGAAGCACTCAATCGCCCTGTATCACCACAAACGCGACATAATGCTCAGCCTTCTTGAGAAGCACATGCCCAAAGGCGTAACTTGGACCCATCCCGAAGGCGGATTGTTCATTTTCCTGCGTCTGCCCGAAGGATTCGACACGGTGAAACTCTACGACGTGGCGCTCTCTCGCGGCGTGGCTTACGTTGCAGGCTCGTTCTTCTACCCCGACGGCAGTTGTCGGAACACTATGCGCATGAACTTCTCGTTTATGGCTGAGGAACGTATACCAGCCGGAGTGGAATTGCTTGCCGACATTCTGCGCGAGGAAATTGCACGAATGCCTAAAGCCGAACAATAAATATTTGTCAGCGAATTGCACACAAAATGACAATTTGTTTCATTTTTTAATTTTTTCAAACAAATTAGTTTACATTTTTTGCGCACGGCAAGATTATAGCAATATTTTATTACATTTTAATGAAAAAATATTTGCAGTTATCATAATTGTAACGTAAATTTGCAACGACAAAAACAACAGAATGATATGAGACATCACCTTCTAACTGTCATTAACATTATTATTGCGGTGCTATTGGGTATCGTGGTCGTGATTATGTGATATGATGGAGGATGAGTTTAACATCATTATGGTTAGAAATTATTAATATAACATATTACAGACCTTTCCTCCATCGAACAGATTAGGAAAGGTTTTTTTATTAACACTAAAGAGTTATGAGCAAACCTTTGAGAAGTTCAGTGACAATGAGCGGACGACGTATGGCTGGCGCCCGTGCACTCTGGATAGCAAACGGAATGAAAAAGGAGCAGATGGGCAAACCCATCATTGCAATTGTCAATTCATTCACACAATTTGTTCCCGGACATACACATCTCCACGAAATCGGGCAAATAGTGAAGGCCGAAATCGAACGGCTGGGATGCTATGCTGCCGAATTCAACACTATAGCAATCGACGACGGCATCGCAATGGGTCACGACGGCATGTTGTATTCGTTGCCTTCACGCGACTTGATTGCCGATAGCGTGGAATATATGGTTAACGCTCACCGTGCCGATGCAATGATTTGCATAAGCAACTGCGACAAAATCACTCCAGGAATGCTCATGGCATCGATGCGACTCAACATTCCAACCATTTTCTGCTCGGGCGGACCTATGGAAGCCGGACACCTCGGCAATCGCGCTCTCGACCTTATCGACGTGATGATTGACTCTGCCGACAGTTCGGTCGACGACGACACCGTGGCTAAGGTTGAAGAATTTGGCTGTCCTACTTGCGGCTCATGCTCCGGCATGTTCACCGCCAACTCTATGAACTGCCTTAATGAAGCCATTGGTATGGCTCTTCCGGGCAACGGCACTGTGCTTTCCACTCACACCAACCGAATTGAACTCTTTAAGCGTGCCGCACAACAGATTGTAAAGAATGCCTATGCCTATTATAACGACGATGACGACAGCGTGCTGCCTCGCAGCATTGCCACTCGCGAAGCGATGCTCAACGCCATGACTCTCGACATCGCTATGGGCGGCAGCACAAACACCGTGCTGCACCTGCTTGCAATTGCCAACGAAGCCGGTGCTAACTTCACGATGAAAGACATCGATATGCTGTCGCGCAAAACACCGGTGCTTTGCAAAGTGGCACCTAACTCAAAGGTTTATCACGTTGAAGACGTAAACCGAGCCGGCGGCATTATGTCAATAATGGGTATTCTTGCCAAACAAGGATTGGTTGACACCAACGTGAAACGCGTCGACGGGCTTACTTTGGGTCAAGCCATCGACTGCTATTCAATTGAAGGCAACAACTTCAGCGACGAAGCCCGCGAACTTTGGCTCAGCGCACCGGCTGGTGTTCGCACCACCAAGATGGGCAGTCAATCGAGCCATTACAAGCAACTCGATGCCGACCGCGCTGAAGGCTGCATACGCGATTTTGAACACGCCTACGTGAAAGACGGCGGATTGGCTGTGCTCTACGGCAATATCGCCAACGACGGTTGCGTGGTGAAAACTGCGGGCGTCGACGAAAGCATATTCCACTTCACTGGCAAAGCCAAAGTGTTTGAAAGTCAAGATGATGCCGTTGAAGGTATTCTTAACGACAAGGTTGAAGCCGGCGACGTGGTGGTTATAACCTACGAAGGTCCTAAAGGCGGACCAGGTATGCAAGAGATGCTATACCCCACTTCTTACATCAAATCGAAGCACTTGGGCAAATTGTGCGCACTCATTACCGACGGTCGCTTCTCAGGTGGCACATCAGGACTGTCAATCGGGCACATCTCACCCGAAGCAGCACGCGGCGGCAACATCGCTCTTGTTCACGATGGCGACATCATCGACATCAACATTCCTGAACGCACAATCAACCTGATGATTAGCGACGAAGAATTGGCAGCCCGACGTGCTGCAGAAGAGGCTCTTGGCAACGCAGCATTCAAGCCTAAGAAACGTAACCGCATAGTGTCGAAGGCTCTCCAAGCCTACGCATCGATGGTGACATCAGCCGACCGCGGTGGCGTGCGCGAATAAACTAAAGAAACAAGCGACAAACAACAAACCTATATACTCAAACTACATTTCTATTGTTATGGGGCAGAAAATTTTAGGAGCTGAGGCACTGATACGCTCACTCATAGCCGAAGGTGTCGACACCACATTCGGTTATCCTGGAGGTGCCATTATACCAGTGTTCGACGTGCTCTACGATCACAAGAAAGAAATCAAAAACATTCTTGTTCGTCACGAACAAGGCGCCATTCATGCTGCTCAAGGATTTGCACGCATCAGCGGTAAACCCGGAGTTGTGATTGTCACTTCCGGTCCAGGTGCTACAAATGTTATCACTGGTCTTGGCGATGCAAACATGGACAGTACGCCATTGGTGGTAATCACCGGTCAAGTGGGCTCGGCTGCGTTGGGCAGCGATGCCTTCCAAGAAACCGACGTCATCGGCATCACACAACCTCTCACCAAATGGAGTTACCAAATACGTAACGCCGAGGACATTGAATGGGCTGTGGCACGCGCTTTCTATATTGCATCAACCGGTCGCCCCGGACCCGTAGTTCTCGACTTTGCAAAAAATGCACAAAACGAGAAAATAGAATGGAAAGAGTATAAGAAATGCAACTACATACGCAGTTACGAACCGTTCCCCGAAATTAATCGAGCCGAACTCAACGAAGCAGCCGATTTAATCAACGATTCAAAGCGCCCATATATTCTTGCCGGTAACGGCGTGACTATCTCCGGCGCTGAAAAAGAACTGCTTGAGTTTGCCGAGAAAGCCGACATTCCAATGTGCAACACATTGCTCGGATTGTCATCGATGCCTTCGTCGCATAGGCTTAACATGGGTATGATTGGTATGCACGGCAACGTGGCATGCAACATTGCCACAATGAACTGCGACCTCATCATCGCCATTGGCATGCGCTTCAGCGACCGCGTAACCGGACATCCTGCAAAATTTGCACCGCAGGCAAAAATTATCCACATCGACATTGACCGCAGTGAGTTCAACAAGAACATCAGTGTTGATGCCAGCATCCACGGCGATGCAAAAGTTGTGCTTCAGCAACTCATGCCTCTCATCAACCCCGCTTCACACGAAGAATGGATTAACAGTTTCGCCGACGATTGGGAAATTGAGAAAAACACCGTCATCAGCGATGAACTTAATCCAAAAGACGGAAAAATTAAAATGGGCCAAGTGGTGCGCAAGGTGAGCGAAGCCACCGGCAACAAGGCTGTGTTGGTGACCGACGTAGGTCAAAACCAAATGCAAGCAGCCCGCTACTTTAAATTCACCGAACCACGCAGCATCATCACATCAGGCGGACTCGGCACTATGGGCTTCGGACTTCCTGCTGCCATAGGTGCACAAATAGCAGCCCCCAACCGCACTGTGTGCTTCTTCACCGGCGACGGTGGTCTGCAAATGACCGTTGAAGAATTGGGCGTTATCCTGCAATATAAATTGCCTGTGAAAATCATTCTGCTCAACAACAACTTCCTCGGCATGGTGCGTCAATGGCAAGAACTCTTCTACAATGAACGCTATTCCGAAACAGAAATGGTGAACCCCGACTTTGTGACCCTGCTCAAAGCCTACGGAATCCACGCCGAAGACGTTGAAGACATCAACACCCTCGACGATGCAATCGACCGTATGCTTAAGCACGACGGAGCCTACCTCATCAATGTCAACATTGCTCCTGAAGAACTCGTCTACCCGATGATTCCGGCAGGAAGCGTACTCGACAACATCTTGCTCAGCCGCACTGAGAAATACACTAAGAAACCATATACCGACTATGACAATCTCTAACACTTTATATACAGTAGCCGTTTTTTCGGAAAACCGTGTGGGTCTGCTAAACCAGATTTCCATCATTTTCACACGGCGTAAACTCAACATCGAAACCTTAACCGTTTCGCCATCTTCGATTAAAGGTGTGCATAAATTCACTATCACCACCTTCACCGACAAGCAAACCATTCAGAAACTTGTCCTGCAAATCGAAAAACGAATCGACGTGCTCAAGGCATTCTATTACACCGACGACGAGATTGTGTTCCAAGAAATAGCACTCTACAAGGTGCCTACAATCAACCTCATTGCCGAGCCGAACCTCGAATCAATTATTCGCAAGCACAACGCTCGCATACTTGAGATTGCACGCGAATACACCGTAATTGAGAAAACCGGTCAAAGCGACGAAGTGGAAACGCTGTTTGAAGAACTGAAGAAATACGATATTCGCCAATTTGTGCGCAGCGGACGAGTTGCCATCACCAAGTCGCCTGCCGAATATGTATCTCTCTTTATCGACGAACAAGAAAAGCGCCGTAGGCCTAAAGAAAAATGGAGCGACAAAGAGTAAAAGAATATTCACATCGCTATTTTCTGGCGCCGGGCGAGTGTACCCCCGAAGGTGAGATGCCAATAACTCTCCTTCTCACCCGCATTATTGAAGTGGCAACCGAGCATGCCGACATTTGGGGTGTGGGCTATTCCACACTCATCACAAGCAACGAGTCGTGGGTGCTCTCGCGAGTAAGCATCGAAATGACTAAACTTCCACCGGTGAACAAAAAATATATCTTCACCACATGGATTGAAAGTTACAACCGGCACTTCTCGCAACGCAACTTCGAAATCAGCGACGATGAAGGCAACATTCTGGGTTACGCACGCACTGTTTGGGTTGTTATCAACAGCGAAACTCGCGAAAGCGTCGACATTTCAAAGTTCAACTATATGACTGAAGTGATTTCGCAGCATCCCTGCCCTATTGAGCCGCAATCGAGGCTAAAACCCGTGAGCGATGGCTCTGTGGGACACTACAACTTTAAATACTGCGACCTCGACATCAACCAGCACGTCAACAGCGTGCGTTATGTTGAACTGCTAATGAACCAACTGCCGTTAAGCACCTACCATGCCAATATGGTAAAGCGATTTGAAATAGCCTACATACGCGAATGTCGCTATGCCGAAGACGTTACCATACGCGTCGACAACAGCACAAACGACGTTAGGCTCGAAATCACCGATGCTGATGGCAACAGCCATTGCCGCGCACGAATATTGCTCGAACCTCGCAACGGCAATCTGCAATAGGCAAATGGTGATACAAAACAGATAATAACAAATAAACAAAACAATAAACTATCGGTTTTTAAACCAACTTTTAAATTATTAAAAAATTATGGCAATTTTAAATTTTGGTGGTGTTGAAGAACAAGTAATCACCCGCGAAGAATTCACTATCGAGAAAGCAAGAGAAGTATTGAAAGACGAAACAATTGCCGTTATCGGCTACGGCGTACAAGGTCCTGGTCAAAGTATGAACCTCCGCGACAATGGCTTCAACGTAATCGTTGGTCAACGTCAAGGCAAAACTTTTGAAAAGGCTATTAACGACGGTTGGAAGCCGGGCGAAACACTTTTCAGCATCGAAGAAGCATGCCAACGAGGCACAATCATCATGTGCCTGCTTAGCGACGCCGCTGTAATGTCGGTTTGGCCAACAATCAAACAATACCTCACCCCTGGCAAGGCATTGTATTTCTCACATGGATTTGCAATCACTTGGAACGACCGCACCGGTTGCGTTCCTCCAACAGATGTCGATGTTATCATGGTTGCTCCTAAGGGTTCAGGCACATCGTTGCGCACTATGTTCCTCGAAGGTCGCGGTTTGAACAGTTCGTATGCTATCTACCAAGACGTAACAGGCCGTGCTTACGACCGCACCATCGCTCTCGGCATCGGCATTGGTTCAGGTTATCTTTTTGAAACCACTTTCCAACGCGAAGCCACTTCCGACCTCACTGGTGAACGCGGTTCGCTTATGGGTGCAATTCAAGGTCTTCTTTTGGCTCAATACGAAGTGCTCCGCGAAAACGGTCACACTCCAAGCGAAGCCTTCAACGAAACCGTTGAAGAACTCACCCAATCGCTCATGCCTTTGTTCGCTGAAAAAGGTATGGACTGGATGTACGCCAACTGCTCTACCACTGCACAACGCGGCGCACTCGATTGGATGACTCCATTCCACGATGCAATCAAGCCTGTTGTTCAACGCCTCTATAAAAGCGTGAAATCGGGTAACGAAGCACAAATATCAATCGACAGCAACTCTAAGCCTGACTATCGCGACAAACTCAATGAAGAACTTCGCGCTCTCCGCGAAAGCGAAATGTGGCAGACTGCCGTTACTGTTCGTAAACTCCGTCCTGAAAACAACTAATCAAGACATCCACACGGCATAGAACTGCGTTTATTTTGACAATAACCCGCAAAGCAGTTTTGTGCCACACATACTATTGCGGTTCATTTCGTAACATTGTTAGTTATTTGAAATGAACCGCAATTCCATACATATCATTACATTTCGCGATAAATTAGATTGAAAGGTTTGTAATTTTTGACAAAAATCAGTAAATTCGCAATAATAAAGTTACAAATCACAATTGATATGACTAATTGTTTTGCTTAATAAAAAGCAAAACTTACAATAACAGACAAATATGATTTTACCAGTTTACTTATACGGGCATCCAGTGTTGAGAAAAATTGCCTCAACAGTCGATGCCTCATACCCCGACTTGAACATTTTGCTTGAAAACATGAAAGAAACCATGTATGCAAGCGACGGTATTGGCATTGCAGCCCCACAAGTGGGCGTTAGTGCACAGATTGTCTACATCGACGCTTCGTGCCTTGCCGACACATTCCCTGAACTCGCCGACAGCAAAATGGTTCTTATCAATCCGGAGATAACCGTAATCGAAGACGGCAAAAAACTCACTCGCGAGGAAGGCTGCCTTAGCCTGCCCGGTATTCATGAAAACGTGACCCGCATTGAAAAAATACATTTGAAATGGCAAGATGAGAATTTTGAAACTCACGAAAAAGACATCGAGGGCTATTTGGCTCGCGTTGTCCAGCACGAATGTGACCATCTTCAGGGCAAAGTGTTCATCGACCATATCTCAACAATCCGCAAACAATTAATCAGTGGTAAACTCAAGAAAATTGTTGACGGGAAAATCAGGTGCTCTTATCGCACTCATGGGGTAAAGAAATAATCACTCAAAGATATTACTTTAATCCCAATTATTAGAGTATGCTTTTAAATCTAACATCATTAATAGACCTATAAATTAATTAAAGCAACTAATGGATACAAAAATACTTATTGTCGACGACGAAGAATCGATATGCGAAATATTGCAATACAATTTGGAATTGGAAGGATACTCTGTCAGCATTGTATCGAGTGCTGAACAGGCTCTAAAGCAAGACATCAAATCATTTTCGCTCATCATACTTGACATTATGATGAAAAACATGAACGGATATGACCTTGCAAAAAAACTCAAAACAAATCCCGAAACCGAATTTACGCCAATAATGTTTTGCAGCGCACTCAACAGCGAAGATGCCCGTGTTAAAGGTTTGAACATCGGCGGTGACGACTACATAACAAAACCTTTCCGCATCCGCGAGGTGCTTGCACGCGTTCGCAGTTTGTTGCGTCGCACACAAATGATTAAGCGCCTGAGCCAAAGCGACACCATTGCCGCCAACAGCAACTCCGACATCGACTTTAAGGGATTGCACATCCATCGCAAAAACAAGCAATGCACTATCGACGACGAACCAATCCGACTCACCAAAACGGAATTTGAACTATTGCAATTCTTCATCTCAAACCCTAATTGCATCTACACTCGCAAGGAGATTATCACAAAAATTTGGGGCAGCAACGACGAGGTTACTGAGCGTGCAATCGACACTAACATAACACGTCTGCGCAAAAAGATAGGCAATTATGGCAAGTATTTAACCACTCGATTAGGCTACGGCTATGGATTCCAAAGCCAATTGGAAAAATAGCATCCTGCTGAAAGTATTTTTTGCTTTCACAATAGTTTTTTGGATATTAACCATAATATTCATAGTAACTTTATGCTGTATCGACAGCGATTCGCAAAGCACAAGACGGGTTATTGTTGTGTTCTTTATCGTCTTGGCAATCTTTAGCAATTTGTTTGCATCGCTTTATTTTATAACTCTTGTGCACGACAGCACCATAATGCTGCGCCTGATTAGCAAATTGCTTAATGGCGAAGAAGATATTGAGAAGCCCAAAAGCATCTGGCAAGCGCACATGCGCTCACTTGCCAACAGGCTATACATAAGCACATTACAGGCTCAACAGGCCCGAAAAAAGGAGCAACTCGAACAGCAGCAAAGCATCGAGAAACAAAAGGAATTGATGCAATCGAAACAAATAATTGCCAGCAACCTCAATCATGAAATAAAAACCCCGATTGGTATTATACAAGGCTACATCGACACCCTTATCGACCACGAGAATGAAATTTCGCCTGAAATGCGGCGTCGCTTCCTGCAAAAATGTCTCGACAACACTCAAAAGTTACAGAACATCGCTTACAACATAAGCCTAATCACTCGAATCGAGAACGGCAAAGAAGCCATTCAAATGGATATGGTGGACATAGCGGCTGAAATACGCAACACTGCCGACGACCTCACTCCCATCTTAGAGAAGCATGGCATGAGGTTTGTGAATCGTCTGCCGGAATCGTTAATTGTTCGCTCCAATAAAAACGTGCTCTATGGCATATTCAACAATCTTATAAAAAATGCGGCATTCTATTCGGGCGGAACAATGATTATTGTTGAACAAATCGACAAAAAGCATCTCTCCTTTCGCGACAACGGGAAAGGTGTTGAGCCAAAATATCTCAATAAGATTTTTGAACGGTTTTATCGCATCGACCTTGACAAAAAGCGTAATTTGAGCAGTAGCGGACTTGGCTTATCAATCGTGAAAGAATCGGTGGAAATGTGCGGCTGGAAAATAAGCGCACACAACTATACTGATGGCGGCCTTCAATTCATCATCACCCTTTAAACAATTTGCCCTGAACAATGCCCGCTTGTTTCAGGCGATTATTTAATCTGTGCGTAAACTCATAGTTCTTTAACCCCCACCGCGGAAAAATCAGCAAATCGCCTGGCGACTGCGACACAAATCGTTCAACAGCCAAATCGCTGCGCAAATGCTGCAAAACCTGCAAACACACGTCGATATACTCGTCAGCCGACCATTCAATCAGCGCAACTTCGCCATTAACATACATCTCGGCGAGCCGCGTGCCACGAATAACCTGCAACTGATGTAGTTTCACTGTTGACAACGGCAACTGCGAGATGCGCTCGGCAGTCACAATGAAATCATCAACAGTTTCGCCCGGAAGTCCTAAAATCAAATGAGCACCACACATCACCTTGTGCTGTGCTGTGCGTTGCACAGCATCCACCACATCGGCCCACAAATGACCGCGATTAATGAATCGGAGTGTGCGGTCGTGCGATGTTTCAACGCCATATTCAATCATCACAAAAACGCGTTTTGCCAATTCCGAAAGATAGCACAGCAATTCGTCGGACACACAATCGGGACGCGTGGCTATAATCAGTCCCACCACGCCATCATGACTCAAAGCCTCCTCATATAGCGACTTTAGGTTATCAATATCGGCATAGGTATTTGTATAGGCTTGAAAATAAGCCAAATAGCGCATCGTGGGATATTTGCGTGCAAAGAACTCTTTTCCACGCTCGATTTGTTCGCTAACCGAAATGCGAGTTTGGCAATAGGCAGGATTAAAAGAATGATTGTTGCAATAAATGCAACCGCCAGTACCTTTCTTACCATCGCGGTTTGGGCACTTAAACCCGGCATCGATGGCTATTTTTTGCACCTTGCCATCGAAATGTTTACGCAGAAACTCGCCATAATCGTAGTAGCCCACAGTCATGGTTACAACTTCACAGTCTTGTTTATAAGATAATTATCGAGAATGGTCATCGCAGCCATAGCCTCAACCACAGGCACCGCACGAGGCAACACGCATGGGTCGTGACGACCTTTTGCCTTCAGCACAATCGCATTTCCCTCGCTGTCGATAGTTTCAACATCTTTCAGCAGAGTTGCCACCGGTTTAAATGCCACTCTAAAGTAAATGTCCTCGCCATTCGATATGCCACCCTGAATGCCGCCGGAATAGTTAGTCACCGTAGAAACTTTGCCGTCGACATTAACAAACCTATCGGAGACCTCGCTTCCTCGTTTTACGGCAAAGCCAAAACCGAGTCCATACTCAAATCCCTTAACTGCATTTATGCTAAGCATAGCAGCACCTAAACGGGCATGCAGACGGTCAAACACCGGTTCTCCCAGTCCCACAGGCACCCCTTTCACCACGCAAGTGATAACGCCGCCTATGGTATCGCCATCGGCTTTTACTTGCTCAATCAAATCAATCATCTTTTGAGCAGCCGCAGCATCAGGACAACGAACAATGTTATCGTCGATTTTATTGAAATCATATTTGGTATAATCGGCATCAATCGCAATATCGCCCACCTGCGAAGTGTAAGCCGTAACGCTGATGCCCAACTGCGATAGTGCCTGACGGGCAAACGCTCCGCCAACCACGCGCGCAGCCGTTTCGCGAGCCGACGACCTGCCACCTCCACGATAGTCACGCAGCCCATATTTTGAAGTATAAGTGTAGTCGGCATGCGAGGGGCGGAAACATTTTGCAATATTTCCATAGTCGGCAGAATGGTGGTCTTCGTTTTCAATCATAAAGCCGATTGGCGTGCCAGTGGTTTTACCCTCAAACAAGCCGGAAAGAATCTTCACACGGTCCATCTCGTTTCGAGCAGTGACTATTGCCGACTGACCGGGACGACGGCGGTCAAGTTCGCGTTGCACCGCGTCAACGTCAATCACAATGCCTGCCGGCATACCATCAATCACGCCTCCTATTGCCGCCCCGTGCGACTCACCAAATGTGGTCAGACGGAATATTTCTCCAAATTCGTTACGCATAATAATTTCTTATGTGGGGAAATCAATAATATTATTCTTCTACAACAATCGCTGCCACTACAGCCTTCACATAACCCACCAAATCGGCAGGAGCAATTCTCAACTGCAAGCCTCTCACACCGGCACTCACATAAATATAACTGAAATCCATGCAAGTGCTGTGGAAATAAGTGGGGAACGCTTTTTTCATACCCACAGGCGAACAACCGCCTCGAATATACCCTGTGGTGGGAAGCAGTTCTTTCATCGGAATCAAATCAACTTTTTTATTGCCCGACACCTTTGCTGCTTTCTTCAAATCAACTTCGGCATCACCAGGCACTACGCACACCAAATGACCCGTCTTGTCGCCTTTAAGCACAAGCGTTTTAAACACCTGTCGAATATCTTCGTTTAATTGAGTGGCGATGTGCATGGCGGCAAGGTCGTTTTCATCAACCTCATACGGCACAAGTTCATATTTAATCTTTGCCCTGTCGAGCAGGCGGGCTGCGTTTGTTTTATTAATCCCTGACATTCTTGTTTCCTTTCGATGTATTATGCAAAAATACAAAAAATAAATCTCTCAACGTGAATAGCATCACTAAAATTTCACTTCCGCAAATAATTAGGGCATCCTCGGACTTCGAGGATGCCCTACCAATATTATAATTGCTATTAATTTGCTTATCTGTCCATAGTGAGCAACAACTCCTCGTTGCTGCGGGTTTTCTCCATTTGGTCCTTGATGAACTCCATAGCCTCCACAGTGGTGCGGTCGCTCAAGAAGTTACGCAACACCCACATACGGGCATTCAACTCTGGACGAATGAGCAAATCGTCGCGACGAGTGCTCGAAGCCACAATGTCCACAGCCGGGAATATGCGCTTGTTCGAGAGTTTTCGGTCGAGTTGAAGTTCCATATTACCCGTACCCTTGAACTCTTCAAAAATCACTTCATCCATCTTGCTACCGGTTTCAATCAAAGCAGTGGCAATTATTGTAAGGCTGCCACCGCCCTCGATATTACGGGCTGCACCAAAGAATCGTTTCGGCTTTTGCAACGCATTTGCATCCACACCACCCGAAAGAATCTTGCCCGAGGCAGGCTGATTGGTGTTGTAAGCACGAGCCAAACGAGTGATTGAGTCAAGCAAAATCACAACATCGTGACCACATTCCACCATGCGCTTTGCACTTTCAAGCACCAATCCGGCAATCTTCACATGGCGTTCTGCCGGTTCATCGAATGTAGAGGCAATAACATCGGCTCGCACACTACGACGCATATCAGTAACTTCCTCTGGACGTTCATCAATGAGCAGAATAATCAAGTGGGTGCGCGGATGGTTTTCAGCAATCGCATTGGCTATATCCTTAAGCAAAACGGTCTTACCAGCCTTAGGAGGGGCTACAATCAAACCACGTTGACCTTTACCAATTGGCGAGAACATATCAACCACACGCATCGATATGTTTGGATTCTTTTTGCTCACAAGGTCGAACTTTTCATCAGGGAACAGCGGTGTGAGGTGCTCAAACGGCACACGGTCGCGGGCGATTTCGGGATTTGCGCCGTTCACTGAATCGATTCCGCAAAGCGGGAAATACTTTTCACCCTCACGAGGCGGACGAATATTGCCTTCAACAATGTCGCCGGTCTTTAAACTATATTGTTTGATTTGGGCTTGCGAAACATACACATCGTCGGGCGAAGTGAGATAATTGTAGTCCGACGAGCGCAAGAAACCGTAACCATCAGGCATCACCTCGAGCAAACCTTTTCCCTTAAGGATACCCTCGAAATTATATGGATTGTCGAGATATGGATTGTCTTGCTGCTGTTGCTGAACTTGCTTCTGCTTTTGTTGTTTTTTCTGCTTTTTCGATTTAGGTTGTTCTTTTTCAACCTTTGGCTCTTGCAAAATAATAGTAGCCTTTGCAGCCTCTTCAGCGGCTCGCTTGGCATCTTCGGCGGCTCGTTTGGCAGCCTCTTCGCGTTCTTGCTGCGAACGTGGGCGGAAACTTGCTGCAGCCGGGAAAAACTCATCAAGCGAATTTTCTTTCTTTTCTTGGGCGACACCACTCGGAGTGAACACGCGAGGAGTGAATGTGCGTTGCAATTTTGGTTCTTCCTGCACAGGTTGCGATGCCTTGTCGGGCTGTTCTACTTGCTCGTTGGCAGGTTCTGGTGTAGCCTCCACAACCGGTTTCGTTTCCTCGGCTGTTTCAACAACTTCGGCAGCAGGCTGTTGGGGAGCGACTTCTTCGGCAACGGCGGCTGGCAGCTGTGCAGGCTTATCTTCAACAGACTCGTCACTGCGCGACTTGCGACGCTGTTTCTTTGGCTCGCTCACAGGCTTTTCATCTGCTACAGCCTGTTCAGTTTGCACATTCTGTTCGGCAGGCACTTCTGCTGCGACTTCCTCTTTTTGTTTCTTGTCGTCCTTCTTCACAGTAGTTTTCTTGGCAGGCTTTTTTGCAGATGCCTTTTTTGCAGTCTGCTCCTTATCCTTTGCAGGCTTCTCAGCCTTTTTCTTTGCAGGCTTTTTCTCTTTGGCATCACTTGCCTTCACCTTCGAGGCAGTTTCAGCCTCGTGGTCGATAATTGCATAAGCCAATGCTTCTAACGATTCAGAATCCGACTTCTTTATACCAAACGACTTGGCAAGTTCGCGAAGTTCCGATTCACTCATCGAATTTAATTGTAATAATGTGTACATAAAATATTTTTTGTTCCGTTGACTTATTCTATATTGCGCAAAACTGCATAAGATGGCAGTTATTGCATAGCAATACGAATACACATATTCATTCTAAAATAAAAAATATAAATCGCTGATTTAAATTGGAATTGACATCTCTATGAGCGGTATGCGTAACTTCGCTCCAATAGATGTCGTGACTGAATTTTATGCAAATTTACGAATTATTTCTAATAAAACAATCTTTTCTAAAAAAAGTTTACGGCAACACAACAAAGTTTTTATACTTTTGCATCACCCCTACATAATGATTATAAACTAAAGACTTCAAATGATACAATTTCAATGTGATTATAACGAAGGTGCTCACCCCGATGTTATCCAACGCCTCATCGACACGAACATGGTGCAAACCGTTGGCTATGGCGACGACCCGTTCTGCCAAGAAGCACGCCAAGCCATTGCCGACGCAATCGGTATGCCTGATGCCGATATTCATTTTCTTGTAGGAGGAACGCAAACCAACACCACTGTGATTGCCTCTCTTCTGCTGCCCTATCAAGGCGTGATATGCGCCCACACCGGACACATAAATGTTCACGAAACAGGAGCAATCGAGCATACCGGACACAAGGTGCTTAATCTGCCTGCAACCAACGGGAAAATCACTGCCGAGCAAATTGAACAAACAGTGGTCGACCACCGCAATGAAGACGGTCCGGAGCACATGGTGCAGCCCGGTATGGTGTACATTTCGTTCCCCACTGAAATTGGAACCATCTACAGCCGACAAGAATTGGAAAGCATCTATGCAACGTGCCAAAAGTATTCACTTCCGCTGTTTATCGACGGTGCTCGGCTGGGATACGGTCTTGCTGCCGACACATGCGACATCACATTGAACCAACTTGCCACGTTGTGCGACGTATTTTATATTGGCGGAACAAAGGTGGGTGCTTTGTTTGGCGAATCTGTGGTGTTTACCAATCCCGCTTATCGCAACAAACATTTCCGTTATCATATCAAACAACAAGGCGGAATGCTTGCCAAAGGACGTCTTTTAGGCATTCAATTCCTAGAACTGTTCAGCAACAACCTGTATATGCGCATTTCGCGTCACGCCGTTGAGCAAGCCATGCGCATCAAAGCGGCTTTTGCTCAAAAAGGCATTGCGATGTTGGTAGACAGTTACACCAATCAGCAATTCCCGATTTTGAACCAACAACAAATCGATGCCCTTTCAAAAGATTTTTTGTTCTCGCTTTGGACCAAAATCGACGCCGAGCACATTGCTGTGCGGTTCTGCACCAGTTGGGCTACAAAAAAAGAATCGGTTGACAGCCTGATAGAAGCAATCAACCGACTATAACGTAATAGCATTTGCAAATCTTTATTCAATCCACACCGAATAATGACGCGCGCAAGCACGGCGTGCTGCCAGCATACATGCCTCAGCCTCCTCGTCGGTTAACCGCTGCGACGACCCATAAAGCCGACAATTATTTCCCTCTATTGTGGTGCGGAACACCGGAGCAATCAGAGCCTGAAACCATGTGCATGCCGCCGTGAAACGTCCCATTTTATAATTGAGATGATAACCGTCACGGGTAAACTCTTTTGCATCGTGCATCATACCTCGCAAATTTTGTATGGCAGTGCCTGTGGGTATCACAATTTCAATAGCAGTCGACTCCACTAATTTTTCATTACAACTCATTATGTTTTGATACATAGCAAGTTGATTGCTCGAATATTTTGGGAAATCGGGATGTGTTGAAGTGGTTGCATAAGCCCATGTTTGCTGCCATGCCAAGCATGCACCTGCATTACGGCAGTTGAAACGCAACACTTCCATCAACTTGTCGAGCCATGGCTGATACGAACTATACTGACCCGACACCCCCGATGCCTGCTGCACCACAATTATATCCCACTTTTCATCAAGCAAGCCATCGAGCAACGATGCTGTTTTATTCACTGTTTCCCATCGGTTTTTGGTCGATTTAGAATAGACATAGGAATTGGCACCGCTTTCATACTCCTTGCAATGACGCTCTAAACTGCATCCACTAATATATAATCTGCCCAAAACCACATTTTTGATGCCGGCTGCTGCCAACAAGTTAGGCAAATACATCATCCCATCGTCGGTAAAACTGTTCCCCACTCCCAAAACTCTAAGAGTGTCCGGCTCCTGTGGCAATCCATAATTGGTCAATCCATTTGCTGCGTTTAAGTTTAACGCACCAAAAAGAGCCACTAACAACAATACAACTAAGTTTTTTCTCATCGCGATATTCTCCTTAATTATAGTCTTTTGTATGTAAAACACATATATTCTTTGTCGCATGCACCCACTCTGAAAGCATCAGCCGAGCGCAATCCTAACACCCATACAATCACTCCATCCACCTCCAGCAGCCATGCCTCGCGTTTTTCCATCTCGGAATATTTTGCATCGGCAAACAAGTCGCTAAGCAATTTTGTTCCTTTCAAGCCAAACGGCCGCATACGGTCGCCCGTGCGCCAATGCCGCAACACCGCACACCTGGCATTAAGAATCTTCGTGGAAAAGGCCACTTTGAAACGTCCGTCCGTCGATGCCGGAGCGAAAGGTCCGCTCATCTTTTCAACACTTACAACAACAGGTTGTTCAACACCCTTGCTTAAAACAAACGGCACCTCAACATCGGCAGGCAGCAATCGGCGTTCAATCAGCGTCAAGCCTTCGCGCTCAACATTCAGCACATATTCATCGCTTTCAAAACGTCTTCCGCTATTGCCCATTGCGCATAAAATCTCTCGCACCTGCACACTGTTAAACCCATATTTATTCACTATGTGAAACAACATCGATTCACCAGCCAAACCCATTGATGCAATTTGATTGCTGTCGATTGTAATACATCCGTTGGCTTCGCGTTTCACAATCGCCAGTTCACGCTCGGTAATCAGGTTGTCGAACAAACACCATTCGGCACGCATGTCGGTCATAGTGCGACGCAATCCAGCCCTCGACTCTGGCAACAGTTCATAAATCTGCGGAAGCACCACGTTCCTGATTTGATTGCGCCGATAGTCAGTGCCTAAATTTGTGCTGTCGACCACATATTCCACACATATGCTTTGCAGATAGTCTTCCACATCGGCTCTACTGACATCAAGCATCGGACGGACAATGTGGCCATTTCGCGGTTTAATCGACGCTAACCCCGACACTCCGCTGCCACGCAATGCATTCAAGAAAAAGGTTTCAACCACGTCATCGGCATGATGTGCCACTGCAATGGCTTGGCAAGCATGTTCAGCCATCGTCTGCTCAAACCATGCGTAACGCAATTCTCGGCAAGCCATTTCGGTTGAAACGCCATACTGTTGCTCATACGATGCCACATCGAAGTGCTTAACCAGCACCTCAATGCCTCGATTTCGACAATGCTCAACCACAAACGCCTCATCACGATTGCTCTCCTCGCCACGCAGATGAAAATTGCAATGCGCAGCAAGCACCTCATAGTTCAACGACAACAGCACCTCCAGCAAAGCCATTGAATCGGCTCCGCCACTCAGCGCCACCAGCACCTTCGAACCATCATCACTCAGCAAACCATCACGAGCAATAGCCGCTGCCACCTTTTGTTGGAATTCATCACGTTTCATACCAACAAATTTACAACAAAAAAACAGCACAAAACATAACAATCGCATAATCTTTTCTTTTGCCAATCCAAAACAGCAAAATATCCATTGCAAAAACACTCTTTACCTCAACACTTACTCAAATAATATGCACCGTTCTGCTAATGATTTGCACAAATTTTTGTAAATTTGCACAATAAAACAGAAGAGACAGAAAACTATGACAGAAAAAATACAGGCTCTGAAGGAGCAAATCGAAGCAATGACTGCATCCGATGCAGCCGAACTGGAAGCATTGCGCATTAAATACCTTAGCAAAAAAGGCGAAATCACTGCGCTTTTTAGCGACTTCCGAAACGTTCCCAATGAGCAAAAACGCGAAATCGGTCAGAAACTTAATGAACTGAAAACCCTTGCGACCGACAAAATCAACGCTCTTAAGCAGGCTTTCGACGACAGTGCAATGGAGAATATCGACATTGACCTGACTCGTACATCTGCCCCACAAGAAATCGGAACGCGACATCCAATTTCGCTCGTTCGCAAAGAAATCATCGACATTTTTTCACGCCTTGGTTTTACTATTGCCGAAGGTCCTGAAGTGGAAGATGACTGGCATGTGTTTTCATCGCTTAACTTTGCCGACGACCACCCTGCTCGCGATATGCAAGACACTTTCTTCATTCAACGCTCACCCGATGTGCTTCTGCGCACCCACACTTCAAGTGTACAAAGCCGAGTGATGGAACATGCACAACCGCCAATCCGCATCATTTGCCCGGGTCGTGTCTACCGAAACGAAGCCATTTCGGCTCGTGCCCACTGCTTCTTCCATCAAGTTGAAGCGCTTTACGTTGACAAAAACGTGACATTCGCCGACCTCAAGCAAGTGCTGCTGTATTTTGCACAAGAAATGTTCGGTCCGGAAACAAAGATTCGCTTGCGTCCATCGTATTTCCCATTCACTGAGCCATCGGCTGAAATGGATATTTCATGCGACCTCTGCGGCGGTAAGGGCTGTGCATTTTGCAAAGGCACCGGCTGGGTGGAAATTCTGGGCTGCGGCATGGTTGACCCTAACGTGCTTGAAGCATGCGGCATTGACAGCAAAGTTTACACCGGTTTTGCCCTCGGTATGGGCATCGAACGCATCACCAACCTGAAATACCGCGTGAAAGACTTGCGTATGTTCTCCGAAAACGATGTCCGCTTCCTTGAAGAGTTCAAATCGGCACACTAACTTGTAAGAAAATATCACCAAAGGCACCAATCTCATCACACAATCGAGATTGTGCCTTTCTTTTATAACCCCTTCACCCGCCTTTTTCCCATATATGACAGTCAAGCAACGCTATCAAGCAATAATCAACTGGTTTGAAACCAATATGCCAACAGCGCAAACCGAGTTGCAATACACATCGCCATACGAACTTCTTGTGGCTGTAATACTATCGGCACAATGCACCGACAAGCGCATTAACATGGTAACACCGGCTCTCTTTAAAGCCATGCCCACACCGCAAGCAATGGCTCAATCGAGTGTTGAGGAAATATACCAATACATCAAAAGTGTGTCGTATCCCAACAACAAGGCGCGCAACCTGTTCGGTATGGCAAATATGTTGGTCGACGTCTATCAAGGAGTGGTGCCCGACACTATGGAGGAATTAGTGAAATTGCCGGGAGTAGGACGCAAAACGGCAAACGTGATTCTATCAGTGGTATTCGACCAAGCAGCAATGGCTGTTGACACTCATGTTTTTAGAGTGTCGGAGCGCATAGGGCTCACCACAGGCAGCCGCACTCCGCTTGAAACCGAACGAACGCTAATGAAGCATTTCCCCAAAGAAGTAGTGGCACGCGCCCACCATTGGCTCATATTGCACGGCCGATACATCTGCACTGCCCGCAAACCCAATTGCCCGGAATGTGGCATCCGCGATGCCTGCCGATACTACACCAAAAACACGAAAATTTGACAAAGAAACAATTTTGTCATTATTCAAGCAATAATTATCTTTGTAATGAACTCAATATTTATCGTTTTCTTCTCCACATTCCAACACGCTTAGACTATGAACGAAAATACCAGAATAACAGCAATACAACTTATCAAATATGCCATAGTGGGAGTAAGCAACTCGCTTATCACTTTAATTGTAATATTTGTGTGCAACGAACTGATTGGTCTCAAATTGATGCTTGCCGACACCATCGGCTACATTGCCGGTGTAATTAACAGTTTTATTTGGAACAAAGAATGGGTGTTTAAAACTCACGACACTAAGATTATTAAGGAAGCATTCCTGTTTTTGGGAGGGTTCTTGCTTTGCTTCGGGCTTCAGTTTATAACATTGCTCATCATACGCAATCCAATGAAAGCCATTGCCGTAACCACTTTGGGCAGCGACTTCACATTTTTCGGAATGGATATTGAATCGATTGGCGAATATGCCGCAGTGCTCATAGGCATGGCGGTCTACACCCTGTCAAATTATTTGTTTAATCGCTGCATCACTTTCCGCAGCCGATAGTTCATTTAACCGGCGACAAGCCGTTTTCAGCAGCAATCTTTAGCATATAGGCATGTGCCTGCTCATAATCGTTGGCAATAACGCCATCGAGTATAGCATCTTTTATAGCATTTTTGATAACACCAACAGCCTGCGACGGAGGCAAGGCAAATGTTGCCATAATCTCCTCGCCCGACACTGGAGGTTGGAAATTGCGCACGCGGTCTTTCTCCTCAATGTCGATGAGTTTTTGCCTCACGATAGCAAAATTTTGCAATAAGCGACTCACCTTTTGAGCGTTTTTCGACGTTATATCTGCCTCACACAGCATCATCAAATCGTCGATGTCATCGCCGGCATCAAAAAGCAGTCTACGCACAGCCGAGTCGGTCACCTCATCCTCCACCAACGCAATCGGACGCATGTGCAAGCCCACAAGTTTCTTCACATATTTCATATGTTCGTTGAGTGGCAATTTCATGCGCGAGAACACCTTCGGCACCATTTTTTCGCCCACAAAATTATGGTTATGGAATGTCCACCCGATTTTGTCATCCCAGCGTTTGGTGGCAGGTTTGCCCAAATCGTGGAATACGGCAGCCCATCTCAGCCACTCGTTTTGGCTCTTTTCAGCCACGTTGTCGAGCACTTGCATTGTGTGCCAAAAGTTATCCTTATGACCTCTGCCATTCACCGTTTCAACACCTTTCAATGCAGCCAACTCGGGGAAAATCAAATCGAGCAAACCACAATCGTTGAGCATTATAAACCCTCGCGACGGCTTACGCGACTTTATGATTTTAGTCAACTCGTCGATAACACGTTCACGCGATATGATTTTTATGCGCTCCTTATTGCGACATATTGCAGCAAAGGTTTCATGAAAGATGTCAAAATCGAGTTGTGTGGCAAACCTCACCGCGCGCATCATACGCAAAGGGTCGTCTGAAAATGTGATGTCCGGGTCGAGTGGAGTGCGAATGATGCGTCGCTCTAAGTCGCCTATGCCATCAAACGGGTCGAGCAATTCGCCATAATTACTACTATTCACCGACAATGCCATCGCATTGATAGTGAAATCTCGGCGGCATTGGTCGTCGTGGAGCGTACCGTCCTCAACCTTCGGCTTTCTGCTGTCGTGACTATACGACTCTTTTCGCGCACCAACGAACTCGAGTTCCACACCGCAGCGTTTCACTTGCGCAGTTCCAAAATTTGGGAATACTGCCAAATGCGTCCGCTTTCCCCATTTTTCTGCCACAAGTTTTGCCAACTCCAATCCGCTGCCAACAGTAACAAAATCGATGTCCTTCGAGGCTCTGTCAAGAAATATGTCGCGCACATAACCACCCACCACATAACATTCGCGATGCAGACTATCGGCAGCCTCGCCCACCATGTGGAAAACCGGGTCACTCAAATGTTCTTCGATTTTATTCTTGTCAATCTTCATTGGCATTTATTTGTGTATTATAAAAAATGATTTCGGATTAAAAGATTATTCCGACAGTTGCATTAATTCCTCTGGCATCACAGTTAGACATTCCGACCCGTAGGATGTAATCACGTAGGTGTTCTCAATACCCACAGCGCCCACTTCAGGAATTACAAACTTCGGCTCTACGGCAATCACATTGCCTTGCTCAAGCACGTCTTTGCTGCGTGCCGAGAGCACTGGCAACTCGTTGATTTCGATGCCTACGCCATGCCCAATGAACCCTGCTTTTTGAGTATGGCCCATGAAATAGTCAGCCAATCCTGCCTTCTCCGCCATTTCAACAGCAGTTTCGTAAAGGCTTCGGGCTGCCACGCCGGGCTTTGCCATCTCTTGAATCTTTTTGCATATTGCAATTGAGCAGTTGTGAGCCTTTTCAGCCAATTCACCCACATTGCCTACCTTGAAACTTCGTGTCATATCAGTCATATAACCGGTGAAATTGCCACAAGCGTCCACCATCACAGTCATTCCCGGACGTATGATGCTGCCGTTGGCACCAATCGGCAACGATTTGTCGGCACCAGCTCCACCCATAGCAAAATCATAAGGCGTTGGGCTATCGGCATTATTGCCACATAGTATGTTGCCCATGAACAATTCCATCGATTCGCCGGCTATTCTGAACAAGCCCAAACAGCCGTTTTGACGAAGACGATACTCCAACTCGATTTGCAACTCAACGTCGCTCATCCCCTCAGAATAGATGTGAGGTATCTGACGATAACTCTCAACATGAGATATGCCGCTACGACGCATCAACTCAATCTCGAAAGGCGATTTCACCGCACGAATTCTACGCATAATCGCTGCGCCGTCAACAATTTTCACGCCGCCAAAAGCTGCTTGCAAGCGCAATATATCGCTATATGGCATATCTAACTCAAGTGCCAGAACAGCTGGCTTTGTTGGAAGGAACTCAACAATCTGCTCTGGTTTACGGATATACACCACATTCTCGCCCACAAGTCCCACAGGTCGGCGTACAAAATACTTCACTTCGCCGTTTGCCGAAATATAGGTGTAACCGGCAATGATGCGGCTTGCTGTATAATAGAGATTTGCATTCGAACTGATTAGAATTGCATCAGCGCCGCACTCGGCAAGCGATGCTGCTATTCGTTCAACACGCAGGGCAATATCGCCCTCCCAACCTTTCGATATAATACTGTTCATATCGTCATTTATTATTAATGGTATCTATAAAATATTCAACAATATCGACGAATTTGTCAACACGAAGGTCGTAGCCTTCGCATTTGCCAAACCCATAAGAAGCATACACAAAGGGCATGCCAGCCAGATGTGCATTATTGCAATCGCTCTGTGTGTCGCCCACATAAACAGGCATTGCCAAACCGTGTTTTTGCTTCAAATATAACAAATTTTCCGACTTGGATTTCTGACGCATCCCATACGACAAATAGTCGGTTACACAATCTTCAATACCCGTAAAACGCATAAAGTTAGGCAGCCCGTTTGGTCCACAATTGCTAAGCAAGAAAATCTTGTAATGCTCCGATAACCTACGGATACCCGCCTGCATGCCATCGTAGGGCACTCCGCCTATCACTGGCAACAATTCATCTTCGATTTCATCGACACGAGCCAAAAACCGCTCATCATCGATGCTCACCCCATAGCGATTCAACAGCATCACTAAAATATCATCAATCGTGTAGCCAATACCTGCCTTTAACACGTTTTCATCGACTGAAATCGGCAATCCCAACTCGCGAAAAGCAACATTCCACACTTCGGCATACGATTTCATTGCATCCCACAATGTGCCATCCATGTCGAATACGAGCGAATCCACCTTTTCTCTGTCGATATTCATTTCAGTTGCTGTCTTCTTTTGAAGGTGTTATGATAATACCCACATCGTTTATGTTCCTAACAGTGTCACGGTCACTCATCGTCTGCCAAAGCACGATACGATGCACAGAATTAGCCGGCACATGTGTCAGAACAACCTGTTTAAACTGATACAACGCACCGAAACCCGAGCCTTTCCATGTGCCGTATTTATCGGCAAGTTCCACATTAATAATACGGCGTTTTAATCGGTAATTATCGCCGATGAAATCGGCGGTGATGCTCAAATTTCTGAATTCATACGCCTGGTCGTGCCTAATTGCCACAGCAATATCGTAGAACCCAAGCGAATCGCCATAGTGCGGAGTGAAATAAAGCGGGCTATTGTGAGCCCATCCATCTTTAGGCACATCGGAAAACTCGCTATAAGAAGAATGCTTAGGCGAACAAGCGCCCAAGCACACTAATATTATAGCGACAACAGCACACGTCAACGACATGCTACATCTGTTGACATCACTGTTTATTCTCCTTATTTTCCTGACGGTGGTCATCTCCTCCTTGAATATCACGTTTTTTGCCATTTCCTCCGCGATTGTTCCCACCACGGCGACGGTTGTTGCCTCGGTTTTGCTCATTGCCGTTACGCGGCTGCTGTTGTTGTTGCTGTACCTCGACCGGTTGTTGCACAGCAGCACCGCCATTACGCGGCTCACCCGATTTGCGATTACGGCGTTCACGCGATTGCTGCTGACGCTGCCCATCGTCCTGACGTGGTTGGCGATTTCCATCGCGGCGTTTTTTCTTCTTTTTGTCGAACCGCGACACGCTGTCCTGTCCGATAATGTCGCCATAAGCACTGATTTCTTTCTCACGTTGATTGTCGTCGAGCAACAGTTTCTCGGGGCGTACACCATTCTTGTTGAGAGCAATCACCTCAAACACGCGTTCGGCTGACAGCGTGACCAAATTGGCAGCAATCTGCTTATCGGTCGAATAAGTGATTTCGCGCTTAAAGATATCAGTCTTAAAATGGAAATAAGTGTTATCCTTGGTTTCGAGGCGCACATCACGCGGAGGCAATTTCTTTGAAGCCTCAACATAGCCGTCAACCTCGAAATTAATGCAGCATTTAAGTTTGGCGCACTGTCCGGCAAGTTTCTGCGGATTGAGCGAAATGTCCTGATAACGGGCTGCGCTTGTTGCCACCGACACAAAATTTGTCATCCAGCTTGAGCAACACAACGGACGTCCACACGGACCAATGCCGCCAATACGTCCGGCTTCTTGGCGAGCGCCAATCTGCTTCATCTCGATGCGAATCTTAAACACATCGGCAAGCACCTTAATCAGTTGACGAAAATCAACACGTTCATCAGCAATATAATAGAATATAGCTTTGTTGCCATCGCCCTGATACTCCACATCGCCTATTTTCATATTCAAATGAAGGTCTTCGGCAATCTTGCGCGAACGTATCATTGTGTCGATTTCCTTCGCCTTTGCTTCCTCAAAGCGGTCGAGGTCGCTCTGCTTCGCCTTGCGGAAAATCCGAAGAATTTCAGCATCGGGACGCAAATTAGCGCGCTTCATTTGCAGCTTCACCAGGCTTCCGATGAGCGAAACTCTGCCGATGTCGTGACCGGGGTTTGCTTCAACAGCAACCATATCGCCCACAGCCAAATGCAAATGCATGCTGTTGCGATAAAACCCTTTGCGCGTGTTCTTGAATGTAACCTCCACAATGTCGAAATCGTTAAACGACCCCGGCACGTCGGCAAGCCAGTTGTAACTCTGCAGTTTGCTACGCACTTCAACTTGCTTGCAACCACCGCCGCATATCTGGTGACATCCCTCACACGCATCACATTCGGCATTCGCCTTTGGGCAACCGCTGCAACGCTTTTGAGTTATTTCTTTCTTCTGTTCGTCGTTGTTCATTCTCTCAGTGTTCAGTAACTAAGCAATAAAAAACTGTGAATGACGCCAAATTACTTAGCGAAACTTACTGCACGAGTTTCACGAATCACAGTGATGCGAACCTGACCTGGATAAGTCATTTCGTCCTGAATCTTGCGAGCAATTTCGCCCGACAACTTCTCGGTTTCAGCATCCGAAATCTTATCAGCACCCACAATCACGCGCAATTCGCGACCTGCCTGAATGGCATAAGTCTTGATAACGCCCGGATAACTGAGGGCAAGGTTCTCAAGGTCGTTAAGACGCTTGATATAAGCCTCAACCACTTCGCGGCGTGCACCAGGACGAGCACCCGAAATAGCATCGCACACTTGCACAATCGGAGCCAACAAACTGGTTGCCTCTTCCTCATCGTGGTGTGCACCGATTGCGTTGCAGATGTCAGCTTTTTCCTTATATTTTTCAGCCAACTTCATGCCAAGCAATGCGTGTGGCAATTCTGGTTCCTCATCAGGCACCTTGCCTATATCGTGAAGCAACCCTGCACGACGTGCTTTCTTTGGATTTAAGCCCAATTCGGCAGCCATAATAGCACACAAGTTCGCTGTTTCGCGCGAGTGCTGAAGCAAGTTCTGACCATAACTTGAACGATACTTCATCTTACCAACAAGGCGAATCAATTCGGGATGCAAACCATGAATACCAAGGTCGATTGTTGTACGCTTACCAGTTTCGATGATTTCATCTTCAACTTGCTTGCGCACCTTTGCCACCACTTCCTCGATGCGGGCAGGGTGAATACGTCCGTCAGCCACAAGTTGATGCAATGCAAGACGAGCAATTTCGCGGCGAACCGGGTCAAAACCCGAAAGCACAATTGCCTCAGGAGTGTCGTCAACAATGATTTCAATGCCGGTTGCTGCTTCGAGAGCACGAATGTTGCGACCTTCGCGACCGATAATGCGGCCCTTGATTTCGTCGTTTTCGATATGGAACACCGTCACTGCATTCTCAATGGCAGTTTCGGTGGCAGTGCGTTGAATTGTCTGCACCACAATGCGCTTTGCCTCTTTGTTGGCAGTAAGTTTGGCATCGTCCATAATATCGTTGATATACGATTGTGCAGCAGTTTTAGCCTCATCTTTGAGCGATTCAATAAGTTTTTCCTTAGCCTCGTCAGCCGAAAGGCCCGACACATGTTCAAGAGTTTCGGTCACTCTGGCTTGCATCTTGCCAAGTTCTTGCTTTTGAGCCTCGATGTAAGCCTGTTCTTTTTCAAGTTTTTGCTGAAGTGCATCAGTTTCGTTTTTGCGTTTCTGCACCTCCGACTGCTGCTGGTTGATTTGCATTTCGCGTTGTTTCAACTTAGCCTCAGTTGATTGCACCTTCGACAGGCGCTGGGTAGCTATCTTTTCGGCCTCAGCCTTAATGGAAACGCCTTCCTCTTTTGCCTCAAGAATTTTGTTTTTCTTCAAAACCTCAGCCTCAAGTTTAGCCTCCTCAATTATGCTGTTGGCACGCGATTTCGCTATTGACTTGTGTATTGCTGCCATCACAACCGCTCCTATAAGCGAGCCTACTACCACGGCAACAACCAAATAAATTATTAGTTCCATGTGTATAATTAATAAAAATTATGTTGTTTATAAATAAAAAAACACCTCCAAAAGCGGTTCACCATTGAATTGCCGGAACGTGTCCGACCGCCATTTCATGGTTGCCGCATTGCAAGTGCAGGGTAATTGTATAGTTACAATAAATCTATAAAAATGTATATCTATGATAGAACTCCGATTATCGTCACTGACCATCAATGTGGGTTAATTCACATCACACCTTAATCACCAACTCATCGAGTTTCTTTTCAAATTCGCTCAGCAGACTCTCCGCATCGTCGTTCATCTTTTTGGCTTTGGCATAATGCAACGCAAACTGAAACGCCACCCTTGCCATCACCTCTTCAGACGAACACTTGCCTTTGAAGCGTTGCATCCATTTAATCCATAACGAATTAACTCCGCTCTCGGCAATGCGATACATCTGCTCGTCTTCAGGTTCAATCTGCAGTGGAATTGGGTTTAATCCCGCTATCTTTATATTGATATTTTGTTTCTTTCCTTCAGGCATATTAATCCGTCAACTGAGAGATACATTTGTCAATGTCCCGCACTAATTTTGAAATCTTGGCTTTGTTCTGCTCCATTTGCTCTGTCGAAATTGCCATTGTGCGCGCCAATCGCAAGTAATTGTTCTCTTCTCGCAGATGCTGCAACTCTTTCAGCAGCGTAGCGTTCTCCTCTGTTAGCGCAACATTTTTGCTTTCTACCGACTCCTTTTCAGCAACAAGCGCCATATACTTTTCAATAAGCACATCACTCTTGTTGGAAACTCTTTGTAAAATATTTTGCAAATCAGAAGCCATAGTGATTCCAATTTTTTACAAAATTAGAAATAAATTTGCAATATCACTCTATAATAACACTTAAAAAATAGTCAAATTTTCAAAAATAATTCACTTTTTCCTCGTCTCGCCCGTTATCAGCAGCAAAACCAAATTTATGCAACAACAGCACAACACTGTCTAATATGCCTTGCGGTATTTGTCGTCGGCGCTATCGTCCATTATGCTCAAATAACTTGCATAGCGCGATTGGCTGATGCGATTCTCCTCCACGGCTTTTAGCACTGCACATCCCGGCTCGTGAGTGTGGGTGCAATTCCCGTAACGACAATCGGCCGACGTGGCAAATATCTCCGGAAAATAATGCGACACCTGTTCCCGCTCAAAGTCGATGGTGCCGAAGCCTTTCACCCCTGGGGTATCAATCACCGAGCCACCTCCCGGAAGCGGATACATCTCAGAAAATGTGGTGGTGTGCATGCCTGTGTGGTGACTGTCGCTCACCTCTCCAACACGCGCTGCCGCTTCGGGGATGAGCAGATTCACCAACGTGGACTTGCCAACACCCGAGTTACCCGACAACAGCGTGAGTTTATCCTTCAACTTCTCACGCAATTCGCCAATCCCCTCGCCTGTTTTTGCCGAAATCTTCACCACTTCATAGCCTATCGACTCATACAAATACACCACCGCATCCAGCAGGTCGCGGTCGTCGTCGGCTTCAAGCAAATCAACCTTGTTTATAACCAACAAAGCAGGCACATTATACGCCATTGCCGTGGCAAGAAAACGGTCGATGAATGTGGTGTTGGTCACCGGGTTAGACAATGTGACCACCAGCGCAGACATATCGATGTTGGCGGCAAGTATGTGGCTTTCTTTCGATAAATTAGATGCTCTGCGGATTATATAATTCCTACGAGGCTCTATGGCAGTAATGAATGCAGTGCCGTCGGCGTTTACAAGCGTCTTAACTCTGTCGCCAACAGCAACCGGGTTTGTGCTGCGAATGCCTTTTAGCCTGAAATTGCCCTTTATCTTGCAATTATACGTCGACCCATCATCGGCAAGCACAACATACCAACTGCCCGTATTTCTAATTACTAATCCGTCCATGTTAATTCAACTGTTACACTCCACAAAGATACACTAAAAATCGGTCATATCGAAACTCACACATCACGAAATTGCTTCGGCAACACAAATCGCAGTTTTTCGCTATCACCACATCCAATCACCGAAACATATTCATTGCAAAATACCGCTATAATTATAAATAATTAAAAAAAATCAAAACTCAAAACGCCCATTTTATGCCGACTTTGAGAGTAAAAAACATCACAACCCTCTGAAAATTTGCATATTCCATATTTTTATCGTACCTTTGCACCCGAATTAAAATTATACGACAGATTTAAAGCTGAAAATTAATAGTAATTTAAAATTTAAGACGTAAAGATGAATTTAGAAACTATCGGAACCTGGGCTGGTTCAGTTTGGACTGCCTTGAATTCTGCTGAAGAAGCAACTCTTACAATGAAGGCTCTTAAGAAAGCCACAAAACTCAAAGAAAAAGAGATTTTTGCTGCACTTGGTTGGCTCGGCCGTGAAGGCAAAGTTACAATCGCTGAAACAGAAACAGACATTACAGTTGCTCTTGTAGGCTAATTAGTGTTTATTTAGACCTCAGAGTAATAGGAAACTCTCAAATAACAAAGGTGTGCCAGTCATTCACTGATTCGACACACCTTTTCTTTTTTATATCTAAACTTATTTTGGGAAATTATCTAACAAACCTAACTCACAATCAGTTGGTGTTGCTCAATGCCGATGCCACAAGTTCGGCTTCGGCTCCTTCATATATTCTCACATCGGTGATTGGTCTATAATCAATACCCATAAACCTAAGCAACTGGAATGCAGCAAATTGACCGTCGCGCGACACGCACACCTCAAGCCGCATATTGCTTATGGGCGATTCTCTAACCTCACCCAACGCTGCCACATTCTCCTTAAGATTTTCGTTCTGGTCGTCAAGCAACTTCTTCACTTTGTTGCCGGTTTCAACGTCGAGATCCTTTAGGCTGACAACAATTTTACTTTCAGTGGGTAGATAATAAGCACGTTTCACCAATCCAAAAAACGATTCACGGATGTCGATATTTTTATTTGCAATAACCTTTTCGGTCATTGTCAATCGCATTATACTTGCCATAATTGTATTCTTTAAATGAAAATTGTAATTAAAAATGTTAATGATTATATGGCTATAAGCGGCGCAACCATTTGCATAGTCAAGCCACATACAAGCCGATACTGTTATATTTCACAAAAGGGAAAATGAAATACTGTTCCGAAGATAATCGAAACTCAAAACACCACTAACATATTATGCGTCTCAATGCCACCACTCGTTCACTGGCATAGAAACGCATAGCGAATGACACAAATGTCGAACAATGCAATTCACCGCCGAAACAGTTTTTCAACATTCGGCCATGATACTTTCCGCCACAATCGCCCAACGACAATCTCCAACCTCCAACACGGCTCGAAAGCACCCTCACAGGACGCGTGCTGCACAATCTGTAAGGTTGTTCATAATCATTCAACTCGGCATTATCCTGTGCCTCATCACTGTCGATAAACAAGCAATCTTCATTGCACTCAATACAATCCGAGACGGAATCATTGTTGAAAAAGGCAAATGGACTAAAGTTGCAAACGCCATTGCATGCCGCAACTGTGATGCAGTTAGCATACAACATCACCAACAGAAACAGCAATATGTGTCGACGTTTTATCATCCCTCACAATTTCATAGAAAAAGAATATAAAACCACTTTTTATTATTAAATTATTTAAATCAACATCTTCTATAAACAAGAAAACTATTTCCTCCTAAAAGTTCATTCAGGAGGAAATATTTAACATTTTTTTGCAATTAAGGCATTATTTGAGCGTGCACAAATTCGACATCACAGCATATTTCTCTGCCAACTCGCGGGCAACTGCAACAGCATCTTCACCCGAAACAATAGGTAATTTATCCTTACGCAGAGTCCATTGATACTCAAACTCGGTGATGTCGTTGCGATAATCCTCTTGAGAGAACTTCACACCTTTGTCCATAGCGTCAATAACAGCCGCCGTGAAGCGTTGCCAACGCACCCTATAATATGAATTGGTGAGTCCGCTCCAGCCTCGATTGGCATAATCGTTCAACACTCCGCCCTTGTGACCCCAGGTGGTGAGCAACGTGCGGGCATTAAGTTCATAATAATCCTTCTCGGCATCGTCGTAGCCCAATGCTCGAGCCTGCTCAATCCATGCGCCCATCGACAGATGCTTTTCGCACGACAACAATCGGTCGTAGTCGACAATCAGTTCATCCATACGTTGTGCCCACACTTGAGCCTGCGATTTATCGGCAATCATATAACTGAGCGTGAATTGCTTACGATAGTGGAAGAACAGATTTCCAAGCGCCTGACGGCCAATGTTCACCACATCGTAGCGATAGCCGTCGTTGTCAACATCTTTAGCCTTTAGCAACTCGTTCCACGCATTCCAAATTTCTATTTCGGGATAATGCAGCACAGGACTTGTGTAATGTCCGCCCTGTTTCTCCAAAGCCGGACGAGCATTAATCAGCACCGCTTTACCCACGCCGGCTGCACGCACATACACCTTTTCGCCAAGTATTTCCCATGCCTTCTTAATGTGTTCGTCCTGCAAGCCACCGCGTGTTTCTGCCCACATTTCAAACCATTGTTTGCCTGTCAAATCACGATTCCACACCTTTTGGAACACATATTCATACATCTGTTCGTTGGTGTCGAACGCCTCAAGAGTAGCGCCCACGCCATCAAAATTGTCGCCACCTTCAGCAAACACATGATTAAGTTTCTTTTCAGTACCAGCCAAATCGCCTTCTGTCATACAGTTGCCACCAAAATTGCCAAGATAGCACCAAATGTATCTGCCACCGAAATAGCGATCAAGTCCGGGCCACAATTCCTTATAGTCGCAGTAATAGTCGAGATTGATGAGTTTGTCTTTCGGAACGGCATCAAGGAACGCTTTAATGCGCGGCTTGGTCCATCTGTCGCGGTCGTTATAGAAAGTCCACGTCATTTGCAGCCACTCTGCTTTCGGGTCAGCACTAACAAGAGTCTTATAAATCATGTTCGACACCTTTGCCAAATAACTTTCGCTCCAATCCGGCGAATCGAGTTCGTTGAACGGGTCAATGCCATAAATATGGTCGGTGCCATAAGCCTTTGTTTGTTCGTCTATAAATAGTTTTTGTATCTCTGCATAAAGCGGTTCTTCCGGGTCGAGAAAGAAACTACGGCAACGGTCTTCAAATCCGCACCAATTTGAAAGCATAGTGATTTTTGCATCAGGATGCAAGTCACGCAGTTTGCCAGGCACATGGCCTGCGAAACCCGGCAGAATGGGCTTCATCGACAATTCGCGCTCGCGTGCCAGAATTTTTTTCTGCAACAGTTCTTGGTCGCGAAGCCAAGTGTCGGGCAAGGGCCCCTGAAAAGCATCGATGTTCGACATTCGATGCCAAGCCAAATGCGCCGGTCCGGTGAAATAGTTCTTTATATCAGTTTCGTCTAAACCGATTTTCTTCCACACCTTTAGCCAAATTGATTCCTGTCCGGTGATGGCAAGTGGCATATTTATGCCATTGAGAGCCATCCAGTCAATCATGCGTTCCCAATCGTTCCACTTCCAATAAGGCATTGTGTAGCCAAATGTGCAATAATTCAAGAAGAAACGACTTTTACACACCGCCTTGCCCTGCATTTTTTCCTGTGGCATTGGCATGGTTTCGGGCAGCACCACCTTGTCGTTTGCCCACCACGACACGCTCGTGCGGCACACCTTCAACAAATACTGGTTCAAACCCACAGCCATCGAATTGGCGCTGTTTCCTTTAATCAGAATCTTTCCCTTGCTCTGCTCCACCGAATAACGGTCGACATCCAATGAATCTTTAAACTGCTCGAAGCGGAAAATCTTCGACTTTTCGCCAAGCACTCGGCGGCACAAATCTGAAGCCGATTTTTCGGGCGATGCAACAGCCATCATAGCCATTGTCACAATAACGGTTAACGTAAAAATAAGGCGTTTCATAGGTTGATATTTAGTTTTAATAATTATCGTTTAGTCTGTTGGGGCACACTTCTGTTTTATGCCACAAGGTTATCACAAAGTTAACAAAAAAAGCACTATACCCCAAACAATCATTGCTCCGCAAAACAAAATTGTCACCTTTCCCAGCGCAACACTCTGATTACCCGATTGCTGTCGCCATAAAGCGACGATGATGTGCACAACTCGCCAGTAGCCACAAAGCCGCATTTCTCCATCACACGCCCCGACGCAGGATTATCAACATAATGTCCGCTGATGAACGATTGTATTTTGGTGTGATTCACAACACGATTAATCAGCAACTGCAAAGCCTCGGTGCAAATGCCACTATTCCAATAATCCTTGCCTATCCAATAGCCAACTGTCAGTTCTCCCTCGCGCGCTGGCAAATCACATTCGCACGACGGCCCATAACCTATCGCACCCACAACTTTGCCCGATTCGCGCAAAACAATAGCCCATGTGGTGGGATTGTGAAAGACCGTGCGTATTATCTCGCGGCTTTCTTCCACCGATTTGTGGGGAGCCCAACCAGCCCGAGGGCCCAACTCCTCATCTTTGGCATAATAATATAGAATCTCGGCATCGGTTTCACGCCACGGACGGAGCAACAATCTCTCAGAGCCGAACGACAGCAAATTGTCGAGAGCATCAGTCTGGTGGTTCAATATCGGTTTGACCGTCGGGCAAACCATCAACTCGCCACATTCGCTGCAAGTGTCATAGCCTCGCGAAGAAGCACAGCGGCGAATCTCGCACACTCCAGTGCAGTAATAAGTTTTAACACCCTCCGAACGGCATCCCATGCAATGCAAATACTCCGGTTTAATTTCAACACCGTTCATCATAGTCCATTTGCGTGCAGTTGCAGCACGCAAAGCCTCATCGCAATTCACGGTGGCAATGCGAGCATCACATTTCTCGCAATCAATGCCACAACAGGCAATCAGTTCTTTCATCTCAAATGTATTTAGATTAAAACACTCTATTATTCAATATGCTATCGATAGTTTTTGTGAAGAAAATAAGCCTTTCGCAAAGTTGACACTTGGTCGCGAGTAAGGTCTTTAATGTGGTTGCACGACTTGCCTAAGAACTTCACACGCACATAATTGGCATAGCCCATTGCTTCAGCCAGGCTGGCACTCTCGCCAACAAGAGGCATATCGAACCACTCCGACACGTATTTACCCTCTTTTTTAAAATTCAATTTATCTGGTTTAAGCAAATACTTTTCGCCATTAATCAGAAATTCAACACTCTGTATATCCAAACGGTCATCAGCATAATACTGCACCCTAATGTTCATATCACCAGGACGGCTACCGGTTGGCACCTCAAAATAAAGATAAACGGCATTCTGCTCAACCATCGATGGCGCCGACTTGGGCACATATTTTGTTTTGCCAACAGTGTGCTTTGCTGCAAACGACGTGAGCAACTGTTGTTGCGACATCTTCTCCTCGTCGTGGATGCGACGTTTCGCAAAGTCCGGCACATAGGTTTCGTGTGCCGGCGCTTTGGCGCGTGCTTCAGCGATAAACCGGTCAACATTTGCTTCAACTTCTTCTTGCGATTGATGTGCCCGCTTATTCATTGCTTCTAACACGGCAACATTGCTCATTGCCACACTGCTCACAGTTTTTTGTTGTTTCACCTCGGCATATCGGCCCGCCATGTCGTCAGTCACAGTGATATATGTTATCACAGCGTGTCCGGGGCGGCGTACTGGCTTACGAACAAGTTCCAAATCGATGGGTTCCTCATCGTCGTATTCGCTCTCTGTTTGTGCCCAGCCCGACAACACGCTTGCCAATGCCATTACAACAATATATCTCTTTGCAATTTTCATACGACTGCAAAAATAATCAATCTTGATGGCATATCACTGCTTTTAAGCACAAAAAAATAGTCATCCACAATGCGCCAATCGCTCATCACGGATTAAATTTCAGCAATCTTTATTACTCGAAATCGTGTTTGTTAATCTATTTCAATCACTCATCAAAAACTCGCCGTCAACGAGCCGAGTAACTTTTGTGCAAAAAATATGCTTTGCGCAACTGTGCCACTTGCTCATCGGTGAGACTTTTGATGTGATTGCACGATTTGCCTATAAACTTCAATTTCACATAATTGGCATAGCCCATTGCTTGAAGCAAAGCATCGTTTTCGCCCGTCATCTCCACATCGAACCATTCCGAAGTGAATATGCCACGTTGCTTGGTGCTTAGCCCTTTGGCAGCGACGCTATATTTCTCGCCATTGATGGTAAATTCCACCGACTGCGTGTCGAGTGGGTCATCGGCATAATACTGCACACGCATCGAAATAGGCCCAACAGAATTGGTGCCAGGCACATCAAAATATAGGAAAATGGAATTTTGTTCAACGGTAACTGGCGCCAATTTGGGCACAAGTCGGTTGCTGCCACCGGTCAAACGCTGCTCAAAAGCCTCCATAAGTTGCTCGCGGCTCATCGTTTCCTCATCGTGTACCTCACTACGCGCCTTAACTGGCTCGGTTGCAAACTCTGGCACATAGGTTTGATGGCGAGGCGCTTTAGCACGCGCTTCGGCAAGAAATTTCTCAACATTGGCATCTACCTCCGACTGCGATTGACGCGAACGCCTGTACATATCGGCAACCACAGCAGCATTGTGTTTTGCAACATCACTCACCTGCTCAAGACGTCGAACCATATTGTCCTTATCATTGTCCGCAGCCAATGAAAATATAGGCAGCACCGACATCACCGCCACACAAAGGTATAAATAAACATTCTTCATAATGAGCGCAAAATTACTCACACTCGATGTCTTTAACATTGAGTTTGGCGTCGGTAACATTTACACCTTTGTAACAACAAGTTTGCAAAACTTGGATTAAAGTCACCGCAACTTTCCGTGCACAAATATTGTCGCGATTACGCTCATTATAATTTTTTTATTCCACACTTAACACTTACCTTTGTATGTATCAAAAAAACAATACACAACAAAACCAAAATTAATCATGACATCAATAGGTTCAATAATGACAAGCAAAGGCAAGAAGGCTCTCTTGCTGGGAAGTGGCGAATTAGGTAAAGAAGTGGCTATCGAACTGCAACGCTATGGCGTGGAAGTGGTGGCATGCGACCGCTATGCCGGAGCGCCAGCCATGCAAATTGCTCATCGCCATCATGTGTTCAGCATGCTCGACGCAAAACGTCTGCGCGATGTGATTGAGCAAGAGAAACCCGACTTCATCATCCCCGAAGTTGAAGCCATTGCCACACCCACCCTCGTTGAACTTGAAAAAGAAGGTTACCACGTCACCCCAACAGCCAATGCCGCGCTTCTCACCATGAACCGCGAAGGCATTCGTCGACTTGCTGCCGAAACGCTCGGAATACCCACATCAAAATATGTTTTCGCCTCCACCGAAGACGAATTTAGAAATGCCGTTCATCAAATTGGCGTGCCTTGCGTGGTTAAGCCCATCATGAGCAGTTCGGGTCACGGGCAAAGCGTGGTGAAGAGTTTCGACGACATCGACCGCAGTTGGCACATTGCCCAGGAAGGTGGACGTGCCGGTGCCGGAAGAGTGATTGTTGAGGCCTTTGTCGATTTCGACTACGAAATCACCCTGCTCACTGTTCGCAACATTCTTGGAACTGCTTTCTGCGAACCTATTGGTCACATACAAATCGACGGCGATTATCGCTATTCTTGGCAACCTCAACCCATGAGCCCCATTGCCAAAGCAAAAGCACAAGAGATTGCAAAGAAAGTCACTGATGCTCTTGGCGGCTACGGCATTTTCGGCGTAGAAATGTTCATCAAGGGCGACGATGTGATTTTCAGCGAAGTGTCGCCTCGTCCTCACGACACCGGCATGGTGACTATGATTTCGCAAGATCAAAGCGAGTTTGCCCTGCATGCCCGCGCACTGCTTGGTTTGCCTGTGCCTGCCATCCGTTTCTACGGACCTTCAGCATCGCGCGCAGTGGTGGTGGAAGGCGACACCGACACCGTAGACTTTGGCGACATCGACAAGGTGCTTGAAGAACCGGGAACACAAATGCGCATATTCGGCAAACCCGAGGTGAGCGGTCACCGACGCATGGCTGTGATTCTTGCAACCGACGATAGCGTTGATGCAGCCAAAGCAAAAGCCGAACGTGCTTACAATAAACTAAAAATAACTGTTTGCCCTCGCGAGAAATAAGCAAACATAAGTTACGGCGCTTTACTTCCGCACGGGAGAAAATCCATAACACAAATCAATGGCAACCATTCCACGAAGAGAACGGTTGCCATTGATTATTTTTATATGATAACAGGCACCGATTACGTTAAGCCTGTCGCCATATTTTTATTTTGCCATAATTTCATCCACCTTTGCCATTAGTTCGTCGCCCAACAAACCACGACTCAAAATGGTTCCGTCGCCCGAGAATATAATGATGTGTGGAATTGAATTAAATCCGTATGTGTCCGATGCAATATATTTGCAGTTGATAATCTGAGGCCAAGGCAAATCCAATTGTTCAATTGCAGCGAAAGTGTCCTCTGGCTTATCCCAAACTGCCACACCAAGCACTCTCAGGCCCTTGCCATCGTATTTTTCATAAATCTGCTTGAGTGTAGTGCTTGCTTCGCGACGACATGGTCCGCACCAACTTGCCCAAAAATCAACAACCACCACATCACCTTTACCAACAAAGTCGCTCAAATGAGTGTCGATACCATCTTCGGTCTTAACGGTGAAATCCACCATCTTGCATCCTTCTTTGGTCTTTTCAACAGTTTCGGCAGCCAATAGCAGTTTGTTCATTCTCTCGCTCTCCGAATATCTTTCAGGCGCATCGGCGAGCAACTGTTTAAGTTCATCCAACGAGAACTCACCGTTAATCATATACTGATAGAGCATCCACCAGCCAAACGCATTATCTTTGTTGGCATTATAGTGAACAAGCATCAAGTCGGCAAGTTTCTGTTTTAAAGCAGCACCGCGGCTCTTAATCTCATTTTCGTCGAGTTCCTGTTGTGACAACTTTTCAATTTCACGGCTAATCGACATTTCTTCATCGTTGAATTTAGCAACCGAATCATTCAGTTCAGTGCCAACGGCCTTGCGGTCATCCCAATTAATTGCAATGTCGCCACCTTCAAGAATGAATGTTGCTCTGGCACCAGAAGCCAGCACTCGAGCCACAATCTCATTCTTAACCTTTCCTTCAAAAACGGCTTTGCGTCCTACCACCACTGCACTATCAATAGTGTCGCCAGTATCGTAGTTGACCAAATATACATTCTGACCATTTTCTTCATCGTTATTGAAATCCACCGAAAGTTTATATCCATGTTCGGTGCAAGCCGATGCCATAAATGCAACTGCCAATATTAATAATAATTTTTTCATAGTTATACTGTTTATTTACAATTAATTATCCGCCCCCAAAAGGGATGTTCAGCCACAAATATACACACTTTTGCGTATATTTACAAAAAAAGAATCATTCTCATTAAAAACAATTATTCGGGCTTGATTGAGCGTGTCAGTCCCCTACTATCGATTGGTATATAATGCTTTGAATGTGTTTTCGCGCATTCAAATGCTTGAACGCACGGTTGTCACGCAAAGGGTGTACACGGTTGCTCAAAAACACATAAATCATATCATTTTCCTTATCAACCCATAAACATGTCCCCGTAAATCCCGTATGTCCAACAACGGTTGCAGGTGCAGTCTTGCAGCAAGGCGACACATTCGGGCGTTCCTTATCGGGGCGGTCAAACCCAAGACCGCGACGAGAATTGCTGCTTGCAGTAGTTAGAAACGTGTCCACCGTTGACTGCTTCAAAAAACGAATACCACCATATTCGCCCCCGTTAAGCCACATCTGACACAATTTCGCCAAATCGCCTGCTGTGGAAAACAATCCGGCATTGCCTGAATCGCCACCTAAAAAGGCTGCCAGTTCGTCATGAACATAACCTTTCAATGTTTGCTTGCGCAGAAAACCATCATATTCGGTGGATGCAATCTGCGAAATATCAAAATCGCTTGCCGGATTATAGGCTGTGCGATTCGCACCAAGCGGAGCAAAAAAGTAATGATTCACAAACTTGCTGTGGTTCATTTTCGTGACACGCTCCTCAACATCCTTCAATAAACAAAAATTAAGACAACTGTACAGATAGCGTTTGTTTTTACGCAATTTCATGGTATATATGCGATTCATCACCGTGTCTGCCATGACATCCGAACCAAACAAGCCATCTGCTACCGGAATTGTAAATTTGTCATCGCGAGTTTTTGACACAATATCGGTTCGCAATCGGGCATTTTTGTTACCATAAAGCGTGTTATGAATTTTCACGGAGTTGGTTTTGGTGCGTCGGCTCGTTAAAAGCCTTCCTTTATACGACCGTTTATCGGTCATAACATAATACATATTCAACGATGCGGGCAACCCGGTTTCATGAAACAGCAAGTCCCTAATCGTTATATCTTCCTTATCTGTTCCGCGCAACTCATCGATATATTCGCTTGCCTTGTCGTCGAGTTCAAAACGGCTTTGGTCATAACACTTCATTATTCCGGCAAGAGTGCCGGCAACCTTCGACACCGATGCGAGGTCGAACATCGTGTTCTCGTCCACCGGCTGCCGAGTTTTTGAAAAATCGGTGTAGCCATAACAACGGTTGCACACCACTTTGCCATGACGCGCCACAAGCACTTGCAGCCCCGAGAAGGCTTTTTGCTTTACGCCAATGGCAGCAATCGAATCAATGCTTTTGAGCATGCGAGAAGTCATACCCACTTCTTCCGGCAGGGAATAACCCAACCTGTTGGCGTTGTAAGTAATGCCAGTGCCTGCCTTCGCCACCTTTTCAATGGTTACAGGCAAAATACCCGATGCGCCATTTCCGCCAAATATTGTCTGCGCAGCATAGTCCTGGGCAAGCGAGTTGTTGTCGTAGGCTACAACGACTCCTTTACAGAACTTCAAAGAATATGCAAATCCTTGCGCCTTATACGGGTCGACAAACAAAACCACCGACACATTGTCAATGTTGTTAACCAACGACGACATCACTGTGCGATACGCCGCATTAGCGTTGTGTATGCCCACTATCACTTTGTCGTAGTTGCCTTGTTTCAGCGATTCCTCAAACTGACGCAAGTTGTCGCCTGCAACATATTTATACCGGTGAGTTTGAGCGTACATGGCGCACCGCTTTTGGAACATTGTGTTCACGCCCATTTCGTCGCCCATTGTAACAACGGCAATCTTATTATTCTCGAGGTGCCTAATAGGCAGCACTCGGTCCTTATTCTTTATCACCGTCATTGCTCCTGCCCAAAGGCGTCGCACAAGAGAATTAGCATCGGCATTAGCCACATTTGCCACCACGTTTTGTTCGTCAATCGGTTGCAATGAAGCCAAACCGAGGGCATATTTATATCGGAGAACCTTTTTGCACTTTTCATCAATGATGCTTTGCGAAATCTTTTTCTCTGCCACAGCCTTGAGCACAGCATCAATCTCACTTTTCACGTTGGGCAACGAAAGCAACACGTCGTTTCCGGCAAGTATCGCTTTCACGGCAATGCTGCCCGAAGTCTTTGCACCATTCATACTCAAAGCATCGGTGAACACAAGGCCGTTAAACCCAATATCGCTCAACAGTTGCTTTGTGGTTGGCGACAACGATGCCGCGACTCCCGAAGCATCTAATCGCCTTACCGAAAGATGTCCAACCATAACGCCCGACAAACCTGCCGCTGCATAGTGGCGAAATGGAACCAATTCACATAGGTTCATTTCACGCACCGATTTGCTGATTTGGGGCAATGTTTTGTGCGAATCGCTGCTCGTCGACCCGTGACCAGGGAAATGCTTCGCAACAGAAAGCACGCCATTGTCCTCCAATCCGCGTGCATAAGCCACTCCATGACTTGCCACTCGCTCGGGCACCTCGCCAAACGAACGTGTGCCAATAACCGGATTTAGCGGATTATCGTTCACGTCGAGCACCGGTGCGAAATTCACATGTATGCCCATCAACTTGCATTCGCGAGCCACCTCTTTACCATACTCGTAGAGCAGACGGTCGTCGCTAATGGCACCGAGCACCATATTTCGTGGAAACAATGGAGCATCTTTAAGTCGCATCGCCAATCCCCATTCTCCATCGAGGGTTATCATCAGCGGCACTCGCGACAACGATTGCGCATAGTTTATCAAACGGGCTTCTTCGGCGCAATTACCTGCCGAGAAAAGCAATCCGCCAATCTTCAGTTCCTCAACATAACTATTAAGCAACTTCCGAGTAGGAGCATCATCTTTAGGTTGAACTGTCAGTACCACCAGTTGTGCCACTTTTTCTTGCTGGCTCAATTGCTTGAACGTGCTATCCACCCACTCATTCATTTTCTTCTCGTCTGCCCTTCCAAGCAACGACGAACTGAATGAATGTTGTGCCATAGCACAATTCATCACCATAACCAATGTCACTAACACCACCGACCTTATCATCATTTGCATTCTACTATGCTCCTATCTTCGTATTATATTAATTTCACAACAACAATTCTCACATCTCAATCTTCGGCATACCTCATCCGGCGTTTGTCGGTCGACTGTATCTTTTTGCCTTTCGCATCAAGTTGCTTAACGTACTCAACCACATGCTGGCCATAAGGCACAGTGTCGACAAACAGCACTTCGCCGTTCTTCAAGTCGCCCATACGGCTACCGCCATTGGCGAGATAATCGATTGTTATGAGTGTATAGTATTTATTTAATTCGACTTTCTTGCCATTGATTTTTGCCGAAACGACTTTGCCGTCGCGAGAGAACGTCACATCCACGGCACTGCTCACAGCATCACCGCCACGCCCGGCAAGCGCTTCAAACACACGCATCAAATATTCCCCTTTGATGCGAATCACCTCTAAACGATTGTCAAATGGCAACATTCCCTCAATAATGCCCTCCGTAACATCGCCTTTGGGCATAGGCTGACGAATACCGCCACGATTCATCAATGCAAATTCAACTTCTTTGCCGTATAACTGACGACCGATTTCCACAACTGCATCGCACACCCAATTACCAAGCGACGGAGTGCGCCCGTCCATCGCCTTAACAGATGTGGCAATGCGGGTATTCATCTTCTTGTCAGCCTCTTTCACATACGGGTCAAGCCATGCGTTCATAGCCGGATAATTATTTGCAGCACGTTCATCATAACGGTCAGTAACTGGGATATACGAGAACACCGAGTTGCCTGTTTCGGTGTCGAAATCAATCCTACCCACATATTCGCCTAAACCACCAACTTGACAAATAGGCACATCTTTGCCATCTATGTTCTTAACTAAATGCGGACTGCGAGGGTTAAGGTTTTTAGGGTCGACCAATGTGTGTGAATGTCCTCCAATAATCAAATCGATATATTTGCTGTTCTTGGCAATCTCAACATCGCTTGGCACGCCCTGACGACTGGAATGTCCTATGTGCGACACCATCACCACATAGTCGGCAATGCCCGACTCCTTGAGATATTTCGACAGGTTCAATGCCACGGCAGTGGCATCGTGATACTGCAAACCGCCCAGACACTTGTCGGCAATCAGCCCCTTTGGATTGATGTTAATACCCATAAAGGCTATTCGTTTTCCTCCCACATGTTTTATTACATACGGCTGAAGCAAGCCTTCAAGCGCAGTCCCAGTCAAATCGTAGTTTGCACAAATCTTGTCGGCGTTAATACGCGAATAATACTTGGCAATATCATTTATTCCGTTGTCGAACTCATGATTGCCCATTACGATTATGTCGTAACCTAAACTATCGATAGCCGAATATTCCACCTCGCCTTTGAACATCGAGAAAAACACAGTGCCCTGCACGGCATCGCCGGCATGCACGGCTATCACATTAGCGTCGGCATTTCGCACGCTGTCCATCAGCACACGGCGTCGCATCAAGCCGCCGCGTCCCGTTTGAGTTGGCATTATGGAACTGTGAGTGTCGTTTACTGTAAGAATTGTAAGATGTTCAGCCTCAACCACGCCACAAAGCATCATTGCTATGGCTAAAAAAACGATTATTCTTCTATTCATTTCACTAAAATAATATAATCAACATCAATCATTCGTGCATTCTCACACGAGCCTCTGAATCAATCACCTTACCTTGCGCATCAAGGTCTTTCACATATTGCAGCACGAGTTGCCCGTATGGCACAGTGTCGACAAACAGCACTTCCGCTTTGGTTAATGGCACCATATAATCACCGCCATTAGCCAAATAATCCACAGTGACCATTGTGTAATACTGTTCAGGCTCAATGTCTTTCCCGTTCAAACGAGCCCAAACAATCTTGCCTTTCTTGAATTTAATATCCATTTCGCGACTCACGGCATCACCTCCGCGAGTAGCCATTACAGCAAATGCGTCAATAAGGTCAGAGCCTTTTATCTTCAGCACCTCCAGTTTGTTGTCGAACGGCAACATCGAGGTAATCATGCCTTCAGCAACATCGCCCTGTGGCAAAGGTTGACGAATACCGCCACGGTTCATCATTGCAAAATCCACCTTACCCCAACGGCTAACGATGATTTCCGACACAGCATCACTCACAAAATTAGGCAAATACGATAATTCGGCATTGGTCATCGCGCGAGCCGAAGTGGCAATTCGGCATTTCATCACACGATACACCTCATCATCGTAAGGCTTAAGCCATTCGTTCAGTGCGGTGTAACGACTTGCCCTGGCATCTTGCGAAGCATCAACCGGAATTAGTGCATAGTCAACGCTGCCGTTATCTAAATCGAAGTTTATTCTACACATGTGCTTGCCATATTTTCCTGCCTGACATATCGGGATTAACCTGCCGTCGGCATTCTTAACCAAATGTTGTGGCGAGTCAGGCTTGATGAGAGTGTGTGAATGGGCACCAATTATCAAATCGATGTATTTGCTCTTTTGGGCAATCACAACATCGCTTTCGGCACCTTCGTTTGACGTGTAACCAATATGCGACACCATCACCACATAATCGGCAAGCCCCGTGGTTTTAAGATATTCCGACAATTTGAGCGCAACATTCACAGCATCAACATAAACCATATCACCCACATTCTTTCCGGCAATCATACCTTTAGGATTCAGGTTAATGCCCATAAAAGCCACATTCTTGCCCTCGTAATGCTTTATAACATAAGGTGTGAACAAGCCACGGCATGGGGTGTCGCTCATATCGTAGTTGGCCGACAATTTTATGGCTTTAAGATTTTTGTAATACTTGGCAATGTCGTTAATGTGATTGTCGAATTCATGATTGCCAAGCAAACAAATGTCGAAGCCGATGCTATCGAGCATAGCATATTCCACTTCACCCTTAAACGATGAAAAATACACCGTGCCTTGCACAGCATCGCCGGCATGCACTGCCACAAAATTTTTCTCCGCAGCACGAACACTGTCAACTATAGCCTTATGACGCACCAAGCCTCCTTTGCCATCGGCATCAGGTCGTACCATGCTGTGTGTGTCGTTAGCACTCAATATCGTTAAATGTCTCGCATTGGCTTCAGCACTGAACACCATTGCCAATACAGCCATTCCAATTGCAATTATATGTTTCATTTATCTTATGTGGTTTTTAATTTCGTATGCGAATTTAACCATTATCTGCCATAAAAGCCACACATCGATGCAAATTTTTTATTACTCAGGCTCATCTATGCCAGCAACACATTGCAGCACAAGCATCTCATCAATTTTGCACTGCCCCCAATTGTTTGTCATCAAAAAATCGCTTAAGCACTGCAACTGCAAAACAAGTGATAGGATGATTAAAACATTGACACTCCGCTTTCCTGCCCTCTTGCAAAACAAAAAAATAGCCCTAAAGGAATTTCCCCAGGGCTATATGATTATGATTTTTAAATCTAATTATGCTTCAATCAGATTGTTGCCGGTCATTTCCTCTGGTTGAGGAATACCCATAATCTTCAAGATTGAAGGAGCAACATCGGCAAGCACGCCGTCTTTCACCTTTGCATCCTTATTGGCAGTGACATAGACAAACGGAACAGGATTGAGCGAGTGAGCAGTGTTTGGAGTGCCGTCAGGGTTGATTGCATTGTCGGCATTTCCGTGGTCGGCAATGATAATCACTTCGTAATCGTTAGCCTTGCAAGCCTCAACAGTGTCTTTCACACATTCGTCAATAGCCACGCAAGCCTTTTGAATAGCCTCGTAAACTCCGGTGTGACCCACCATATCGCCATTAGCATAGTTCACCACAATGAAGTCATATTTTTGAGTGTTGATGGCTTCAACCAATTTATCCTTCACTTCGTATGCACTCATTTCAGGCTTGAGGTCGTAGGTAGCCACCTTTGGCGAAGGCACCAAAATACGTTCCTCACCTTCGTAAGGGTCTTCGCGACCGCCATTAAAGAAGAATGTAACATGGGCATACTTCTCTGTTTCGGCAATATGTAATTGTTTTTTGCCAAGTGCACTGAGGTATTCGCCGAGAGTGTTATTTACATTGTCTTTGCGGAATAGCACGTGAATACCGGTAAACGACGAGTCGTAAGGTGTCATGCAATAGTATTGCAAATCTTTGATGCGCATCAAGCCGTGTTCTGGCATATCTTGCTGAGTGAATGCAATGGTGATTTCCTTAGCACGGTCAGGACGATAGTTGAAGAATATCACCACGTCGCCTTCTTTGATGGTGCCGTCAACAGTGCTGTTGTTGATTGGCTTGATAAATTCGTCGGTTACACCGGCATCGTAACTTGCTTGAATGGCATCGGTCATCGAAGTTGCCTGTTCGCCCTCTCCGCTAACCAGCAGGTCGTAAGCAAGTTTAATGCGGTCCCAGTTCTTATCGCGGTCCATAGCATAGTAGCGTCCCACAACCGAAACCACCTTGCCTGCACTTTCAGCGCAATGCTTTTCAACTTCTTCCACAAACCCCTTGCCACTTTGTGGGTCGGTGTCGCGACCATCCATAAAGCAATGAATAAACACATTTTCGAGTTCATAATGCTTTGCAATGTCGCAAAGTGCAAAGATGTGGTTGAGCGACGAGTGTACGCCACCGGTAGAGGTCAATCCCATAAAGTGGATGTTCTTGCCGTTTTCCTTAGCGTATGAGAACGCGCTTTTCACTTCAGGATTATTGTAGATAGTGCCTTCTTTAATCGACTTGTTGATTTTCACCAGGTCTTGATAGAGTATGCGGCCGGCGCCAATGTTTTGGTGACCAACCTCAGAGTTTCCCATCTGACCATCAGGCAAACCGACATTTTCGCCACTGGCTTGCAGTTGTGAGTTTGGATAGTTAGTTATCAAACTGTCCCAATAAGGTGTTGCTGTGCTTGATATTGCATCGGCTTTAGTTTTGTTACCGATTCCCCATCCGTCGAGAATCAACAATAGTGCTTTCTTTCCCATTTCTTTATTGCTATTTTAATGTTATTTTCTTTTCATTGGTTTGGTTATGCAAAGATAATACTATTTTGCACATTTTCGATGCCCGAAATGCTCATTATTTTTGTAAACTGCTAATATTCAAAAAGCCACAACCCTATAAATAGGATTATGGCTTTTTTATCTTTCTGCGAAAGGTGCAACCAACAAATATGTTTATGCTTCCTTGTTCACAATACGGCGCTCCTTGATGCGAGCCTTCTTGCCGGTGAGTGCACGCAAGTAGTACAACTTAGCGCGACGAACCTTACCATACTTGTTGATAGTGATGTTATCGATAAATGGCGATTCGATTGGGAAAATACGCTCAACACCGACGTTTTCGCTCATCTTGCGAACAGTGAAACGCTTTTTCTTGCCTTCGCCTGAAATACGAATAACCACACCTCTATACTGCTGAATACGTTCCTTGTTACCTTCCTTGATACGATAATCAACTGTGATAGTGTCACCTGGTTGGAATGCAGGGAATTCCTTGCCTGATGCAAATGCTTCTTCAGCAACTTTAATTAAATCCATTGTTTGTTTTTAAATTTTATGTTTTTATTTACCCTCCTGCAACATTCACGAGCCACACTTCTTCTCGCCAGAGGTTACAAAAGCGGTGCAAAATTAGCAAAAATTTCTCATTTGGCAAAACGCATCCGATTATTTTATCCGCTAATCTTCGCAAAATTCTCATCTTTTGCATGCCTTTGCCTCACTTCTCCACAAAAAATCGCGCTCAAATGACTAAATAACGGCATGTGCCAATAAGCGATAAGGTATTAGTTATCTCACTGCGGTAATCAAAAATGTTTCATCCGCCTTGGTTGAAAACCGAATGTACTCACCTTCGCACGTTCTGTTTCCCGACTTGCTGCCGCAAACCACAACTTGTTCCCTTCCACGGATTAAGCAAACAGCAATCCTTACCTTTATCAATGATTATCCAAAAGCGGAGCATCAACCGAAGTGGTGGACGGTATGTTATTTGCCTGACGATTGAAAATTATTCTGTGGGCAGATATAAACTCTCATATTCCGCAACTCGTTGACATAGAAATCATCAACGCCACGGGCATTGCACAATCCTGTGTTCTCGGCAACATGTGCAAACCGCCACTTGCCTCATGCTTTTTTGGGTTGCTTAATACCAATTAGCAAATATAATGTGGCTACTGCCAGCACCGATAGGCTTAGGCTCTGCGTCGAATTGTCGGCAATCATTGCCATTATCGGCGGCACCAACGCTCCGCCGGCAACGCCCATAATCATAAGAGCCGAAATTGAGCCTTCGCTCTCGGGTCGGTGTTGAAGGGCGGATGCAAATATAATTGAGAACACGTTGGCAAACATTGCCCCTGACACTGCAATCAACACCCAAAGCAGCCATGGTGTGGAACAAAGCATCATGGCAACGATGTCGACGATTGCCACCACCATTGTTACACGCATTATGCGCTGCGGACGGAACATAGTCAACGCAATTGCACCTAAAAACGTACCGGCTGTTCGCGCAACAAAATACAAACTTGTTCCCAACGAAGCCTCCTTGAGTGACATTCCGGTTTTCTCAATCAAAAGTCGTGGAATAACGGTGTTCAATCCCACATCGATGCCAACTATGGCAAGAATGCCTATAAACAAACTTAATATATACGAATCGGAAAATAAAGAGAGTGTGCTCCGGAATGTGGCTGGCTGATAATTGGCATCGTTGCTTGAACTTGAAAGCCAAAGCCAAATCAAATTCACAACGGTTACGGTTGCATACAACGCAAATATCATCATCCATTCACCAGTGAGCATCGCTGCTGCGCTGGCAAGAATCGGGCCCAAGAATGCCGAAATGGCTTTAATGAACTGTCCCCATGTGAGTATGCTTGCCTGACGCGATGTGTCAACCAGACTTGCAGCAAGCGGATTGAGCGACACTTGCAGCATTGTGTTGCCTATGCCCAACATCGCAAACGTGAGCATCATCACCGGGAAACAATAATTCACAAACGGAAGCGCCATTGCCACTGCCGTTACAAGCATCGATAAGGCAACCACTTTACGCTTTCCCAATCGTGCCATCAACAATCCCGTGGGTATCGAGAACACGAAGAACCACAAAAACACGGCTGACGGCAGCAAGTTTGCTACTGTGTCGGTAAGACTGAAATCCACTTTCACATAATTTGTGCTGATGCCAACCACATCCACAAATCCCATTACAAAATATCCTAACAGGATTGGAATTATAACCTTGTTTTTCATATTAATGTATTTTGCAGTAACCTATTTATTACATCAGAATTTAACATACGCTTTTATTGTACCGCAGCGTTTACCTTCACTTGCGCCAAATGGACGAATTGTGTAACTGCCCACCGATGCCGGAATAATAAATGTTTCGGCATAATGCACAACAAAAGGCTCAAATGCCCCTGTTGGGCTTTCTACCACCGCTTCGTCGCCTTCAACCAAGTTGAGCACATTCACGCCATGTCCGCCCTCGTGGGTTACCGGAACGCTGAAGAAGTGTCGGCGAGTTTCAATAAACTCGTTCTCATGCAAACCGGTGCTTTCTTCATACCAGCCATCGCCCGACGCTATTGGCTTGAACACATTGATGAAATCTTTCTTAATCACTTCGGTTTGACGCTCCCACTGAATCACATGGCTGCCGTGAGCAATGTTGATTGGACGTGGACGACCGTCAAGGCCCAATCTGCCCCAGTCGTACAACTTGAAAGTGAAAATGCTTGGCGTGGCACTGATTTCAAGCACCATTGCGCCCGCACCTGAACAGTGGATTGTGCCGTTAGGAATCAAGAAATGGTCGTGCTTTTTAGCCTCCCACTTGTTAACATAGCGCTCCACATCAAATTCACATCCTGTTTCCTGGGCGTTATTTAAGTCGGCAATCATGGCTTTGCTGTCGACACCCGTCTTTAATCCCAAATACACATGTGCATCAGGTTCGGCATCAAGCAGATAATAACTCTCGTCTTGCGTGTAATAGATGCCAAACGTGTCGCGGATGTATTGCGTGGTTGGATGCACTTGCAGGCTCAGGTTGCCGCCTTGCATAGTGTCAAGGAAATCGAAACGTATAGGGAAATCCTCGCCGAAACGCGACTCAACCGGAGCGCCAAGCAATGCACGAGTTTGATTATACACCACATTTATCGACGGTATTTCAAACAATGTCCCGTCGACTTTCAGATATAAACTATTTTCTTCGGGCACGCAATCAAAACACCAACCATAGTTAGCCACCGTTGAATCGAGGTCGCAAACCTGTTTCATCCACTGTCCACCCCAGGGCGCAGGGTCGAAGAACGGAACAACGCGGAACGGCTTATGAGCAGTTTTCTCCAAACCGCTGCGCAACTGGTTGCCGGTAATCATTTTAGGCTGGTTAGGCGTGTGTGTGTCGAGCCAAAAATCGGCTATCGGCAATATCGTTTTTTTCAACTTGTCACATACAATCCAATCAACGAAATAGCCACGCTTGTAGTGGCGGCTTGGCTCCTCGCTGCGGTTATCGATGCCCAAACCGCTCACCTCGCCTCGACGCGACCGCAGTTGTATTTCCCAACGTGCCATGTCGATGTAGGCAATCACCTGTGCTTCTTGTGCCACATAATATGCTCCATGACCATAAACCAAAACCTTTCCTTTACATTGGGCTATGCGTTGGCGAGCATCTTCCACCTTTTCAGCATCATAGAAATGCTCATACGAAAATGGAGCCCGATAACCAAACAGGCGGTCGTCGGTGACCCATGGCTCGGTTAGTTGACGGATTTCCGATTCCGATTTCATCAAGTTGTCGGCATTTATCACATAGTCAAATCCAAACCCGTTGATATTTTGTTCAAGTTCATTAATATTGACACCCTGGTAACACTCAATGACGCACACTCCCTGCTGGCCTAATTTCGCCATAATCTCATGTGCAATGTCGTCCCAGCCTTTCACAAGACAACCTTCAATTTCAGTTGACGGATATTTGTCGTAATTGCTTTGTCGCATATTGTATCTTTATTATTATTTTCTTGTTATAAAATTATTTTTGAGCGTTGTCGTTTGCCCACTGACGGAGCATAACAATCGCCTTGTGTAACGTGCCTGCCGACCCTTTAAAATGTCCTGAGCCACTCGGCACATTCCCTTGTCCATACCACTCGTAAAAGCCTTTGTTGGCAATCACACGGTCAATCATCGGGCGAATCTCGGCGTAAGCCTCCTCAACCATTCCGTAATTAATCAATTGTTGAATCATGCGCGCACCGAACCAAGTCCAATCGCCTCCGTTCTGATAGATGTATGCCTTGCTCATTCCGCCATGGAACAAGCCGTCGGGATATGCGGGATATAATGTGAGTCCGATGCTTGGCATACCGCTCAGACTCACGTTTTCAAGCATTTTAGCATTCACAGCCTTAATCTCCTTTTTCGACAGCAAACCTGCCTCAATTGCAACAGCCGTTCCTCCATGATAAAAAATCTGGTTTTCATCAAAATCGGCTGGCATAGGCGATTTGTCAAGGTAGATGTGAGGGATGAATTTCTGGTTCTTTGCGTCCCATAAATGACGACGCACGTTTTTATGCAACTGTTTGCGCAGTTTGTTCCATTTGCCCACAAGTTGCTTGTCAGGCACCACTTGCTCAAGATAACGCAACGCAATAATAATCATGGCATTGTCGTAAACATCTATGGCAGGTGTCGACAGTTCGTTCATATCGCATCCGAAATCGTCGCCAGGCTGCACATCACCCCAATCGGCAGTCATTGCGCCATAAAACAAGCCATAGCGTTCGCTGTATCGCTCTCGGAACAGATAGTCGAACATCATAGAAATGCGTTGAAGCACTGTCTTGCCGGCAACCACTTCATCAAGCAATGCCGCGTCGCCAGTGTGAAGAATGTATTTTCCAACAATCTGAATCAACGACGACTCTTGGTCGGTTTCAACAGTGTTTTTAAATGCCACGTGCTCTGGAGCCGCATCGCTGTAATAAGGATGATTGTCATACCAATTAAAGTCAGGTTTAAGCACATAACCGTCAATCATCTCGCCATTAGGCTGCTGAAGGCGAAAAAACAGCAATATTGCTTCGCGAATGTCATTTTCGCCGCCCTGCGCAAGCGCGGTTTCAACAAACGTGTTCATATCTCTCGCCCATATTTGCGAATATCCGCTTCCGGCATTCAATCCCTGCGAAATCACGCCCTTTGCCATTTCCTGCACTTCATCGAGCGACACATCCGAAAGGATTTGTCCTGCCAAATCCTTATTGCCATTTGCCGACACATTCATGCCGCAAATGCCCAATAAAATAATGATAATTATTTTTATATAATGTGGTTTATGCATAGGAAGTGTTACTTAGTTAAGTTTTCTCTGCAACAAAATTACAGCATTCAAATGTCAGTTTACTTTACATATTTTATTATTCTACTGCATTATCTTACTATCATATTCCTGCGATTGCCCGAATCGTAAGAAAATGCAACCTATTAATTAAAAAGTGTATTTTATCACAATACCCATTATACTACTTTTGCGTTGTAATTAAAACCATTATTCATAAATCTTAAATGACAATAGTTTCACTTATGATACTAAAGCCCATAAAATTCGTTGCTATTGCAGCACTCACATTGGTTTCATGGAGTTGCTCCCGCACCGCTGAAACAATCAACTACGCCAACGAAATCAACAACAATGCGTTGATGGATAGTGTCGACTCAATGGCTCGCCAAGTGGTTAGACAAGGTTTTAATGCAGGCGACGGCTACGGCGAAGTGTGGATTCGCGACTACAACACCTTCATCGAACTATCGATGGAAGAACTTCCCGATTCTGCCATCCGCCACAACCTCAACGTGTTCTGGCATTTTCAAGGCAACACCGGCGACATTGTCGACGGCTTCATTCCTGTTGAAAAAGCCGACGTTAGCGGCATCGGATACATCTACCGTTACAGCAAAACCATGCCGCAATATGCTGCCCATAAAAACACTGTTGAAACCGACCAAGAAACCTCGCTCATCCAAGCCATATATAGTTATGTGAAAAAGAGTGGCAACAACGACTACCTCAACACCGAAATAAACGGCATAAAGGTTATCGACCGCATGGAATGGGCACTGCAATATCTCTACAACGAGAAATACAACGACGAGTTTGGCATGATTATCGGTGCCACAACTGCCGACTGGGGCGATGTGCAGCCCGAACATCCATGGGGCGTGGAAATCGACAAAAACAGCCACCTCACTATCGACATCTACGACAACGCAATGCTGATGTTGGCTCTTAACGATTTCATTGAACTCACCACAGATTCTGAAAAGGCGAAATTCTGGAGCGAGAAACACAGCCAACTCAAGCAAAACATTCGCCGCCATTTGTGGGACTCAAGCAACCAAAAATTCATCCCGCACATCTACCTCGACAAATCGCCATTCCCTGCCGATTTCGACGAAAACAAAATCTACTATCATGGCGGTACGGCAGTGGCTATTCTTGCCGATATTCTCACTCGCGACGAAGTGGCAAACGCCAATGAACGAATGTTGCAAAATATGGCTAAGGCGCACGCTCAAACCATCGGTCTGACCATGTATCCAACCTATCCGGCAGGTTATTTCCAAAATGTTGGAATGTATCCTTACGGTTATCAGAACGGTGGCGACTGGACTTGGTTTGGCGCTCGAATGATTCACGCCTTGGTGAAATACGATATGATTGCTCAAGCCTACAACGAATTGCAACCAATGCTGCAGCGCGTGGTCGACAACAAAGGCTTCTTCGAGTGGTACACTCCTGCAGGTGAACCTATGGGTTCTGGCACTTTCCGCGGCGAAGCAGGCGTGCTTTTCAAAGCCAACGCTCTTTTGCGCGACTGGGCATCAAAACAGAACTAAAAGAAACGATTTTTTTACACGAACTAACTGTCCTAAAAATAAAGAAATTGTGCAAACTTTAGGTTGCGACAACAATTCGTCAACGGCGACATTTTGTTGCAACCAAAGCGAAAGCCGAACTTGAATAAATATAGCCTAAAAACCTTTTTTTAAAACATTGATTTCTTAAGGCTTTGGAAACTGGGTAAGTTTTCAAAGCCTATTTTTTGCCCGGCTTGCATCAATCATCCGAGCCATACTCCTTTAGATACATCTCACAGGTGAGGCACAACTCATCGTACCATTCTTTCCCAAAACGTCGAATGAGCGGTTCTTTCAGAAATTGATATGCCCTTACGCCCTCTTTACGCCCAAGCACTTCGGCACACTTGCAAATCTTCCAACGGTGATAGTTCACAGCAGTGAACGTGGGATACTGCTTTAATCTCACTGGATAGAGGTGGCACGAAATGGGTTTATAAAAGTCGATGCGACCTTCGCGATAAGCCTTTTCTATGGCACAATAGCACATTCCGTCTTCGCCGTAGCAAGTAAACACACAGTTTTTGCCGTCAATTATCTGAGTTACACGGTCGCCCTCCTCATCAATGTAACTTACTCCATTTTCTTCAATCTCTTTGCGGGCTCGAGGCAACAAATCATCCCAAATCTCGGGCAACAGTCGTTCAATTATGTTAGCCTCTTCATCGCTGATTGGGGCACCTGCATCGCCTTCAATGCAGCACTCACCGTGGCAAGTGTTCAAATCACATAAGAAAAACCGTTCCACAAGGTCGAGGCTCACAAGCGTGTCTTTAATTTGTAGCATAATGTTTTCTGTTCCTTTAAATAGTTCCTCATAAAACAGTGTGCAAATTTACACTTTTTTTTGATAGTAACACACATTTGACCCACATGCCGCCAAAGAGCCATCAAAAAAAGAGGCGCCACACACCTATCTTGGTGTTGACGCCTCGCCACTATATTAATTAAATTGTGTATTTTTAATTTTCAGGGTCCATCAAATAAATCTGGAAGTTGCCTTGAGCCATAACTTCTTTCACGAAGTTTTGAACGTCGGCAGAGGTGATGCCATTGATGATGTCAACTGAGTTTTCAAGGTTGTCGACACCCTTCAATTCATATACGCCAATAGCATTAACCCAAAAACCATTTTGCTTCAATCCTTCGTTGTACGACTTCACCATATATTCTTTCACTTTGGCAAGTTCTACCTCGGTGCAATTGGTCTTTAGGTCGTCAAAGGCAGTCTTTACGATTTCCACCACACGGTCCTTCTTCTCAGGCTTCATAGGCAATGAGGTGTTGTACTGAACATTGTAGTCGGCGAAAGTCGACATGCTGCCCACAGTGTGAACGCTGTAAGTAGCACCCTCCTTTTCACGAATTTGCTCGATGAAACGGGCTGTGAGAATCTGTGCTACAACAGAAGCCAATTTACAGTTCTTCGAATCGTAAGGCAGATTTGCCGAAACAATGAATGTGCCGTAGGTTTGTGGTGTCTGCATCTTGTAGGTTGAAGTTTGTGTTGCAGTACCCTTATTGATACCCAAATTAGCATACTTCACGTCTTTAATCACCTTCTTGGCATCAACAGGCAATGTGGCAATATATTGCTCGCAATACTCCTTCAAAGCGGCTTCGTCGAAGTTACCACTGAAGATGAAGGTGAACTCAGCAGCGTTGCCGTATTGTTCTCTTGCCATAGCCTCGATTTTTTCGCGGTTAGCCGATTTGATGCCTTCAACGGTTATCATTTGTTCGTTAGCCGATTTATAGAGAGCCTTAGCCATACGGGTCTGGAATACAAATTCCGGAGTGTTCACCTGATTTTGCAATATGCTCACATATTGATTTTGCAATGCAGCGAACTCGTTAGCATCGAAACGCATATCAATAAATGTCATATACAGCATTTCCATCATGGTTTTCAAATCCTTTGGAGTTGACTTGCCACTGATTGTACGACGATAGTAATCGGTGTTGCAGCGCAAAACAACCTGCTTGCCGGCAAGATATTTTTCAAGGTCATTGGCATTAAACGAACCCAATCCACGTTGCGACATTGCCAAGCCAAGAACCGACAAGTTGTCTGCTTCCGATTCTGGGACGTTTGATGTGCCGCCTTTAGCCACAGCACTCAGCACAATTTCATCATCCTTAAAGTCGGTTTTCTTTGCAATAACCTTGATGCCATTGCTCAAAGTCCATTCTTTAGCACCGAAACGGGCATTTGTGGTTTCTTTCACAATCTTACCCTTTGCAGGAAGTTCTGTGATAAGAGGGTCGGTCTTCACATTGTCGACAAATGCTTCCACATTGCTTGCAGACACTTCACCATCAATCTTTTGCAAATCTTCCATAGTTGGGATGATTACACCTTCGCTTTCAGGCAACATCATCACCACTACGCGATTGTCGTCGCCAACGAGTTGTTGCATAACTTGATTGATTGCAGCCACTGGCACGCTCTTTGCCACCATGCCCATCACATTGTATTCATATTCAATGCCTGGAATAGGTTCATTGCCCAAGAAATTGTCAACATATTCCTCAACTAAATTACCCGAATTTTGCTGTTTGCGGTTGTTGTAAGCATTTTCAAGTTCCGACAGATATTCGTCGCGGGCACGCAAATACTCACTATCGAGGAAGCCAAATTTCTTAACGCGAGCAATCTCTGTGTTGATTGCGCGATATGCACCTTCAACGTCATTTTCCTTGGCAAGAGCAATGAACGTAAGAGCATTCTTTGTCTTAGCCACAAAGAAATTGCCGCAGTTCATACCTGCATAAGCAAACTTCGCATCTGCCTTTTTTGAGATTTCGCCAAGACGGGCATTCATCATCTTCGATGCAACATCAAACACATATTTATAACCGAGATATTGTATGTTGGTCTTTAACGAGTCGGGGAACGTCGGATACTTATACATCACTTGCATTATTGATGTGGGTTGTTCCTTATCCGAGCCAATGGCATATATTGTGCCTTTGTGGTCGGCTACCTCGAAATACTCACGCTTCTTTGCGTTTTCTGGCATCTTTATGCCCGAGAAGAGTTCCTTGATTTTTGCTTCTATTCTGTCGACGTCAATGTCGCCAACAACCATAATACCTTGCAAATCGGGGCGATACCAAGTTTCGTAATAGTCACGAAGTGCCTGATATGGGAAGTTGTCAACCACTTCCATTGTGCCTATTGGCAAACGAACGCCATAACGGTTGTCTGGATAGATTGTAGGCAACAAGTTTTCGATTATACGCATCTGACCCACCATGCGCATGCGCCATTCTTCGTGAATCACTTTACGTTCCGAATCGATTTCCTCGCCATCGAGCAACAATCCGTCTGCCCAATCGCGAAGGATAATTAAACAAGTGTCTTGCACACCGATGCGAGCAGTTGGCACTTTTGAAATGTTGTAAACAGTTTGGTCGACACCTGTTGCTGCATTGATGTTTGCGCCAAACTTAATACCAACCGATTCACACCACTTGAGCATATCGTTGCCCTTAAACGTCTTTGTGCCGTTGAAGCACATGTGCTCCAGAAAGTGTGCCAATCCTCGCTGGTTATCTTCCTCTACCACCGAGCCAACCTTTTGGGCAATATAAAACTCGGCTTGTCCTTTAGGATATTCGTTATGACGTATGTAATAAGTCAATCCATTAGGCAGTTTTCCCACACGCACGGCTGTGTCAACCGGTATGGCTGGCATGTCTTGTGCATTCGCATTACTTTGAAAAACACCCATTGCAACCAACACAATGAGCATTGCTTTCTTTAATACTCTCATTACTTCAAAACAATTTTATATTGTAAGTTATTTAATTAATAATTTCTATTTGGCAGCATGAATCTTAAATAAATTGCATATTTTTCAACTCATTTGCGACTATTAGACGCATTGACGTACACAAAAATAACACGCCCAATGGTTAATTTGTGTTAAACTTTAGATTCATATCAACCTAACATCACAGAAACGAATGTTTTTCTATGCAAAAAACGCAAACTCGCATCAACGAGCCTGCGTTTTTTTGAAAAATATCGATTAAAACTTTTCCGAAATCAAACGGTTTTGAAAAAATCGGTTCTTTATTGACGACCTAAAACGGCAACCTCGCGGCTGATTTTTGAAATCATACCTTGCAAAGCCTTACCAGGACCACATTCAGTAAATTCGGTTGCGCCGTCGGCAATCATGTTTTGCACTTCATAAGTCCACTTAACAGGGGCTGTGAGTTGAGCAATCAAATTTGCTTTAATTTCAGCAGGACAAGTGTGAGCCTTAGCATCAACATTTTGATAAACTGGGCACTTAGGAGTGCTGAACTCGGTGGCTTCGATGGCTGCTTGAAGTTCATCTTTAGCAGGTTGCATCAATGGAGAGTGGAATGCACCACCCACTGGCAACACCAAAGCACGTTTTGCACCGGCTTCTTTAAGTTTTTCGCATGCAGCATTCACAGCATCGATGTTTCCGGAGATAACTAATTGACCAGGGTTGTTATAGTTGGCAGGAACAACAACATTGTCAGCCTTGTTGATTTCAGCGCAAATCTCCTCAATCTTGTCATCGGGCAAACCAATGATTGCAGCCATAGTTGAAGGAGCAGCCTCGCAAGCCTTCTGCATAGCCATTGCACGCTTCGACACAAGTTTCAAACCGTCTTCAAACGACATTGCTCCGGCAGCAACAAGTGCTGAGAATTCACCAAGAGAGTGACCGGCAACCATATCAGGATTAAATTCTTCGCCAAGAGTTTTTGCCAATATCACCGAGTGCAAAAACACTGCTGGTTGTGTAACCTTTGTTTGCTTAAGGTCTTCTGGAGTGCCTTCAAACATCAAATCGGTGATTCTAAAACCTAAAATTTCGTTCGCTTTTTCAAACATTTCGCGAGCTTCGGCGTTATTCTCGTAAAGGTCCTTACCCATTCCTACGAACTGAGCGCCTTGACCAGGAAATACAAATGCTTTCATTCTTCTTTACTTAAAAAATAGATTTATTCTGTTGTCTTCTAATTATTTTAGGTTGCAAAGATAACTATTTTTAATGTGTTTTATCGGATTTATCGCAAAAATCTTTATCTTTGCATTAAGTTATAAATCGTTTTTCAACAAATTAAAGGGTATTATGATTAATAATATATTTCTTTATATTGGCACAACCGAAATCGTAATTATCGTTTTCGTGATTCTTTTACTTTTTGGCGGCAAAAAGATTCCGGAACTTATGCGAGGACTGGGCAAAGGTGTTCGCTCATTCAAAGAAGGAATGGACGACATTAAGAGCGAAATTGAACGCCCGGTTTCCAAAAACGACAAGAGTGAAGAATCCGCCACCGACAATAAATAATTGATATACCACCAACAACAAACATTCGTTTAGCGGAAATTGGGAACTGACCATAAGCCAAATTTGGATGATATGTCGTTTTGGGACCATGTGGAAGCATTGCGCATGACCCTGTTTAAAGTTATCGGCACACTCGCCAGTGTGGCGATAATTCTGTTTATATTCATGCCCAAGTTGTTCGACAACGTGATTCTTGCCCCTTGCGACGGAAACTTCGTTTTATATCGATGGCTCAACCGAATTGCGGAATTTCTACCCGGATTGGGCAGCCTTTCGTCAACCGATTTTCATGTCAACCTCATAAACATTCAACTGGCATCACAATTCTACATTCACATGTCCACATCGTTTTGGCTTGCGCTGGTGCTGTCGTTCCCGATTGTGGTTTATCTCCTGTGGCAATTTGTGAGCCCTGCGCTTTATGAGAACGAGAAACGCGGCGCTCGCACCGTCTTTGCGATTGGCAATATCCTGTTTTTCATCGGAATTGCCGTAGGCTACTTCATTGTGTTTCCATTCTCGCTACGGTTTTTTGCCGATTATCACGTGAGCGAATTAGTGCCTAACCAAATATCACTCGACAGTTATGTCGACACATTTCTTTCACTAATCTTTACAATGGGAATTGTGTTTGAATTGCCGTTGCTTTCGCTCACCCTCTCGAAACTCGGATTGATTCGCCGCAGTTTCTTCTATCGCTTCAGACGGCACGCAATATGCGCGCTGCTCATACTGGCAGCAATAATCACTCCAAGCGACCCGTTTTCGATGGTGGCAGTGTTCTTGCCCTTATATCTCCTTTATGAAGCAAGCGCACTATTGGTGAAGAAAGACAACCCAAAAGAAACCGAATAACTACCCCTCTTATAGCCACAAAACAAATTTAATTTCACCTATATACAAAAAAAAATTGATTGTCTCACGACAACCAATCTTGTTAACCTTAAATCTAATACCATGAAAAACACACTGCAAAGATAAGCAGATTATGCCTTTTCCACAAAGGCAAAACCAATAAATATCATATCGTTTAATAATATTTAACAGCATTGCACCTCATTATGGCACACAAAAACAATACATACGATGTGAAAATAATTGCTCACATCCACACCGAATTTAACACAAAATTCGGTGTTCCGCGCCAAAGCGGACTAATCGACGCCTTGCGTGGAAGAATTGTATTCGAGCCTGAATATCGCGTTCCTGAGGCATTGAGGGGCATTGAAGGGTTCTCTCACCTTTGGCTGATTTGGCAATTTTCCGAAGCCATACGCCAAGATTGGAGCCCTACCGTAAGGCCGCCTCGGCTCGGAGGCAATACGCGAATGGGCGTTTTTGCCACACGGTCGCCATTTCGCCCAAACGCCATTGGGCTGTCGTCGGTGAAACTAATCGGCGTTGACTACACCTCGCCCGATGCGCCGGCAATAATTGTGGCTGGGGCCGACCTTATGGACGGAACGCCTATCATCGACATAAAGCCATATTTGGCTTACACCGACAGCCATCCCGATGCCACCGGCGGATTTACCGATTCCAATACCGCGACAATGCAACCGTTAACCGTCGACATTCCCGAGCATCTTGCCAGCAACCTCGACCCCGAAACCCTCGCTGCACTGCAAGGCACACTGGCTTGCGATCCTCGCCCCCGGTATCAACACGACCCCGAACGGGTTTATGGGATGTTGTTTGCCAATCGCGAAGTGAAATTCAAGGTGAACAATAACGTCATCACCGTTGTAAGCATCGATTAGTTTCCTATGCAACAAAAATGATGTATCTTTGCATTGTATAACTGCAAAAACAGGTTACGCCCCGGCATAATGCCCAAATGCGATTTGGCAATTCTGCTCCGGCTTGCTCTATGGTTGCAAACATTGTTCTGGAATAATTATAACACATCATATATAAATGGACTATATCATACTCATTATCGGGCTGACCTTACTTCTCGCAGGTGCCAACGTACTGGTCGATTCCACAGTGGCAATCGCAAAAAAAGCCCGACTGAGCAATTTCGTTATCGGTTTTACAATCATTGGCATGGGCACTTCGTCGCCCGAACTGTTTATCAGTCTTTCATCGGCTATCACCGGGCACGGCGACATAGCACTTGGCAACGTGATTGGGTCGAACATTTGCAACACCCTGCTCATCTTGGGTGCCACGGCTGCAATACTTCCGTTTGCAATCGAACGTGAACAAACTCTTCGCGACATTCCTTTTGCCATTGCAGCCTCCATTCTGATTGCAGCACTTGCTTTAACAGGCGATTCCAAAGGGCTATCACTGCTCGACGGAGCAATACTTCTTGCCATCTTTGCCGGCTACATGATATATGTGATTACAAAAAGTCGAACCAACAAACAACCTGAACAGGCTGACGAACCAAGCAAATACGAGAAATTAAACACTCTTGTGCTTATTGTTATTGCGCTTGCCGCACTTGCTGCACTGCTTGGCGGTGGCACGCTATTCCTCGACTCGGCACAGGTGATTGCGCGCAACTGGGGGATGAGCGAAACCGTGATTTCAATCACAATAGTTGCCCTCGGCACATCGTTGCCCGAACTCATCACCTGCATCATTGCAGCCCGACGCGGAAATGCTCAACTGGCATTGGGTAACGTGCTCGGAAGCAACATTTTCAACATTCTGATGGTGCTTGGCATTCCTGCCGTAATTCATCCTTTCGCCACCGAAAGCATTTTGCCATCCGATTTTGGCATGCTCATCCTTTCTGCCCTGCTTTGCTATGTGGTGATATTCACCTTTGGCAAGCGACGTTTCGACCGCATCGAAGGTTTTATATTCCTTGCGATATACATCGCCTACGACATATATCTGTTTCTGCGATAAACTTTCATATCCGTCACAGTTATTTTTGCACCGTCAACCTATTGGCGGTGACAATAATTTTTTCTATCTTTGATAACACAAAAACATTAGCAACAAAAAAACTATTCATTAAAGGTATGAAAAAATTATTTGCAATCCTGTTGGGGCTTGCAGCCACAATACCTGCACTCCAAGCCCAACCACTACCATGCGTTGCACCTCAACAAGCCGGGCTCGACGCTGAACGTATGCTCAACGCCGACCGCATTATCAACGAAGCCATCGAAAGCCAAGAGATTCCCGGTGCTGTGCTTGCCGTGGTGAGAAACGGCAAAATGGCTTATCTGCGAGCCTACGGCAACCGAAGCGTGTTCCCAAAAGTACAGCCGATGACCACCAACACCATTTTTGACATGGCATCGTGCAGCAAATCAATGAGCACCGCCGTGAGCGCAATGATTCTTATTGACCGCGGATATATTCGCCTGCAAGACCCCGTGAGCCAATACATCCCCGGCTTTAAAAACTGGAAAAGCGAAGACGGCAAGCAACGGCAAACCATTCGCATCGAGCACCTGCTCACTCACACCTCCGGCATTCCTGCTTATGTGGCGCCTGCCGAACTGCGCAAACAATTCGGCGAAACGGCAAATGCCGACTCGCTTATGCGTTACATTGCCACTTGTCGCCGCGACTTCAAGCCCGGAACCGATTTCCAATATAGTTGCTTGAACTTTATCACACTGCAAAAAATCATTGAGGCAATAAGCGGCAAAACACTGCGCGAGTTTGCTCAAGAAAACATATTCAAGCCACTCGGCATGCGCCACACCGACTATCTCCCCTGTCACCTCGACGAGAAATCGGGGCTTTGGGTCAACGACCAAAACGTGGTTGTGACCGACGATGCGTTAATCACCACCGACGACGCTAAAGCGAAATCATCAACCACCAAAGGCTATTATATCGCGCCTACCGAGAAGCAAGGCAAAGACCGTAAAACATGCTTCATCGGACAGGTTCACGACCCTCTCGCTCGCGAGATGAACCTCGGAATTAGTGGCAATGCCGGCATTTTCACCACTGCCGAAGATTTGGCTATTCTTTGCGCAGCCCTGCAAAACGGTGGCGAACTCAACGGTGTTCGCATCCTTAGCCCTCTTGCAGTGAAAGCCATGCGCACAGTGCCTCGCGACGAAGCACCTCTCGGACGTGCACTCGGCTGGGACGTCTATTCCGACTATGCCAGCAATCTCGGCAATATGTTCTCACCTGAGACCTACGGGCACACTGGCTACACAGGCACAAGCGTGCTCATCGACCCTGTTAACGACATCAGTGTGATATTACTCACCAATCGCGCACATCCTGAAGATGGCGGTGCTGCCGTGCGTTTGCGCACACTTGTGGCTAACGCGGTTGCTGGAGCCCTCATCGACACATCTACCGGGTTCACAACCGAACGCAAAGCGTCAACCGAGACTTACTATCCTTACTATTACACCCGATTTTTACAATTCATGAACGAACCGGCAATTACAAGCGACGACATTGTGATGCTTGGCAACAGCCTCACCGAAGGCGGAAAGGACTGGGGCAAACGACTTGGTTGGAAACACGTTGTGAACCGCGGCATTATTGGCGACGAAGTGATGGGCATTTACAACCGACTCCATCAAATACTCCCCGGGAAACCTAAAAAAATCTATTTCCTCAGTGGCGTGAACGACGTGAGCCATCACCTTTCGTCCGACGAAATTGTCGACAGAACGCGCAAGGTTATCGACCGTATTCACGCCGAGAGTCCCGAAACAGAACTTGTGATACAAAGCCTGCTGCCTATCAACGAAAGTTTCAAGCGTTACAAAAATCTTGACGGCAAGACCGAACAGATTCCCGAAATCAACGCAAAGTTAGCAGCACTTGCACAAGAAAAAGGATTGAAATTCATCAACCTTTTCCCATTGTTTGCTGAACCTGGCACCAACGTGCTTCGCAAAGAATTAACCAACGATGGCTTGCACCTCAAAGAAGAAGGCTACAAAATATGGGTGAAGGCTATCAAAGATGCCAAGTGATAATATAATCGACACACATAAATCAAGCGACAGCGTTTTACATGAGCATTAATCTGCCATAAACGCTGTCGCTTATTATTTCACTATAAAGTAAGTTCTACACTAAATCAATCGAGCACAGTCACCCAGTTGTGAGTGTCGGGTTCGTCGCCAAGTTGAATGGCGCGCAGATGATTGTACAACTTAGTGGTCCACGGTCCAGGGTTGCCGTCTTTCGACATCACATACGTTTTGCCCTCGTCGATGTCGTCGACCTGCGAAATTGGTGCAGCCACAGCAGCCGTTCCACATTCAGCAGCCTCGTCCATTTCGGCAAGTTCCTCAAGCAAAATCGGTCGACATTCAACCTTCATACCCAAGTCTAAAGCAATTTGTTGCAAACTCATATTGGTGATTGAAGGAAGAATTGAACCGCTCTTTGGAGTAATGTAGGTGTTGCCCTTCACAGCAAAGAAGTTTGCCGGACCACATTCGTCGATATATTTCTTCTCCTTAGGGTCGAGATAGAGCACAGCCGAATAGCCGCCTTCTTTAGCCAAAGCGCCTGCAGTGAGGCTGGCAGCATAGTTACCTCCAACTTTCCAACGTCCAGTGCCACAAGGAGCAGCACGGTCGAACTGGCGATAGATTGCCACCTTTGTAGGCTTGAAGCCTTCCTTGAAATACGGACCAACCGGTGTGACAAATATCAAAAACAAATATTCTGTTGCCGGCTTAACACCAACTTGTGCCGATGTGCCCAATTCAAGCGGACGAATATACAATGAACTGCCGCTGCCATACGGCGGAATGAAATCTTCGTTCAGACGTACAACCTTCTCCACCATTTCGCGGAATTTTTCAACAGGCAGAGGTTCCATCAAAACGCCATTGGCACTGCGCTGAATGCGCTTGGCGTTTTCTTCAAGACGGAAAATGCGAATCTTGCCATCCTTGCCGCGGAATGCCTTCAGACCTTCAAATATTTCTTGTCCATAATGCAAGCATGTGGCTGCCATGTGCAAGTCGACACGCTCCGAATCGGTGACTTCAATTTCCCCCCATTTGCCATCTTTGAAAGTGCAACGCACATTATAGTGCGTTTTAACATAGCCGAACGAGAGATTCGACCAATCGAAATTTGTTTCCATTTTCTGTTGTATTTTTATTTTGTTTTTACCTTATTTAAATTATTGACCACAAAATTACAAAAATTTGGTAGCATTATCATCATTTTCATAATAATTTGAAACGACAAACAACTCTATTATTACAATCGCACAAACACGTCACACATTGAATCATCAACGCAAGTTAGTGTAAAAGAACAAAATCGGAATTTTCGGCAACGAAACCGCTTGTCACAAAGCGACCTTAATGGTGCGGTTTTCAACCTTAACAATGTAGATGCCGCGCGAATTCACTTTCAGCACACTTTCGCCCGGAGTTAAGGTGGCCTGACTTACCAGTTGCCCGAGAATGGTGAAAACCCTAACCTGTATTCGTCGACTTGTCCGTATTACTATCACACCATCCTTGCCTTCAATCTCCACATCCGATTCGGATTGAACAGCATGCTTCGATTCTTGCCACTGTGTTTGTTGGGCATTAACACCAACACTCGCCGAGGCAAATAGCAACAATAATATGACAACAATTCGTTTCAAATGAAATATATTACAATATATAATAATGTGTACACCCTTTAAAAAAGACTCATTTTAGCCATGCTAAAAGGCATGACACAAAAAGCCAAGCACTAAACTAACTACAAAGTTAACTTATAATTTCAACAAATCAAATGCTTAAGCCCTTAAATATTTCATCTCCAATAAAATATTATCAATTTTTCTCGTTTTTGTCCCACGGATAAATGCGTTTGGGATTGCGCGGGAACCAGCCCTTGTGAACGCGCTCCTGCTGCTCAAATATCTCAAGAATCGACCAAAAACATGAAAAGGCTGTCACTCCAAGCAATGCCGACACCAGCACACTCTTCACCCACAATGCTCCCACAAGAAGCAACACTCCTGCCACGGCAAACCACCACCAGCATCGGGTGCCAAAATGATATTCGCCCTTAATCACTATGGGGTGGAACAATCCTATTATAAGAAATGTGGATACGCCAATCACTATTCCCATCCAATTCATCTGCGACAATATTTCCATAACCATCGTCTATTATCATTTCATTTGCGACAACAAAGTTACCACAAAGTTGCAACATTGCCAAATGTGGAACCTGAGCGTTCCGGCATTAGCAAAACAAGGCGCCGGAACAAATTCCGACGCCTTGCCTATTATCAACAAATTTTCAAATGTTGTGCACGAATTACTTCTTCGAAAGCTTTTCTTTGAGGGCAGCCAACTCTTGGATATCGCCAAGTGTAGTCTTTTCGATAACTGGAGTAGCAGGTGCTTCTTCAGCAGCAGCCGACTTAGCAGCAGCTTTCTTAGCCTTGCGTTGTTCAGCCTTAGCAGCATCTTCAAAGATGCGGCTGTGAGAAAGGATGATACGCTTAGCATCCTTGTTGAATTCGATAACCTTGAAGTCGAGTTTCTCGTCTTGCTTAGCAGTAGTGCCGTCTTCTTTAACGAGGTGCTTTGGAGTAGCAAAACCTTCAACACCGTAAGGAAGTGCAACAACTGCACCCTTGTCGAGGAGTTCGATGATAGTGCCTTCGTGGATGCTGCCAACAGTGAACACTGTTTCAAATACATCCCAAGGATTTTCTTCAAGTTGCTTGTGGCCGAGGCTCAAGCGACGGTTGTCCTTATCGATTTCGAGAACTTGAACATCGATGTCTGCACCGATTTGAGTAAATTCAGATGGGTGTTTAATCTTCTTTGTCCACGAAAGGTCGCTGATGTGAATCAAGCCGTCAACACCTTCTTCAAGTTCAACAAACACACCAAAGTTGGTGAAGTTGCGAACCTTAGCAGTGTGCTTGCTTCCAACAGGATACTTTTCTTCGATATTTTCCCATGGGTCAGCCTTGAGTTGCTTGATGCCAAGCGACATCTTACGCTCTTCACGGTCGAGAGTCAAGATAACTGCTTCAACCTCGTCGCCCTTCTTCAAGAAGTCTTGAGCCGAACGCAAGTGTTGCGACCACGACATTTCGCTAACGTGGATAAGACCTTCAACACCAGGAGCAATTTCAACAAATGCACCATAGTCGGCCATAACAACAACCTTACCCTTAACCTTGTCACCAACCTTGAGGTTAGCATCGAGGGCATCCCATGGATGTGGTTGAAGTTGCTTCAAGCCCAAAGCGATGCGACGTTTTTCGTCGTCGAAGTCGAGGATAACCACATTGAGTTTTTGGTCAAGCGTAACAATTTCCTCTGGGTGGTTTACACGGCCCCAAGAGAGGTCGGTAATGTGGATAAGACCATCTACGCCACCAAGGTCGATGAATACGCCGTAAGATGTGATGTTCTTAACAACACCTTCAAGCACTTGACCTTTTTCGAGTTTAGCAATGATTTCCTTCTTTTGTTGTTCGAGTTCAGCCTCGATGAGTGCCTTGTGCGATACAACAACATTCTTGAATTCTTGGTTAATCTTAACAACCTTGAATTCCATAGTTTTGCCGACGAATACATCATAGTCGCGGATTGGCTTAACGTCGATTTGGCTACCTGGCAAGAATGCTTCGATGCCGAATACGTCAACAATCATACCACCCTTAGTGCGGCACTTGATGTAACCCTTGATTACTTCGTCTTTTTCAAGCGCTTCGTTTACACGATCCCAGCTCTTAGCAACGCGAGCCTTGCGGTGCGAAAGGATAAGTTGACCCTTCTTGTCTTCCTGATTCTCAATAAACACCTCAACAACATCGCCGGGCTTGAGGTCAGGATTGTAGCGGAATTCGTTTAATGGAATGATACCATCTGACTTGTAGCCGATGTTAACCACTACCTCGCGCTTGTTTACTGCGATAACGGTACCTTCAGTTACTTCTTTGTCCTTAATTGTGTTAAGGCTTTCGTCGTAGGTTTTTTCCAACTCTTCGCGAGATTTCTCTCCTTGAGTTTCGCCTCTTTCAAAGGCTTCCCAATCGAAATCTTCAATTGGAGAATTTTTTAATTCTTCGCTCATTTAAATTAGTTAATAAATTAGTTAATTACAATTCACGGATTCGTTCCCGCAAATATGGGTGCAAAGTTACGCATAATTTCCTATATCTCAACAACTTTTTCACTTGTTTTTTTGCTCTATCAGCGAATTTCAGAATTTTTAAGGTTAATTATTTGCACTCGCCGACATTCAAACCCTCACGCACACTCTCTACGTCGGGCTATGCGACTCTTTATTGCATTATAGCCTGCCATCCACAATAGCGGCAGTCCAACACCTGCAATGGTGTAAAACACCCAAAACATATCGTCGTGATACTCGTGTATCACCATGTGACAGCCAATCTGTCCCCAATCAAGCCCATACCACATTATCTTGATGGCACTAACTGCTTTAAACGAGATGATATGGAACACATAGATGTAAACCGTCATGTTGCCGGCATACACCAGAAACGAACGCGCCCAACCGGGATGGCGGTCAATCACGCCCGAAACATAATGCACCATCAAAAACCCGATTGTTCCGGTGATGGGCAGCGTAAGCACATCGAGCATCTTTGGCTTTAGATTCATTCCAGCCAAATGCAAATGGGCACCGCCAATAAGCAGCAGTAAGAAAGTCAACGCCAACGCCCAATGCTGCTTGATACGATTCTCGTAAGAGCGAAAAAGCACGCCAATGCCAAAGAATATCACGCCCCAATTCTCGCGAATACCACCCTGAATAATGGTGAGAATCTTCAACCCGTTGCCAATGCGGAACAACGCAAACACCACCGCAGCCAATATGATTGCCACCACAGCCCCGTTGCCTTGCAGCCACTTGTGGCGTCCGTCAAGCAAGCGATATAATGCCATGAACAGTATGCTCGACACCAACAATGCCCTGAAAAACCAAAACGCACCGAGCAGAAACTCGTCGTAACCCGCCATCGAGAACACTATATTCACAGCACGCTGATACATTTGACGAACCGTGTAAGGGTGAGTCACGCCATTTTCCCAGTTGCCGAATTGCTCGTTGAGCAGTCCAATTTCAAAAAACAAATTGTGAAACAGCAAAAACAATAGCGACCATTTGACCATGGGCACATACAGCCCAGCGAATCGCTTCTCAACGTATGTCCACGAATCGCTGAGATACTTTCGGCTGAAAAAATATCCGGCAGTGACAAAAAATATGGGCATGTGGAACAAGTAAATGAAGTTCATAAGCAGCCCTGGGCCCTCAGTGTGCCCCATCACCATAAGGATGATGGCAATGCCCTTGCATATTGATATTGTGGTGTTTTGCTGTTTCATTTCTTGATGTTGATTTTCTGTTTTGCAAAATTAAAAACTTGTTTTGAATCCACGAAATTCAAAACAAGTTTCTATGACATTGAGCACTGGTGCCCCAAGCCCGAAAGCAACGAAGCACCAGCACCCAAATTTATTCAGTATTCAAACAGTTATCGAACAATCATTTTGCTCACCTTGCCGTTGCTATAGCGAACGATGTTAACGCCTTGCGCTGGTTCAGCAAGTTTCTGACCATTGATGTTGTAGTATTCAACTGGAGTAGCATCGGCTACAACAATGTCGTTGATGCCCGAGTTCTCAACGGTTTCGTTATTAATCGAAACAGCGAACACACAGCAGCATGTGCCTGAATTAGTTTTTTCAACTGTAACGCTCTTAACTTGCTTATCAGGGTCGATGTTGATGGCCGATTCAAACAACATGAAATTATATCCGCCTTGAATATCGCCAGCCACACCAGCCCAGAAATCCTTTGAGTACAAACGTCCCAAACCAGTAACAGCAGCTTCTCCTGCATAGCTTGTTGTGTCCCAGTTGCGAACAGTGATTGTCTGCTCAGTATTAGTGTTGTCGGTGTAGTTAACCACCACGTTCAATTGAGTGTCGCCATCGGCGCTGGTTGCAACCACATAAAGCGACTTACCGCTCATTGTATTTTCAAATTCCAGTGTTCCGTCGGCCAAGCCGCCCTCAAATTTGCCAGCCTTCAGCACCAAACCATTGAGTCCGGCTGGGTTAATTTGATACTTCACAGTATGCAACTTCGAATAGAAAATGCCATCGGCACCACACAATGCGCCTTCTTCTTGCACGCCTGTTGTGTAATAAACAGCGCCACTGCCGTCAATGCCTTGAGCTTCCTTAACGTCGATTTGAGTGGTGTTTGTGAGCACATTTTCTTGGTTCTCACAAATCACGTCTTGATTGTAGCCACTCTTGATTTTTGCCGGTGTTGAAATAACTTCGGCGTTAACAGCCATCGCACCAAGTGCAATACAACAAATTGCAGTAAAAACTCTTCTCATAAAACTTTGTATTTTTTGGTTAATAATAAAAAAATTGTTAGACTAAATTTTGAAAAACATTTTGATTATTCTTCTATCAAAACTTTCTCAACGCTTCCGTCGCTGTAGCGCACAATGTTCACGCCAGGCTGCAGAAACGGAATGTTGATGCCCTCGAGATTATACACAGCCACTATGTAGCGGCTCGCAGCCGACGGAACGCGGTCGACTGCACTATCGTCAAACATCATCGACAAGCCCAGTACCGACGGGCAATTGCTTCCCACACGCACCACAGTCACGCTTGCCACTTCTTTCTGCGGGTCGGCAAGAATGGCTGTTTCAAACAGGTTGAATTTGCACGAACTCGACAATGTGCCTGCCGCGCCGCTCCATGTTCCGTCCTTGGTGGCTATTCTGCCCAATCCGCTCACGGCACCGTCCTGCGTGCTCCAGTCGCTCAAGCTCATCAATGTGGCGTTGCTGGTGCTGCCGTCGGCATAATTCAGCGTGACACTCAGTTGCGAATCGCCGTCGCCACACGTGCCAATAACATAGAACTTGCTCGTTCTCACTCCGGCGGCAAGCGTCAATGTGCCTTGGCTGAGGCCGCCTTCCACATCTTTCAGCAACAAAGCGTTGTTTGTAGCCACAGGTATGCAATAGTTTGCCGAGCTGCTTCGGAACGTACCGGCGCTGCTGCACAACGCACCTTCGGCACGCACGTCGCTGGTGTAGAAGCCAAATCCCGCCTTGTCGAGTCCTTGATATTGGCTGAGCGTGCTTTGTGTGGTGGTGCCCGACACGTTCGCCTGGTCCTCGCAAACCACGTCTTGATTCCATCCGCCAATCACAACCACAGGCACCGTGACTTCAGCGTCGCTGCTGCCGCCACCCGATGACTGCTCATAGCCGAGTCCTTTGTCGATAAACGCCATGCGACGTTCAATGAACTGCTTGAGGCTCGACACTTGATAGTCGATGTTGCTGAACTGATAGCCCCACGCCTGATTGTCGCGCGAGATTGCTCCGGCATCTTTCAGCACTGCCACCATCGAATCGATTTTCTCCTCGATGTTTTGCTGCGTGTAGGCGCCCTCGCGATATTCAGCCCAACGCTGCTTTAGCGTTTCTACATAAGCGCCATCGCTCATCAGGCGTTCCCACCAGAACGGCACAAGCTGCTCGTCGCTGTCCATGATGTCGTTGGTTTGATAACGCCAGATATCGGAGTTTGGCTGATAGTAGCTGGCATTGCCGTAAGCGATATTGAAATCCCACAGCGTCATCTGCCAGCGATTGTCGAGTCCAGCCGAAGCGGCATGCTCATTGCTATATTTATACAGGTTGGTGCTCAACCTATAGCCATCAATGTTGTTGCAAAACTCGGTGCTCAGCTGATAGTCGATAAACGACAGCGGATCGAGGTGAGCCGCATAGCCTTGCTTCTCGTCGGCATATTTTTCACTTTTCAACGCATCTTCCATGCTGTCGATATAATAGTGAAGCGAGTCGATGGCGTGAGGATATTTTGCCAAAAAATCGGCATCCATAAAGTCGTCGTACTCAAAATCCTTGTATTGGAAAGTGATGTAGCGATTGGTGATTTCGTTGCCATTGCCGTCGAGCGGATGATATTTGCTTTGATAGTAATGCGGCTCGTCGGTGCGGTCGACCTGCACATGATAATCGCCGCTGAGGTCGTCGTTCCAACTGCCGGGGTCGTCGAGGTTCAGGCGGTCCTTGCCCTTGGTGGGACGCTCGGCAAGAATGTAAACGCCATAATACCATCCATCGACAATCACCTCGCAGTAGCGCCCCTGCGGCACATAGCTCATATAGGGCCTTGCCAGTTCAAAACTGAGCAGGTCGCGCACATAGCTGCGGTCCTCCCACGGTGCAAGCAGGCACCAATCGTTGTCGCCTTTCTTGCCCATGTCAAGCATCACCACCTTTGCCTTTTTGGCATCTACATCGGCTGCTGTGAGCGGTCGTACCGAAAAAGGCTTCTTGCTCGAATTGTAGAACGACGAGTTGCCGCGATACTTCAGTGCTATGTATCCTTGATAATTTTTTGTTTGAGAAGGGTGTGCTATGGTGTCACGATAATTGTGTCCGTCGCCGTTGTCGATGATGGTCATCTTAGCTAATATTTTTTCCTCTTTCTGTATGGTCTGTCCATCAACATTCAGGAAGACAATGGGCAATGCGGTTTCGCTGAACGAAACATTGCTCGACGGCCTGAAATTGGTGTCGCTCGAGTCGACACCCCATTGCGCCGACACGTGCTGCATTAAAACAAGGGAAATAGCCAGCACTGCGATAGACACAGTTTTACGCTTCATAAACTTAACAAAAAAATGGTTAACTTTTCAATTCACTTTCTTTTTCAAATAAACCTAAACCATCTTTTCGACCTTAGGAAAAATCATTCCCCATCGGCATTAAACACTTATAACAAATCTCTTTATTATCTGTTTTAACATTTTATAGACAGGACAAACTCTCGTTACACCCAACCATCTAACCAATAATTTTAACATTTAACATTGTTTTACATTTACCTATTCTGATTATTTTATCTGAAATAAATACCTCTTTAGTGTTTGTCAAATGTTACCGGGATAAATCATTTGACACCGATATTGCTAAAATCATGTTATACAAATAATGGGTTTTAATCACAGAAAACTATCTGCTTAACTGTATGGGGCGTGAAATTTTAAAATTCACACTCCATTATTGCAATTTATGTGTAATTTTATAGCATCGCTCGGCGTCTAATAACCAAAACGTCTAATTAACAAAAAACGAAATATAAACATGAAACGATTATCACTTATTGCAACTTTGTTTGCATTATTCACATTCACTGCTAACGCCCAACTGCTGTGGAAAGTGTCGGGCAACGGACTTTCTAAACCCAGTTACCTATTCGGTACTTGCCATGTGGCAACAGTGAAAATGACCGACAGCATCCCTGGCTTCAACGATGCCATAACCTCATGCGATGCCGTTTATGGCGAAATAGAGAAATCCGACATCGCAAATGCTCAACAGACTATGATGGCAATGATTACTGCTCCTGCCGACAGCACTCTTAGCAAAGTAATCGACCAAAGCACGCTTGCCAAAGCCGACTCGCTGCTCAAAAAGGGTACACAAGGCATGGTGGGCATCAGCCAGTTTGAAAACATTAAACCGGCTTTTGTTTCTACCCAACTCGCCCTGATTACGCTCATGGAAAGTTTCCCCGGATTCAACCCGATGGAACAAATCGATTTTGCCATTCAAGGCAAAGCCACTCAACTTGGAAAAGAACTTGGCGGCTTTGAAACCACTCAATTTCAACTTAACCTGCTCTACGGCAAGCCTATAAAAGAGCAGGCTGAAGCACTCACTCGCACCCTTTCCAACATCGAAAAAAACATATCCATCGGCGTTGAATTGGCAGATGCCTACAAATCTCAAAACCTCGATGCCGTTTACGATGCTGTGATGAAGGAACAAATCGAAAGCGATGAGCCTGAATGGAAAAAGCAACGCGATATGAACGAGTTAATCTATAACCGCAATGCCGACTGGGCACAAAAACTTGCACAACTGATGCCGCAAAAATCTGTGCTTGTGGTGGTGGGCGCAGGTCACCTGCCCGGCGAGAAAGGTCTTATCAACCTTTTGCAGAAAGCCGGCTACACCGTGGAACCAGTGAAGTGACAACATTGCTGTGAGCCGAATTTGGAGCACAACCGGGTTTCGAACACTTAATGCTTCACGGCAACAATTTTAATTCTGGTAATAATAAAACAATATTCAATTTTTGAGAAATCAAAACGGCGAATCTTTGCGATTCGCCGTTAATTTGTTGCAGACATCGAATGGAGCAATCTGCCACGCACCTTTCTGGTAAATTACCGTCTACCGGGCATCAAGGCTGTGGCATATTAAAATATTGTTCGCAAAAAATTACGCACGGAAATCGCAACTCTCATGCGTAAATCCGTGCGTAAACATCACAAATTGTTGATTATCAACATTTATTGTGGAGCATAGCGGACTCGAACCGCTTACCTCAACACTGCCAGTGTTGCGCTCTACCAGATGAGCTAATACCCCAATTATTTCGGCACAAAGGTAACACACTTTACTTCATATTTCAAAATTTTAGCAACTATTTTTTTGCAAAAAGTCGAAAAAAGCAATGTGGTGGGCTGCCTTTGTGCCAAAACCATTATTACAACACCGTAACTTTAAAGTTCGTGATTATGCTCTTAAAATCACCTGCTTTTCGCAACGGGAACACAAGCGTTCGCTGATAGTTGATGCGAGTTTTGGGGTCGTAAAGCACGGGCTCGTGCGACAATGCCCCTTCAAGCATGTTTCGGGCACGAACATCTTCATTAACCACAAACAGCGGCTTGGCAGCAAGTTCTTCGCGCACCTTGCCATCAACAAGCAAACGCACGCCGCGGTTATTACCCTCAATGGTCAGTGTCACCTTCTTGTCTTTCTCAATGGAGTAGTTGAACGTGTTGAGATAGCCCTCGCGCTCAAAGCCCAAACGTCCGTTCTTTGGGTCGGACAAATAGAACACCGCATTTGCCGAGCGCAGCAATTCTGCACCCAACTGCTCGGCTACACCATCAATCACGAACGATACCGAATAGTCGTAGCCTATTTCCTCAACAGGGAGTTGCGAACCGGCACTGAGATTATCCATTTCAACAACCACATCGCCTTTCTTGCCATGACGTGCAAGTTCGTTAACTCCCGGCGCCTCGCTCAACACCTGACGCTTGGCGTTGAATTCATCATACGGAACACTCACATTCTTCCCTGACCAACATTTTGCCGACAAGGTTTGCAATGCCGGGAACACACGATGATGAATATCTTTCACCGTGATGCCATTACCCACATGGTCGTTCCACACGGCAAACATACCACCCTCAATCGATGGGTCGTTCTCATCAAACACCTCACGGCCAATCACCGCCGGTGTCCATTTTTCGTAGAGATATTTGCAATTCAAGTAGTCGTAATAGTAGCCTGCTGCCGGCACTATGTACACCAGTCCGTCGGGGATGCTCACCAACTGATAGCCCTGACGTTTCATTTCTCGGGGATTGGCATAACCGTTATACCAACAATGCATCAGCACGCCGTCGCTCTTAACTTTGGTATCGCCATTGGCATGGGTGAGAGCGCCCCACACCACCGCCTGTTTGCCATAACTCTCCACCAATCGGATATAATGGTCGGTAAATTCGCGGAATTTCTCCACCACCTCACGTTTGGCATTTGAATACTCATCGGTGCCAATGTGAACGCGTGGACCAATGAACACCGGATTGTCTCCGCCAAGATATTCCATAAACAAATCATCGAGGAAAGTATAAGTGTCGGGGTTAAACAAGTCAAGATGGTCCATGCCATATTCCTTGCTGCCGAGGTCGGGGCGATAATGCGTAAATGCCAACGAGTGTGCCGGCACATCAATCTCGGGAATCACTTCCACACCATACTGCTGTGCCAGTTTTTGCAGTTCAATAAACTCTTTTTTGGTGTAATGACCATCTTTGGCAGTTAACCCTGGATAGGTGTCGCTTTCAAGGCGAAAAGCCGCCTGGGTCTTGCTCCAATCATTGCCAAAGAATTGACGGAAACCGTTATCGTTGAGGTGAACCTGCAAGGTGTTCATCTTATAATACCCCATCACTTTCACCAAATTTTTCAGATACGATATAGGAATATATTTTCTGCCGCAGTCAATCATGAAACCGCGCATACGGTATTGCGGAGCGTCGGTGATGCTGCCGCAAGGCAAACTGTAATCATCACTTTGCTCGCTCATCTGCAACAAAGTGCGAGTGGCCCAGTATGCGCCTTTCTCCGTAGCCGCATTAATCACCACCTCATTGCCAATGTTTATGCTATAACCTTCGTCGCCCAACTGACGATTGGTTGACCGGTTCAGCACCACATCGCCACGGCGAGCCTTGCCACTCACCACGGTAAGGGCTTTGCCAAACATCATCTCATAGTCGGCGGCAAGCGATTGTGCCACCACCTTCAGGCGTTTGTCCTTCACCACTATGCGTCCCGAAAGGGTTGTTGTGCCCGATTGAGGCGTCCATTCAGCAAGTTCTGGCACCACAAAAGGCTTAACATTCTCTGCCGCAGATGCCTTGCCTACACTCATTCCACAATTCACTGCCACAAGAAGCAGCGCAATCATCACATTGCTTATTCTCTTCATCTCTTAATAATATGATTTCTTGGTTTGGTATTTATGTAACACAAAGTTAGATGATTTGGTGGTATTATGCAAGCGCAGCAAGCACCCATAACGCCAAAAACAACCATCGAAGCACTCACACACAGGTGGAGGATGCGGTCGCTACTATGTTTGAGTGGTTCTACTGAAAAGTGAACTTACTATAAGGCGGTGAAATATCCCCAACCACTTTTTCTGATACAATCCTCATAATAAACAGGGCGATTTTTGTTGACGAGTTTTTGCTTATTCATAAACAATGCAATTTCATTAGTCTCACTACAAAGTGACGAATTTCTATGAAATCATCACACCTCACAGCGGCTGACGCAAACAAAGCCGCTCACACCCATTCGGTGCAAGCGGCTCTGCTAATAACTAACCATCAATAAAAAACCCAACAAAAAATGTAATTACTGAATATCAATAATCTTATTAGTTTTCTTCACCTCTTGTGGTTTAAGTTTCGGAAGAATCACAGTGAGGACTCCATTTTCAACCTTTGCCGAGATTGCTTCTTTATCAACATCTTCGGGCAAAATCAGTGCTTGACGGAAACGGGTGTACGAAAACTCGCGACGCAAATAGTGCATCTTGTTGGTCGATTCCTCATTCTTTTCGTTGGTATTTACTTCCTTTTCCAAAGCCACAACCAAATTGTCGTCCTCATCGATATTTACTTTGAAATCGTTCTTCGTCATACCTGGCGCAGCCACTTCAACAATGTATTCGTTTTCCTTTTCAATAACATTAACGGCTGGAGTGGTTGCACTCACCGATGCATGGTCGAAAATGTTGTTACCGAGAATTTCATTAAACACGCTTGGCAACCATTCTTGATTTCTTCTAATAGTCAACATAATCTTTATCTCCTATCTTTTTTAGTTTTTATATTTCAATTATTTGTTTCTTGAATCGTTCTCGTCGCAGGCAGCGGTTTCGTCCGCTACAATGCTCATTGAACTTTTCGATATATAAAATCGCAATTAATATGCCACAAGGAAAATAACGTGCCAATATGTCAAAATGTCGCACCAGCACAGCAATTTTGGCAGTTACAGGTCTAAATATTGGTCATTTTGTCACATATTCAACCTTTTTTGTTGCATAAAGGCATATTTGTTTGGCACTATACCACAACACATGCCATCACGGCGACAGCAATAGCGGTGCTTTTCTGCCCTATTATTGATATAATTCATCTTCTCGAGGAGTGAGTCTCTCAGAATTTATGACTATCTTTACACTTGTCATTTGCGACTTCTCACAATCTTTGGATTCGCAACGCCAAGATAAGAGAGAATCCTATACGACAATATTACGGACTACGTTTGCAGCCCGAGAGTTAAAACCAATAATACCATAAATAAGTGTTGCGGAGTAAGATAATTTTATGAAAATATCTATCACGAAATTGCTTTGTCTGCTTGTAGCGTTACCATTTTATGCGTGGGGCGGTGACCTGACAATGTGGTACGACAAGCCGGCGGCGGATTGGAATCTCGCTTTGCCTGTAGGTAATGGCCGTATGGGAGCCATGGTATATGGCGGCGTGTGGAAAGAGACTATCCAAATTAACGAAGAGAGTTTGTGGGCGGGATGCAAGACCCACTCCGATGCCGATGCTCGCGAGTATTTGCCCGAAATACAGCGACTGCTGCTCGAAGGCAAGACCGGAGAGGCTGTTGAGATGGCAAATCAGCGTCTGCGAAGCAATCCTATGCGCATTCGCTCTTATCAGCCGTTTGGCAACCTGTATGCCGAATTTGTTTCACAAGGTAATGTGTCAAACTATCGTCGTGCGCTCGACCTCGAGAATGGCATTGCCTCGGTGGAGTATGACGCTAATAATGTGAGTTACCGCCGCGAAGTGTTCGTTTCTGCTATCGATAACGTGATGGTGATTCATTTCACAGCATCAAAGCCCGGCAGCCTAAATTTCAGTTTACGATACGACCGAGAGAAGGATGCCTCAGTACGCACTTTGAATCAGCAACGTGTGGCTGTAGAGGGTCAGATTTTCGATATGCCTGCTAATGAAAGTTCCGAACCGGGATTTCACATGCGTTTTGCCGGCATCATCCAAGGCAGCCACAAGGGCGGTCAAATGATGTGCCGCTCGGGTATGTTCTATGTAGTTGGGGCTGACGAGGCTACTTTCTATGTTACAGTTGCTACCG
>JBJEKD010000018.1:0-41480 GCA_051878455.1 Muribaculaceae bacterium
ATTAACAGCGAGATAAACAGCGCGACTATCGCCGCAAATCTGTTTCGTAGTAATGCTTTTCTCATATGTTTTGACATTTAATGGTTAATAAATTTTTCATAGACTAAGGTGCTGCAGGGTCCTCTCTTTAGCAATAGTAGTTTTAATACAAAAAAGCGTGAGACCATACTTATTGCCCGTCCCACACTCGGAGGCCCTGGAATTGCCCATTGGAGTCGAACGAGCAAACGTGCAGAGCCTCACGCAGAATATGATATATCAACAGCCAATGCTCGCGCATTGACAGCCTGTTGACATATTACGTCATATCTGCTTTGGCATCTACTGTCTGCTACATTCTTGACTCCAGTAGTTGAAATTTTCCAGATTTCAGAACGTCAAGAAAGAGCGTTGAGTAAACGCTTATCCAAAATGTTCTGCCGAAACCCACGCGCATAGCCCACAAAAGGGGCTTCGCCCGGGCGGTCGGCAAAGGCAAATTTACACACTATTTTCCACGTTTACAAAATAATCACCTGAATTTTAGTGTGGTTTTATTGCATATCCCCCCGAAATCGCCGCGGAGGGCGTTGTTGATGCCATGCCGGGTGTTGTTGTTGCCACGCCGGGTGTTGTTGATGCGTTGTTGTAGGGGCGTATAGCAATACGCCCGGAATCGGTATGCCCGGGTATTTAATATATGTGATTCGGAATCCACATGCCACGCCGTAGGGGCGTATAGCAATACGCCCGGCACCCGATAAAATGAGATGCCCCTACAACGTGGAATTGCCAATTGGCATGCGAGGGATAACCGCGGAGCGGTTGCAAACCCTGTTGCCACGCCGTTGTCTTGGAATGGGCGTATTGCTATACGCCCCTACATGCGACCGAACAATGCGGATAAATGGAAAATACCAACGTGTGTGATTTCGGGCGTATTGCGATACGCCCCTACATGCCACGCCAACGCCATTACACGCCACATCAACGCCCCTGCGCCATTACACGCCATATCATCACGTCGTCTTTGGGATGGGCGTATTGATATACGCCCCTACATGCCTTTCAGGCGAATCTTCCGCGGAGCGTCTAAAATGGGAAGATGAGAGGAAGAACTATCACCATCACTGCTCCCATGATGATTTGCAACGGTAGACCGACCTTGACGTACTCCATAAATGTGTATTGCCCGGCTTTCATCACAAGCGCGTTTGGTGGGGTGGAGAACGGCGAGGCGAAGCACATGCTTGCTGCCACCGCCACAGCAAAGAGCATAGGCACTGGACTGACACCAGCGTTCAGCGCCGACGATAGGGCAATGGGCGACATCAATACCGCCGTTGCGGTGTTGGAGATGAACAGGGTGAGCAGGGATGTTGTGAAATAGATGCCTGCGAGCAATGCTATTGGCCCGAACGTGCCGAGGTTGTCAACAAGGATGCTCGACACCACGGTGGAAGCACCCGTTTTCTCAAGCGCGGTCGACATGGGCATCATGGCAGCGATGAGCACAATGCTTTCCCAGTTGATGGTTTTGTAAGCCGCCTCCACATTGCGGAAGCATCCGGTGAGAATCATCAGCACACTTGCAATGAGGACGGCAGTGACAGGCGCCACAGGGATGAAATCGAACACCATCAGCACAATCATGAGCAGCATAATGGCTGCAGCTACAGGCGCTTTGTAGTCGAGCACAACGCGCGAAGCCTCGTTGAGAGGCTGTCCGAGCACAACCCAATAATCTTCGTCGTTTGAGAGGCGTCCGATGTTTGGCCATGTGCCTTGCACGAGGAGCACGTCGCCGGCCTGCATTTTGAGGTCGGCAAGGTTCTCGCGGATGTATTCTTTGCCACGGCGAACAGCCAGGACGTTGATGCTGAACTTTGACCTGAATCCCGCTTCCGAAAGGCGCATGCCCACAAACTTTGATTGCCTGAGAAGCACAATCTCAGCCAGCCCGATGTGGTAGAAGTCGAGCGCGTGCGACGACGAAGCGCGCAGGTGGTATTCTGAAGCAAACCGCCTGAGGTCGGCTTCGTTGCCAGAGATATAGAGGCTTTCGCCGGCTTTGATTCGCACATCGGCAGTTGCCATTGTCTGCGAGATGTCGTGGGCAAGTTTGCTTTTCTTGCCTTTTTCAGCCCTTATTTCCATCACGGTGAGCCCGTAGCGGTTGTGAATGTCGAGTTGCCCGATTGTTTGCCCCACGATGGGCGAGTTGCTGTCGACGTCGAAACGGCACACGTTGTCGGCAATGCGGTATTCGTTGACGAGCGACCTCAGCGATTTCCCTTTAGCCCCACGATTGCCATCGGCATCGCCTTTGCTGCCAAGAAGCCATCGCGTGAGCGGAAGCAGCACTACGATTCCCACGGCAATGCACACGATTCCCACGGGAAGAAACGAGAAGAACGAGAGTTTGCTAAACCCAGCCTCTTGCAGCACCTCGCTGATGACGAGGTTGGGAGGCGTGCCGATGAGGGTGAGCATGCCGCCCATCGAACTTGCAAATGCAAGCGGCATGAGCAGCCGTGATGCGCTGCGCTTCGATTCGGTAGCCATCGACACCACAATGGGCAGCATAAGCGCCACCGTGCCGGTGTTGCTGACGAATGCGCCGATTAACGCCGTTACCAGCATGACTAACACAAACAAGCCTGTTTCGGATTTGCCGGCAAGTCCCATCAGTTTTGAGCCCACCATCTTAGCCAATCCGGTTTGGAAAACACCGCCACCCACGATGAAAAGCCCTGCCATCATGATGATGATAGGGTTGGAAAATCCTGCCAAAGCCTCGGAGGGAGTGAGTATGCCGCCCAGCAAAAGGGCTATCACGGCACAAAGCGCCACAATGTCGGAACGCCATTTGTTCAAGACAAAAGCCACAGCGGTGAGTAAAAGCAGGATGAGTGTGTAAACCATAGGCAGACTGAATTTGATTATATTGCAAATGTACGATTAAGTTTTGTGCCGTGCTACGCAAAAAATTGTAATAAAAGCAAATAATGGTTATGCGAACAGCTGTTGCATCGAAGGGGCTGTGCCATTCCGGCGCGCGAGTGCTGCATAATGCCAAATGCTTTGTGAAAAATAAGGGATGTGCCCTGCAAATATCGAAATTATTCAGACACATCCCCAAACTTAAGTATAATTTTAATTAGTCCTGTTTTTTCGGTTCCCTTTAATGATGTGGTTCACATCCCGGAGCAGCAGGGATGTTTTGCTTTGCTGCCAAATGCTTTTTGCGGAGCCGGCGAATCCAAAGATAATAGCCGGTGAGCGGAAGTGTAGCCCCGATGAGAGCGGCAATGAAGGTGATTAGACGAGTAATCCATCCGCCCCAACTGCCAACGTGAACCATATACACAGCGCTGCGCACTTTGGTGGATTTTTCCTCTGCGCTATAAGGCTTAGTGTCGGTGATTTCGCCGCTGCGACGGTCGTAAGAATATTTGTCGGTTGCACGAAGGCTATTTCGCCCAGCCGGAACAACTTCAACCGAACCTTTCTTCAAGGTTATTTGGCGGTAGCCGGGATTTTCTTCCTGCATGTTTTCGAGCAAGTCTTGCCAATGGCGATAGGGAGAGCGACGGTGACCGCCACCATAATAAGGATTGCCTCCACCGGTAAAATCGTTGTCGTGGTGATACTCGCTATTGGAATCGTGATTATGATTATGATAACCGTGATTGTGATAGGCGCCGCCATGCCCGTGAGATTCTCTGTCGAAAGAGTGTGCCTCGGCATTGTGTTCGCGTTGCCCATCACGTTGTCCTTCTCTGCCGTGGCTGCCATGACCGCCATGTTCGCCGCCCGCCGAAGCCTCAACACCGAACATCGAGTAGAAGCCCGAACGATACCACGAGAACGACCAGGTGAGCCCCGTGAGCGCAATGGCAAGCAGGAATATGGTGGTGTAGATGCCTCCTGCCACATGAAGGTCGTGCCAGAAACGTCCCCAACCTTTTGTAACCGATATGGAGAGGCTTTTCTTCAATGGCTTACGCTTGTTGGTGAGCCACATCAAGATTCCGGTGATAAGGATTATAACGAGAATGAGCGTGCTTGTGCCCACGAGCCATTTGCCTGCCGACATTCCTCCGTTAGCCGTTTGAGCACTGCCCAGCAGCCAACGATGCAGGCGGAACATAGTGTCGAAGAAAGGCAATCGCTGGTATTGACCTTTCACCTCTCCGGTGTATTGGTCGACGAACAACGATGCCCTGCGGGGCTTTGACAGGCTCACCTGATAGGGACGTTCAACGTCAGGCGAAACGGTAACGCCGGTTATCTCCACGCTGTCGGGCAAAGTTTCCTCAACCATTTCCATCAACTCGTTGAGAGGCAGAGCCTGGTCTTTCACCTCAGCCACCTTGTAAAGTTCGGGCTGACACCATTCGGTGATTTCCTTTTCGTAGACCATCGTGGCACCCGAAAAACAAATCAGAGTGATGATAATGCCAAAGGGCACCGACAGCCACAAGTGTATCTGTTTTAATAAATGTTTCATCGTGTGTATTATATATAAGTTTTGTTATTTCAAGTTTTGTTATTTCGTAATGCTGGTGAGTTTTCCGATTGCACCAATTTCGTCAGCCTCAACAGTGAGCCCTGCAGTTGCCGTGGCTGTGGCAGGGTCGATTTTGTAGATAGTAGGCTTTGCGCCGTCGGTAGTGACAACGGTTGTGTAGCAGTTGCCGTTTTCGGTGTAAGGTGCCTTGCTGAACGATGAAATGTTATCAGGGTCGGGCAGACCGGTGACATACTTAAATTCGCGCGATTCGCCCTTGAAGATAGCCATACGGGTTGTTCCGGTGCCTTGCACGTTGAGCCCCTGAGTGTACATTTGCAGCAAGAAAAAGTCTTTGGTGATGTGCCAGCAACGGTAGAGAGCGTTGCCATTAGAAGCCTGTTCGATGTCGAACGGCGCATAGGTGGGGTCGAATACGTTAGAGTTGGCTTTGATGCGCATCACGCCAGAGTTGAGTTTTGTTTGCTGGCGTTCGTCGCTGTTCGACTTGGCGAACGAAGGCGAGAACACATACACGTCGCCATTGTCGGCAGCCCATATTGTCTGGTAGTAAGCAGAACGCATACGTCCGGCAGCCCAACTGATTCCGTCGGTGCGGATGAGGGTTGGGTTTGTAAACGAGTCGTCGTCGAACACAGCCACCCAACATTCGTCGGGATATTGCGTGCCGGTGAGCGTGCCAGCGGTGTAACCGCCGCCACCCGTGCCGCCATCGCTTGTTGCTACGAGGTCCTCATTGCCAGGAAGCACGCCTCCTGCAGCCACGCCGTAAGGCGAAAGTCCCAAAGGCACCACTGCCGTGTAGATTTTGCCGTTTGCTTCAAGCAGACCCGAAAACATCACTCGCTCCTTGTTGCCGAGGAAGTCCTCGGTGATGACTGTTTTCGTGCTTGTGGTTTCGGCATCGACATCAATTATTGAAAAATGCACGCCATAAGCAGCATTGCCCTGAGAGTCTTTAGTGTCGGTGGCAGATGAAGCATCGGCTGCGATGATTTTGTTTTTGTAGACACCGTAAGTGGTGAAGTTGAGTATGTTATACTCTTTGTCACGCTGTTTGACTTTGCCGGAGCCATCGAGATAGTAGGCGGCAGTTGTACCAGCCGAGCCATAATTGTAAGCCAGACGGTAGAGATACTTATTGCCGTAGAATATCCAGGTGGTGGCAGAAGTGTAGGAAGTTTCAAATCCGTTGCCGATAGTGGTCACCATGCCGTTGGCAAGGTTGTCGGCAGTAACAAGATAGGCAGCGGTGCCGCCGGCGCCCGAAGTTTGTGCTGCGATGACGTAAGCCGTAGCCTCTTCGTTTGAATCGGAATCAGTAAGGTTGTTGTTCTCGTCGTCGGAGCATGCCGTTAACAATAGACATGCCACAAGTGCCTCAAAGGCATAAATGCAGTATTTTCTCATTGTTATGTATATATGAATTGGTTATTTATGTTTGTTTCTTCCACTTGTTGCTCGTCGGTGCCCTTTTGGAGTTTGGCTGCCAAGCACCACACGCAGTTTGGCATAGAATGCGCGTCCGGGTTTTTGCAGGCTGAAATTGTCGTAGAGTTTCTCGTCGGTGAGGTTCTGACATTCCACTGCCACGTTGTACATGCCGTTGTTCATGCTGTAGGATATGCCCACGTTGTGTGAAAACTGCGAAGGCACCATTTCTTTGCTTTCCTTGAGTCCGAGGCTCTCGGAATAGAGCGGAAAACTGTGCTGATAGTAGTTGTCGTAGGTCACAGTCAGGGTTTTGCCTTTACCGCCACAATTTTTCCAAAACAGGCTGATGTCGCTGTTAGCAAAGAGATAGGGCTGGTTTGGGATGCGATCCTTGTAGGTCAAGTTGGCTTGTGCCGAGCCCTCGTTGAGGGTCTTCACGTTGTCGCGTACGCTAAGATCGGTGAATGTGCCGCCAACGCTCAGCCATTCGCCGTAGTTGTATCTGAGCGAAAGGGTGTAGCCAGTGGTTCGCACCTTGCCGTGGTTTTGATATGTGGCATAGGTCTTGTTGCCCGTATATGTTCCTATTCGGCGTTGAATATAGTCCTTAGTGTCGCGATATATCAAAGTTCCTTCGGCATACAGATAGTGTTTGTCCCATCGGCCATTGTGACTGAGGCAAAAGTTCAGGTTGTCGCTTCTTTCGGGCTTTAATCCTATTGAACCTAATTCAAGGTCTTCATCTCCGAAGAGTTCCTCATTTGTAGGTAGACGAAACGCTCTTTCGTAAGACAGTTTTGCTTGCAGTCGGCGAAGGAAATGGTAAGTACCTGCCAAGCCATAACCCATCGAACTTGTCACGTTGGTGAGCAGAATGTAGTCGGTGGAACCGCTTGCCGAAGTCGATACCGGACCAGAATTATACTGGTGGTAGTATTTGGCAAACGCCGACACGTTGTAGGTTTCGTTAGGCAAGAACGTGTAAGATAGCCCCGAGATGTTTTTTCGCGTGGTTTTGCTGAAAGCATCGGCTTGCGAAGTTGATGTTCCGGCAGTTGGAGTGTTGTCGCGCGTAAAAGAGTTGAACACATGGTTAAACACCAGGTTTCCGGTGCTGCCCACCCAATACTTTAAGGTTATAGCCGTATTCCAATTGTTTGCGGTAAGTCGGTTGTCCTGATAACTTTGCTCGCCGAGGGTGCCGTTTTGATATTTGCTTTCGCCGAGCCAGTTGTAGCGACACGATGCAGTGTCGACATTTTGCGTGATGTTGCGATTGTAATTGGCGGTAACGGTTACACTGAGTCCTTTTGTGAGGAAATTGCGTTTCTGGTATTCAAGTGAAGGCATTACGGAATATCCGTGACGGTGTTTTTGTCCGAACACCACTTTCTGCACCACTCCGGTTTGGATTTCCTTGTACATGTGGGAATACCCCATTCCAAACATCAGACGGTCAGCCCATTTCTTGTTCACCACCCCGATTTTGCCTAAAACGGTTTCGTTGTGATAGGTGTCGTTGAAACGGCGCACATGCAGCAGTTTCGACGTGTCGAGTACAGTGGTGCCATCGGCATTGAACACCTCGACGGGCGTGTCGACCCAATAATTGTTGTCGGAATAGTTTTGAAAAGCATTGATTTCAAACGCCAAGCCTTTGTCGGAGGTGAAGGTGTAGTCGACATACGATTTGTGGGTGTTGAACGAGCCATAGGTGTAAGAGGCATCTAACGACCATCCTTTGCGCTGTTTGCCTGTGACGATGTTGATTACTCCGCCTAAAGCATCCGTGCCGAATCCAACAGGCACAACACCTTTATACACCTCGATGCGTTCGGCATAATTCACAGGTATGTTGTTGAGACTGAATGCCTCGCCCACACCTTCCTGTGGAACGCCGTCGATGAAAATTTTGATGTGCTTGCCGCTGAAGCCGTCGAGAGTCATCGACATGTCAGAACCTATTCCGCCCGACTCTCTCAGCTTCAATCCCGGAGTTTTTGCCAGGGCGTCGGAGAGTGATTTGGTGGTATTGCTTAGGTTCTCTGTGCTGAGTGCCACTACATTGTAAGCCGTCTTTTTCACTCTTTCCACGGCATTGGCTGTAACAACCACCTCTTCAAGTCGGAGAGTGTGTTCGTCGTTTTCGTCGTCTGTCGTTTTGTTTTGTGCTGATAATGACGAAAATAGCAATGAAAGGCATATTGCCAGACAAGTTTTTGTGATTTCAGATAACTCTATTTGTTTTGCCATATACTGTTTTATGTTTACAAAAAAAAGGTGTCCTCTCACAGAAAGTCAACTGGACTTATGTGAATGGACACCGCTCGTTTACCTTTATTTCGCACTGCAAAGTTATACCAATATTTAAGGCGCTTCAATACCCAAAAATAATGATTTTTAAACGACGGGCGATTTGTTAAATCATTATAAAAGTGAGTATATATGGTCTTAAACTTTCACTCGTTTGAAGCATCTATAATTGCGTATTCAGTGTTTTAATAACTTCGCCTTGATTTGAAAGTTCAGGTGCAGTTGTTAGCGAGAGTGCATAGATTTTTATTTAACAAAAATGTTTTTTTAAGTATATTATGAAGAAGATTTTATTTTTTGCCTTGGCAGTCATGATAGGCGCAGGTACAATGTTCGCACAGCGTGGCGAAGGCCGCCAGAGAATGACGGTGGAACAAACAGTGGAAGGAATGACCAAAGAGTTGGGCTTAACAGCCGAACAGCAGAAGAAAATCACTGCAATCTACACCGAGCACGACAACAATCGTAAGAAGAACAGCAACATGACGAGAGAGCAAATGCAAGCCGAACGCGAGAAACTCGACAAGGAAGTGAGTGCAGTTCTCACCGATGAGCAAAAGAAAAAATATGAAACAATGAAGAAATCGCGTCGCGGTGGCGGTAAGCGCCAGAAATAAGGCACTGAAGCCAGCGAATTGAAATAAATGAGCCGACTCATATCATAATTTATGATGAGTCGGCTCTTTCTGTTTAGTTTGCTATGATGTGTCAGCAGTTTTGTGAAGCCTGTTCACGCAAAATATTCATCACGGTTTCGGCGTAGGTTTTTCCTATTGGCAAATCCTTTTCGCCAATAAAGACTTTTGTACCCGAAAACTTGTTTATTCTGCGATTTGCCACCACAAACGAGCGATGTATTCGTAGAAACTCGGCTTGTGGCAGTAAATCAAGAGTGTTGCTCAACGTGGTTTTCGACATCAAATGTCTGCCGTCGATGAGGTGGAATTTTACATAATTGCCTATCGACTCAATATATTCGATGGAGTCGACGCTCACAGGCACGTTTTTATAATCCGATTTGAGCATTATCTGTCGCTGTTCGGGCTTTGTTGCCGGTGCCGGGTTGCTTGACACGCTCCGCTGAACGGCGTCGGACTTTCGTTCCTTTGGCTGCAAGCGGTTTTCGCGCACTATGCCCACGGCGAAACTGAACATCACCACTATGATGTAATGCAGCCAAACCGCCTGCTGGTTGGGCCGTGCACCCCATACCGGTATGCTAATTTTCGCGGTTTTGGCATATTGCTGCCGCAGGTGGTAATAAGGCGAGGTGATTTTGTAAGTTGAAAATCCTGCGGTTATAGCCAACGACACAATGATGCAAGCAATGGCTGATGTGCGGTTTCGCTTGCCACGAAGCAAACTGGGAATGACGTAATACCTGAAAAGAAAGTATGTGGCATAGAGCCAAGCCACAAACAAGCAGAAATAAAGAGGAGCCGTTGCCCACCAACGCTCCACGGGAAAAGCGATAATGAGCAATGGCAAGAGAACGGCACAAAATGCTATGTCAACGTAGACTGAAGTATGCTTCATGCTTCAAATAGTCTACTTGCTTTGTTCAAAGAGCCAGTCTTGCACCGATGGGATTCCGTAAGCCACAAACCATGTTGCCCGGTGGCTGCCACCAGTGAGATGTGTGAAATAAAGATGATTGCCTTCGGCACGCATCTTGTCGGCTTCAGCCGACAGTTCACTTGTGGTTTTGGTCATATCCCATGTGGCTTCGCTCACTTTGCTGCCTTGACTGCGCCACTTTGCCACAGCCTCGCCTTGCAGCCCGTTTGATGAGGCATCGCCCTCGCACGAGATAATCCACAGGTTTTGACGGTCGAGAGGCCCCATTATTTCGGGATTCCATTTGCCAGCCACAAGCAGAGCGCCGGCAAACAGGTCGGGTTGTTTGAGCATCATCACGATTGACGACATGCAGCCCATCGATTGCCCTGTGGTGTAGATTCGTTTCGGGTCGATTGAATAACGCTGCTGCAAGTCGTTAATCAAAGCGATTGTGGCATCGAGGTGGTGACTATAATTCCAATTATCGTCAACGGTGATAAATGGATATTCGGGGGCAACCACAATACATTTGTGACGGGCTTGTGCCTCTGGTTCAGCCCACGACGTGGCACCGTTGCCCTGATACAGCGTGTGTGTAACTTCGCCGCTTGCCACTCCGGCATCGTGAATGAAAAGCACGAGCGGATATTGTTCCTCGGGATTATAATCCTTTGGGATGAAGATGTTGTAGGGCAATGCCTGTCCGGTGTAGGGGCTGACGAATTGCTCTTGACGGAAATCGTCGGCTACGAGAGTTCTCGTAATGGTGGTTTCGATTACATTTTCATCAGGTTTATATGTTTTCCCGTTGGTGGTTTTTATGTTGGCAATTTGCTTGCATGCAGCACTCACCGAGAAATCGTCGTTGCCGCCAGTGCTCCAACCGGCTTTAAGCCCGGGTCCGCCTTGCATCTGGGCGCGTTGCCTTTTCTGCTCCATTTCGGCAGCCGTTGGCTGCTTGGGCTTTTGGTTAAGATTAACTTCGGTTTTCAGTTCTATAACCACATATTGCCCATTTTTTCCCTGTAAAGTTGTTTTCGGCTCGGTGTTGGCGTACACTTTTGTCACCTCTCTGCCTTCAACAGAATAACTTGCCGTTGAAAGTGATTTTGTGCTGATTGCAGCATCGTACTCCATCACCACTGCAGCCACTTTGCGACCGTCGCCAAGCACTCGGCATATTGCTGTTGCCGATTTCACATGACTGTTCACGTTGGAGTTGTTTTGGGCTTGGGCTAAGCCGAGGAATCCTGCCAGAACCATTGTGATTAAACATATTCTATTCATATATAGGTGTTATGGGGTTATATATAATTCCAACGCAATGCATTGTTTAGAGACATTTTTTAGCGAAAAGTTTAATCGGCAACGGCTTGTTTAACTCACATAATGGTCATTTGAATATGCTGTAAGATAATCCTAAATTGAAGAATGGTTGAGCCTTGCGGTCTTGCTTTATTATGGGGTCGGAGCCGCCTAATTTGCCATTCGAGTCAATGCCTTTTCGGCCTTTTGAATACATGCCGGCTTTGATTGGTGCCGACAGACCTGTGCGTATCGACAGGTAGAAGTGGCGGTTTATTATATATTCATAGCATATTTCGGGCTTTATTGCAGCCTCGCTATAATAGCACACTTTGGTTATCACGCACAATTCAGCAGATAAGCAACGACTTGAATTTCCCATCGCAATCGTTCTTCGGCAAATATTTTAAAAGGGTTGTGGGCTGCTCACCGTTGGCTTACAGGCAAAAGGGTTAACTATGCAAGAAGCATGCACACAACGCAAAGGCGTAATAATTACTTATATCGGATAAACAACACTCCATTTGCCATTATATCAACAGAATCATTCCAGTTTAATTGCTTTTGATTGTTCCAGATATCTATGATTACAAACGAATCTTCCAAGCCGAGTTTGTCATTATCCAACGCATACTTTACAGAATAATTGTTCCGGTTGAAAACACCTATCCACCCTGCATCCTGATTTTTCTCTTTCACTTTCCACACCTCAATGCCGTATTGTTGGTAAACCAAACTGCCCATAACTCCATTTTGATTGCAAGAGAGCATCTCCGAGTTTGTTAAAAGGCTATAGGAGAAATCGTCAATCGACACGATATCCCCGCCAAAAAATAAAGGAGAAGCAGCCATTGCACGCTGGGTGATAAACGTGTATTTCTGCGCGTCGTTAAGTTCACACCAACGGGTAGTGCCTCGGCCCGACAATGCTATCTCTTTTTGATTTTTCCCTTTTCGCCCGGGCGGTGACATTAATTGCAGTTTCCCAAAAGGAATCATGTCCATATCAAACCACACTCCCGCATTATTTGTGTTCTGCCAACGCTTCCATGCGTCGAACGTAAGGTTTATGCTGTGCTGTGTGTCCCAGATGTCAGCCGTCACCCGTAGCATATCAGCCTTACACAAAGCAGGCAAATCTTCTTCGTTGACCTTGTCACCCGGTGAAAGGCTTAGCAATATTGGTCTGCCGCACTGTTTGATGGCTTTTGTAATGGCATCTACCTCTTTGGGAAAAGGAACAATGTCATCATATTTAATGAAATCGACTCCCCATTCCGCTAATTGGTTGATAAGGCTATTATAGTATTCCTGCGCTCCGGGTTTTGCCATGTCGATGCCATAGTTGTAATTACACCATGTGCAAACATTTATCGTGTCGGCAATGTCGGCAGCATGATATTTAGTCCCTTTTATTGGAGTGTTTAATTCAACTGCTTTGCGAGGTATGCCGCGCATGAGGTGCAAGCCGAATTTCAACCCTTTGGCATGGCATTTATCCACAATTTGCTTAAATCCGTTCGGGAAATAAGTGTGGGATGGTTCCACCAGCCCATATTGGTTAATATGGATGTCCGAAGCATGGCGTTCAACAGAATACATGCTGTTTTCTTCCAGTTCATATTCTCCAAACCAGCCGTTATCAATTACAAAATAGATGTACCCAAAAGGTTTGAGTTTCTCACTCATGGCTTCCAAATTGGCTAAAGCGGCCTCCTCGTGACAATAAACGCCATACGAATCAAAACTGTTCCAGCCCATAGGCGGATGAACAGCCGATGTGAGCGATTCATTTTGGGCATTACTTGCCAAGCAAACAGATAAAAACCCAACAATCCATCCAAATAGTTTCATATATTTCATAATCAATATTTGTCCTGTTAAATACTTAAAAGGCGTAGACTAATTTTTGAACGAGATAAGCCTCGCCCATGAATGTTTCAGAGCGTTTGCTGAATACAAAGATAGTGCTTTTTTGGCTTTTATGGCGTTTTGCGTGTGGGTGGCTTCTAAAGGGCTGCACAGGCGTTTGAAAAGGGTTGAGAACTATGGGTTATTCATTTTTCGCCGTGGTTTTGTTTTGTTTTTGGTCACCGTTTGTCACCAAAAAGCGTGTGTTTGCCCCCGGTTTGAATGGTCGAGGCTTCAACATAATTCATTTGTGGCTAATTTTACGACCCGGAATAAAAATAACAATTAAGAATTATGTATATTCAAGTAAGAATGGTGGCAACCCTGATTACTGCGGCAGCATTGGTTGCTTGCAACAATCAGGCTTCTAAAGAATCGGGGAGTGCTGAATACAAAACAATGACGGTGACACAAGAAAACCGTACTCTCAAATCGGAATACACGGCACATTTGCAAGGCTGTCAAGTGGTGGAAGTGCGTCCGCAGGTGAGTGGCACAATCACTCGCATCTGTTTCAACGAAGGGCAGAAAGTTCGCCGCGGGCAGACGCTGTTTGTAATCGACCAAGTGCCATTTAGGGCAGCGTTGTTGGAAGCATCAGGAAATGTGAGCAGCGCAAAGGCTAAACTTGCAACAGCCAAGTTGAACCTCGAAAGTGTGAGTGTTCTCAGGCAAAAGAATGTTGTGAGCGACTACGACGTGAGTGCAGCGCGCAACGAGCTGGCTGCTGCGGAGGCTGCTTTGAACGTGGCTGCCGCACAAGAAACCACGGCACGAAACAATCTGTCGTACACCGAGGTGAAAAGCCCTGTTGATGGCGTGGCTGGTATGATAGCCTATCGTGTGGGCGCTCTTGTGAGTAGCAGCATTGTAAAGCCGCTTGTAACCGTTAGCGACGGCAGCAGCATGTATGCCTATTTCTCGCTCACCGAAAGTCAGATAGTGGATTTAATTAGCCAGTACGGCACAATCGACGCTTTCATTGCCGAGATGCCCGAAGTGGAATTGCGGATGAGCAACGGCAACATCTATCCCCACAATGGAACGATAGCCGCCGTGAGCGGAATCGTGACTGAAGGAACAGGTGCTGTTACCTTGCGGGCTGATTTCCCGAACAATGAGGGGCTGTTGCGCGATGGTGGCAGCGGGGCGGTGATTATTTCATCAGCCCGCACCGGATGTATTGCTATTCCTCAAGCCGCCACCTACGAACTCCAGGACAAGGTGTTTGTTTATAAGGTGATAGACGGCAAGGCTGTGTCGTCGCCAGTAAAAGTGTCACGAATAACCGGTGGCAGAGAATATCTGGTTGAGGAAGGTCTTAATGTTGGTGACATCATAATAGCCGAAGGCGCAGGACTTGTGAAAGAGGGTGCTGTGGTGAATACAAGCAACAAAAATCCTAAATGATAAGGCTATGACAGTGAAGACGTTCATTGACCGGCCTATATTATCGGCGGTCATTTCTATTGCTATTGTTATAGTTGGTCTGATTGGATTGTCGCAGTTGCCGATTGAACAGTTCCCCGACATTGCTCCGCCAACGGTGCGCGTCAATGCCACCTACACAGGTGCCAATGCCGAAACGGTGATGAAAAGTGTGATTACACCGCTCGAGGAACAACTCAACGGTGTGGAGAACATGATGTATATGACGTCAACTGCCACCAATACCGGTGCTGCCACGGTGAACGTGTATTTCCGTCAGGGCACCGACCCCGATATGTCGGTGGTGAATGTGCAGAACCGCGTGTCGTCGGCACAAGGTTTGCTGCCTGCCGAGGTGACTAAATCGGGCGTTACGGTGCGAAAGCGACAAAACAGTTCGCTCAAAGCGGTGTCGCTCTATTCGCCCGACGACAGTTACGATGCCAACTTCCTCACCAACTACATGAAGATTAACATCGAGCCGCAGATGTCGCGAATCGCCGGCGTGGGCGAGGTTAACATTTGGGGCGCAAGTTACTCGATGCGCATCTGGCTTGACCCTTTGAAAATGGCCCAATACGGCTTGACGCCTTCGGACATAAGCACTGTGCTTGCAGAGCAGAACATAGAGTCGCCTACGGGCACGCTTGGTGCGGAGTCGGCAAGCACGTTCCAGTATGTGCTTAAATATCGCGGTCGTTACGAAGAAGAAAGCGACTATGGCAATATGGTTATCAAATCGTTGCCTACGGGCGAGGTGTTGCGGCTTAAGGACGTGGCAACCATTGAGTTGGGTGCAGAGAATTATGCTCTGCTCAGCCAAACAAGCGGACACCCCGGTGCCAACTGCATGATTGCGCAGACATCAGGCTCAAACGCCAACGAGATTATCAAGCAAATCGACGCTACGTCGGCTGAGATTGCATCGTCGTTGCCAAAGGGAATGGTGCTTACCGACATCATGAGCACTAAGGACTTCCTTGATGCTTCAATCGAGAATGTGGTGAAAACGCTTTTGCTTGCCATTGTTCTTGTGGTGTTGGTGGTTTACCTGTTCTTGCACGATTTTCGAGCCACTCTCATTCCCACGCTTGCAATTGTGGTGTCGCTAATAGGAACATTTGCGTTCCTTTATGCTGCCGGATTCAGCCTAAATCTTTTGACGTTGTTTGCCATTGTGCTCGTTATAGGCACTGTGGTTGATAATGCCATTGTTGTGGTTGAGGCTGTGCAGGCAAAGTTCGACGAGGGCTACACATCGGCTTATCATGCCACTGTGGATGCGCTTGGCGGACTCACCACCGCTCTTGTCACCACCACGGTGGTGTTTATGGCGGTGTTTATTCCTGTGTGCTTCTTGGGCGGTACCACCGGAACATTTTATACGCAGTTCGGACTCACTATGGCTGTGGCAGTTGCCATTTCGCTTGTGAATGCGCTCACGCTCAGCCCTGCGCTTTGTGCGCTCATCTTGCGTCCGCAAACCCGGAGTAAGGGGCTCAAACGCCCTTCGTTTTCCGAACGGTTCCACTATGCTTTCGACAGTTCGTTCCGCCACTTGCTCAGCAGATATAGTCGAGGCGTCTACTTCCTTTTCCGCCATAAATATTTGGCGTCGGCATCTGTGGTGGTGGCGATAGCCCTGCTGGTATGGCTGATGGGCATCACCAAGACCGGACTCGTACCGCAGGAAGATATGGGAACCATCAACATTAATGTGCAGACTGCGCCCGGAAGCAGCCTTTCGGAAACTGAAAAGGTGATGAACGAGGTGGAGAAAGCCATTTGCGACATTCCGCAAATCAGAATATATTCTCGTGTGACCGGCAAGGATGCTCGTCACAGCCAGTCGGCTTCGGCAGGCTCGTTTACACTCCGATTAAAGCACTGGAACGAACGCACCGAAACCGGCGATGACCAAAATTCGGTGATTCAGGAGATTTATCGCCGCACCGACCCAATCAAGACGGCTCAAATTCGCGTATCAACCCAACCGATGATTTCGGGTTACGGTACCAGCGACGGCTTTGAACTGTATGTTCAGGACAAAAAGGGCGGCAGTGTGGAAGATTTGTTGAAATACACTCGCAACTTTATTGAAGCCATGAACAAAAAAACGGAGATTTCGAGGGCTTACACCACATTCGACACCAAATATCCGCAATATCAAGTGGAGGTTGATGCCGCTTTGTGCAAGAGCAACGGAGTGTCGCCATCCGATGTCCTCAGCACTCTGGCGGGATATGTGGGAGGCAGTTATTCCAGCAACCTCAACCGCTTCACCAAACTCTATCGCGTGATGGTGCAGGCTTCGCCTGAGTTCCGCCTCGACCCGTCGGCGCTCAACAACATATTTGTGCGTAGCAGCAGTGGCGAGATGTCGCCTTTGTCGCAGTATGTCACGTTGACCCGTGTTTACGGTTCGGAAAGCTTGTCGCGTTTCAACCTGTTTTCTGCCATAGCCGTATATGGTACGCCTGCCGAGGGCTATAGTTCGGGTCAGGCAATTAAAGCCGTGCGCGAGGCTGCCGAAGAAGCCTTGCCGGAGGGCTACGGATATGAATTTGGCGGTATGGCGCGCGAGGAAGCCGGTGCTTCGGGCACCACCACTTTGGTATTTGTGATTTGTATAGTTTTTATTTATCTCATTCTTTGTGCCCTCTACGAGAGCGTGATGATACCGTTTGCCGTGATTCTTTCAGTGCCGTTTGGACTTGTGGGAAGTTTCATCTTTGCGCAAATGTGGGGGCTTGAGAATAACATCTATATGCAAACGGGGCTTATTATGCTCATCGGACTCCTATCAAAGACTGCCATTCTTCTCACCGAATACGCTTCTTCGCACCGTCGCCGGGGCATGTCAATCAGTGCCGCTGCCATGGCAGCAGCCAAGGCGCGTTTACGACCCATCCTCATGACCTCTTTAACAATGATTTTTGGCATGCTTCCGCTCATGTTTGCCAAAGGCGTAGGTGCTAATGGCAACATGTCGGTGGGCGTTGGCACCGTGGGCGGTATGTTGCTTGGCACGGTGGCGTTGCTCTTTGTTGTGCCGCCTTTGTTCATAGTTTTTCAGTGGATAGAGGAGCGTTTTGTGCGCATTAATCCTAAACGCGTGGCGTTGCCCATAGTGGCGGTTATTGCTGTTGCTTCGTTAAACAGTTGCGGTGTTTATGGCAGTTATTCGCGTCCCGATTCGTGCAACCCAACCGACAGCGTGTTGCGTCAGGGCGTGGCTTATGCCGATTCCACAGCCCCTTCGCCTGTGGCATGGCAGCAATATTTTAACGACCCTATGTTGCAAGAATTAATTCAGACCGCTATCGAACGCAACACCGACCTTAATGTGGCGAGATTGCAAATCGAGGAGGCTCAGGCTACGCTTATGGGCGCAAAGCTCTCGTATCTTCCATCGCTTTCGCTCACACCGCAAGCGGGAATAAGCCATTATAACGGCGACACCAAACGAACCTATAACCTCGGCGCATCGGCATCGTGGGAATTGGATATCTTCGGAAAGGTTACTAATGCCAAACGTGAGGCGGCTGCTGCTTTGATGCAATCGCAAGCCTACGTTAAGGCTGTGCAAACTTCGCTTGTGGCTACCGTTGCCGAGGCATACTACACGTTGCTTATGCTCGACGAGCAGTTGGCAATATCGGAGGCTATGCTTGCTCTTTGGGACGAAACCATCACCATGCTTGAAGCGCTGGTCGATGCCGGCAAAGCCAACGATGTGTCTGTGCGTCAGGCTCGGGCTTCGCGTAAGGCTTTGGAAGCCTCGATTCTAACGCTGAAAAAGAGTGTGAATGAAACCGAAAACAGCCTGTCGTCGCTGGCAAAAACGCCTCCCGGACCGGTGTCGAGAGGTAAACTCGACACTCAAACGGTGGGCGAACGCATATCAACAGGCGTTCCGCTTGAGGCTCTTGCTGCACGCCCCGACGTGATGCAGGCTGAAGCAGTTCTTGCACAGGCATTTTATGCCACCAATTTGGCGCGTTCGGCGTTCTATCCAAGCATCACTCTGTCGGGGTCGATAGGGTGGACCAACAATGGCGGCGGCTCCATTATCAATCCCGGCAAATGGCTTTCGTCGGCATTGGCAGGGCTGACGGCTCCGCTTTTCAGCAAAGGTTCGCTCACGGCTAATCTGCGTATCGCTAAAGCAAGGCAACAGGAAGCATTGCTCAAATTTGAACAAACACTGCTTGATGCCGGAAACGAAGTAAACGATGCCATAATTGAATGGCAGACCGCCGACGGCAGAATGGCTTTCGACCGTCAGCAGATTGAGGAACTGGAACAGGCTGTCGACAAAATCAAATGGCTGGTGCAATACACGTCTGCCAACTATCTGGAGGTGCTCTCTGCCCAGCAATCGCTGTTGAACGCTCGCCTCACTTTGGCGCAGGACACTTCGAGCCGCATTGTGGCTGCAATACGACTATATCATTCGCTTGGCGGAGGAGCCTAAACGCTTCTCATTATCTCTCTCTCCATCATCCGTCAAAGGGGATGAAGATTTGCAAGGCCGAAGAATAAGTCTTATTCCTCGGTTTTACATTCCTTGAAAAACATTTCCTTTTCAGCCTTTTCTTTCGGGAAAACGAAATAGGTGCAGGTGGCTTCGGTGCACACATTGCCGCTGGAGTCGGATAGGGTGGCATTGATGGTCACGATGTTGCGCTTCTGCTCAGCGATGTGGGCGCGAAGCGTAATCAGCGAGTCGGACGTGTAAACCGGTCGCTTATATTTCGTTTCCATGCGCGATGTCACGCCTGCTGTTTGCAGTTTGCGAGTGACCACCCAACCGCAAACCTCGTCGAGCAACAAGGCTTGAATACCGCCGTGCAATGTGTTGAGCCAACCTTGATAGTCGGGTGTCGGCTTCCATTGGCTCACAATGTCGTCGCCGTCTTCGCAGAAATGCAGGTGAAACCCAAAAGGATGATTGGGCGAACAGCCTATGCAGTTATATCCGGGCATTCCATCCCAGGGATTGATGATTCGTTTCATAATGGTGTAAAGGGGATGATTATTTCAGTTGTTTGCCGTCGGCAAAGGCGTTGCCCACTCGTTGCCCGAGGGCAATGTAGCCGTGGTGAACAGGGTCGTAGGTGATGAGTTGCATCTTCTCCACGTCGGGCGTGCCGTCGGCTGCCAGATAATCCTCGTCGACCAATATGTTAACTATCTCGGCAACAATGTAGTAGCCTTCAGCCGACTCGTCGATTTTCTGCTTGATGCGACATTCAAGCGTCATAGGGAAGCAAGTGAACACGGGCGCATTGACGTGCTCGGCTTTCACCGCGGTCCATCCTGCCTTTTCAATCTTTTCAGGGCAGTTTTTAGCACTTGTGATGCCCACAAAGTCGGCTGCCACCATAGTGCTTTGGGTGGCAAAAGCCACCGTGAAATCGGGGCAGTTATTGAGGTTCTCGGTGGTGGCGTGCGAACCCATAGAAATCATTATCTCTTTTGAGTCCCATTGACCGCCCCAAGCAGCATTCATGGCGTTAGGCTTGCCGTTGGTGTCGTAGGTGCCAATTATCAGCACCGGCTGTGGAAGCATCCACGATTTCTGTCCAAAACTTTTCATCGTCGTTGTTTATTATTTTATCAGTTTATTAATTTCGTCTTCTCTAATCACCTTTGGCTGTGCTTTGCCTGCCAAAATGAGTATCTTTTTGCCGTTGCGGTAGATGTGCAATTGGCGTGAGCGCACCACCGCAGAGAGCGTGTCGTCGGCTTGCAAAGCCTGCCAAATCGCATAGTAAACACCTGTCGGTTCAAAAAGTTTCTTTTGAAGGTGCGAGCACATATTTGTGGTGTCGATAGTCATGTCGTTGGTTTTTTGTGTTGTTTTATTCGGTGCGGAAAGGTCTTTGCAGAGCCTCTTTAATTCCGTCAACGCTATCGCTGAAACGGATGTTGAACTTCTCGATGAGGCTGCAATCCATGGTGAGGTTTCTTGCTTGTTGTGCAAATCGTTCCGTGTCGGGCAGAATCCATTGCGATGGCTCTTTGAGTGCCATAAGTTTGGCTGCTGCCAGGAATAGCTCATGGCTGTTGAGCGAATTGCCGCTGCCAAAGTTATAGATGCCTCCGGGCAGAGCGAACGTCTTTTCAATGTTTCTGACCACTTCCCAAACGTAGGTCACGCCACGAAATTCATGTATGGCGGCTTTGATGGCAGAGCCTTCGGAGTATGCCTTTTTCAGGTTCACTAAAATGTTGCTATTCAGCTTCATGTGACTGTCGGGCAAATCATACATCCAAGTCAGTCGCAGCCCCACTGATTCGGGCAGATTACGCTGTGCCCGTTGTTCGGCTTCGAGTTTGTGGTTACCGTAGATGTTGACCGGTTGAAGCAATTCATCCTCTTTGTTTGCGTCAAGGGTAGGCGTACCGTTATACACTTGGTCGCTTGACATGAAGATGAGTTTTGCACCGATAAGTTTGCATGCTTTGGCAATCCTCACCGTTCCTTGCACATTCACCTTGTGCGACTCGTCGGGGTGCTGTTCGCAATACCATGTGTTGCTCAGCGCAGCGCAATGAATCACTATCTCGGGTCGGTGCTCTTCAAGATATGCCTTAACGGCTTCTTCACGGCTGACATTCAGTTCGTTATGCGATGGCAACAATAACTCGTATTTATTTCGGTAATAGTAAGCCAACCGGCTACCAAGAAATCCGCTACTGCCTGTAATAAGTATCTTTGTCTTCATGAATTGTAAAATTTTTGTTGTGAAAAAATCGCACGCCCTTTTCGGCATTAACACGTGCAGCGTGAGGTGCTTATTGCCTTGACTTTTTGAATATCTTCATGCCCCACCAATGCGCGAAGCGCAGATTTGCCACCATGAAAGCCACACCGGCAATGCTCCATGCCGTAAACTCAAATGCGCTCATTGCGAGCCACACGCTCCACACGCCATAGGCGGCATACGGCAGCAGCAAAACCGACGTGACGAGCCCGGGCACATAGCCTCGAACTGCCACAGACTGCCCCACATGAACCAGCAGATGCACGGCGAACGAAACGAACAGAGCCGACCATATTTGCATGCAGCACGTTCCGCCCACAAGCACATAGCATGTGGCAAGCAGCAACACCACGAGTTCTTCTGTCGCAGCAAGGGCAAATGCTCGAGAGCCTATGGCTGAAAGATGGTCGATGATGCTGCGCATCTTGGGGAACTTTGATGTAAGTTCTTGCTTGTGAGCCAACATCCAACGGTGTTGCACAGCCACCTCCTCGGCATCGTGCAGCACGAAAGCAACAGGAAACGGCATCACCAAACATAATATGCTCAACGAACTCATTGCTTATAGGGTATTAAATATAGTGAAAGGCAACAACCGCAGCCACCTCGCTCGCAACAACAATCAATAATCTCAGTTCCGTAAGCCCCCACAATCATAGATTGAAAAGTTCTTTAAGTGTTGTAAAGTAGCTATCGGCAGTTCTATGTCCTATCCCACGGATAATGGCATTTTGAATGTCGATATTGTCGAATTCGATTGGTTCTGCCGAAGCAAGCTCGAAAGCAAGATGGATTCTTCAGGCTGCCCCACGATAAACTGCATTTTCATCAGATTCTTTCCCATAAAGATACGAGGAGCTTCACCTTTTAGTTTGAACAAATAGTATTTTTTCTCGTTATGCAAGAAAAGATACTTACACTGATTTACATTATGTTCAATGCGTATTGAGCCACCACGAGAACCTGTGCGAACATAATATAAGAGATTTTTCTTAATAGCATTAAGATGGGCTTCTCCTTTGAAGTAGCCAACAAGAACAGTTTCCTGCTCCAAAGGCGATGCTTGTTCCACAAGATCTGCCGAGAGTTGGCTGTCATCGAGAATATACTTTCGGTTGATTTCGCTATCGTTGAATATGCGTTCAACGGTGTCATATTTAACTTCGGCCTCTGCGGCTACACGGTCAAAGAAGTTTTCTTGGAGAACGTAAGTTGCAAACTGCGTTCTCACTTGTTGAGCGGTGGAGAGTGTTTCATCCACGTTTTTGCCTATTTCATAACCTTGGTGGATATAGAAATAAGGCTTTATCTCGTTGATGATTTCTTGGTTTTCGGCTGCTCCCTTTTGGAGTGCCAAAATCAGAATGTCTTTGTCGTCGTATGGTCGGAACACTTTGCCGTATAGGCGTTTGAAGTTAATGTCTATGGCACGTTGCAAGCTATAGCCCATGCGTGGTTCAAGAACACAAAACTCGTATTGCGAGTTTATGAGTTTTGTTATCTCTGTCTTAAATTGATTTTGAGCCTTGGTTTTAAATGCTTGCTTTTCAAAGGCATTAGAACGAGCATACAAAGCGATAATATAAAGGAAATTTATATTATAGTGCGATAGCCAGAGCGTATCTCGGTCGAAAAGGCGATTTTCAAATTGGAAAATTTTATGCCTGTCTTTCTCCTTTGTGCGAGGCTCAATTTTATCATCAGCGTAAGAAAGTTCTTTTCCGTCTATCTTTCGAACTTCTGCACTTATGAAGAAGTTTGGAGTGATGTTATAGCCCTCGGTGAGTTCGTCGCGGTAGTGTACTTTAGCACGGCGGTCATCGCCTGTGCGATTCTTCTGCTTATCTTCAAAGAACCAGTCAATGTTAAATTGAATGATGTTCTTTGCGTAGGTGTATTGTTTATAAATCGAGTTGCCACCGAGTGAACCACCGATTTTATAATACTTGCTATCGCCGATATAATAGATGTCGTTTTCGTTGATAAGCGAAGAATAGCGGAAGATGTGGTCCACAATTTTTCCGTCGGGCTGGTCTTTGAGTGACGCGTCGATTTTCGTTTTGTCGTCGCCGATAAGCTCGTCGATGATAGACTCGAAAACGATATTGAAGTTGCGAGCAATAAGGTAGTCGCAATCTTGCGCCGACGAATTGATCTTCTCGGCAGCTTCAAAGAACGTGTAGCACAAGTTCCAAAGTTGTAGAGCCTTGTCGGAGAAATATTTGTATTTGATTTGACGAAGACGTATCAAGCCGTAGCCGGCAAGATAATTTTCAAACATGGCATCGCTAATCAATTCGTAGTTATAATTGATTGGCGTTCGGAAGCCATACTTGCAATTGACGTGTGCAAGTATGGAGAAGAAAATTATCAGCAGTTCTTCGTCAAAGTTGATTTGCTTCTTTTTGTTCACCGGGTCAAGATAAATTGGAGTTTTGCGTTGCATAACGGCAGCACTCTGCGAAATAGTTTTGTTCCAATTTATCTTGTTATAACCGCTATGGATATTCTTAATTGTGAACATAAAGAAGTCCTGGTTCTCGTTGTTGAAACGGATAAGCGACAAGATGATGTCGAGCAGTGTTGCATCTTTCTCGTCTTCGCTGCGGTCGAGCAGAGAGAAAGATTTATGCAACAAAATCTCGCTGTCCGGATTCAGGCGGTAAAACTCTTTTATCGCTCTGAAAATCCACACCGAGAACTGAGACAAAAAATCGTAGTCGTCTTTCTTTACCCATTCATTTTTGAGAGCGACATCTAAATCGAGGATTTTTTCGGGAGTTAAATCCTCATGGAAAAGGATCTCATTCTTTTCATTCATCAATACCTTAGGCAGAAAGAAGATGCAGTCGCCTATTTCTTTGCTAAAGAAATAGCCAACATAGTCTATCTTGGTTTTGCCGTTCATAGTGTACGGTTCAAAACCTTGCAGAATATGTTTAACGTCTGCCTCTTGGTATTGATAACCCTCGATTAGAATTTTCATTGCTCAGCGACTTCTTGTATAAGACCTCCTGGGAAAATTAAGGGGTAATGTTCAACAAATTTTTTAAATCTCGCATAGTCCGAATCAGGCCATTGAGCAGTAACGCTGAATATCTTGCCATCTTTAGATGTAAATGGATCTTTCCACCAACGATTTCTGCCATTTGCATCCGGTCCAAGTTCTTGAGCTGTGCCTAATCGCATAGCTGAACCATTTTGATAGGTTTTATTTACAATGGAGTTGAAATCATTGAGAATATCCTCAAAATTCATTGATTGACATAGTTTTTCAATAGTTGTTTTTACTACTTCACCAATTCCTTTGATAGGTTCTCCTGCTAATATATAAGTGAATTTAGATCCTTTTTCGTTTGATTTATCTAAATCATTTATTTCATTATCTTCTTCTTCAACGTTGACCGTTTTCTTCACTCCGAGAGCATCAAGAAAAGCTTTCACCACATCGACTTTCGGATTTCCGCCAAAGTCGAAGAATTTGTGGAATTTATCGAAAGAGTCTTTGAAGATGGTGTTGCCACTCTTGCCAAAGTCTTTGAATACGTCGTTCCAAAGGTAGAATACCACTTTTGATACAAAGCGGTCGATGGTGATTTCTTTTTGCTCGGCACTATTCCCCATAAACCAATAGCCGAGTTTCTTGTCCTCCGACTGTGTAACCGATTCCACTCTGTCGTTAACTTTCTGTAAAAAGTCTGCCCACGAATATTGAATGTCACCACAAGCAATGTAATGGCCTCGGTCGGTGTAATCAATTGGAATATAACGCCAGTCCCAACGACGTTTGAACGCAGAGTCAATCGGGAAAAGCGATTGGTCGCTTGTGTTCATCGTTGCCCAAATATGCAAGTTCGGTGGAAGTTGCATTTTCTTGCCGGACTTCACATCGGCATCTTCGATGTCGATGTTAGCAAACTGCTTGCGAATGTAGTTCGCAAGGTCTTGGTCAGGGGTGGTTTTATATGACGAAAAGCCTTGTTCGTTACGGTCGAGCAGTTGGAAAATATCGCCAAAGATTTGAGCACAATTTCCGCGATTAATTTCCTCGATGATAAGATAATAAGGTTTGGTGATGTCTTTCCACGCTGCTACATAAGCATTTGTAAATGCTTGTGGAGTGAAATCGTAAGTGATTTCACTATCATCGATTTTTGCTCTTTCTTCAAGAATTTCATTTAAGAAATTCATTAAGTAAGTGTCGCTATTCCAACCGAAGTAGTTATTATCTCTAATTATTTGGTTGTCAGATAAATTAGTTTCTTTGGCTGCGGCTTTGATACTCTCAGCATATTTGCTTATAAACTTAACTCGTTGTTCAGTAGTGCTCTGTTCCTTAGAAATGCTAATTAGATCATTTAATGGAGTTAAAACTCCTTTTGATGGTTCTTTCTTTGTGGGCTTATAGCAGCCTACAAAAGTTGAGTAGTCGCTATCAGGGTGGAAAGTAGTGCGAATAGAATTTTGTTCGTTGATATTCGCATCGCTATTTATAGTGTGCGACTTACCGGTTCCCGGTGCTCCGAACAAAATCTGCTGAAGAGGCAAATGTTTATTTTGCTCTATAAAACTTGTCGATATATAAGGTGGTAGTTCATAAATCTCCTTTTTTATGTTGAGATTTGCATTTATTCCAGCACTAAAATATGCCTCACTTCCTGTATTGAATCCGGCATCAATAAGGACTTGATAGTTGTTGTCCGGATAAAAAGTCTTAATAGCCTCACCATGGGTGATGCCAAAATAAACCAAAAAGTCATTTTTTGAAACTTGCCTATTTTTATAAAGGTTATATCCTCTTTTTGCAATTTCCAATAATTCGTCTTTTGAGGAAATTGTTTCAACGAATGATGCCATATTGAATAATATATTGATTAAATATTAAAACTAACTGCCAAACAAATGATTTGCAAGAAATTTTACTATTTCTACGTTTACTGCATTCCCAAACTGCTTATAAGCTTGCGGTTGTTTAACATCATACTTAAAACTGTCTGGGAAACTTTGTAATCGTGCACATTCCCTAGGAGTTAAATAACGTTTTCGAGAACCAATAATTGAAGTTTGTACAATTGCTACAAGCGCTGGGAAATATGAATTAACCTTGACTCGGATTCCAGATGGCCTAAACTGAAAAATCTGTTTCCATATATCAGGATGTTTTACTTGCCCTGCTTGCCATTCAAATTTGGCTTTTGCGCCAAAGAATAAAGGACTCTTGTGTGCTTTAATAAGCCAGTTGTCAATGAAGTGCCTATTGTTTAGATACAATTCAACGTTTTTTAGAATGAAATTTTGCTTCCATTTCGGATAATTATTTAAATTATCATTGGTATTTAAATCACGCAACCATTCAGACCAAATTGGAAATCCGGGCAATTTATCCACTTTTATGTTTTGAATAAATTCATTCCATAAATCTATGAGGTATTCCTGTTCTGGAGAGATACGATAGTCTGCTAAATTAGGGATATCTTTATCATTTAGTAAAACAGAATCAATAGAACATGGTGCTATGCTTTCATTATTGAATTTAAATCTTTTTACTTCCCCGATATCTTTACGAATACACATAATGTACACTCGTTCTCTATGTTGAGGAATCCCAATATAGTGTGGGCTGAAAATTACGGGTTCTTTCAAAAGGCTATACCCAAGTTTTGTTAACTTAGTATGTATAATTTCCCACGTGTTCCCATGGTCATGGCTAACAAGATTGCGAACATTCTCCAGTAATGCGTATTTTGGTTTATGATATTCTAAAATACGGCATATGTCAAAAAACAGTGTTCCTTTCGTAGGGTCTTCAAATCCTAATCGATTTCCTGCTTTTGAGAATGTCTGGCAAGGAAACCCTGCGCATAAAACATCATGTGGGGGAATGTTTGAGGCTTCAATTTTTGTAATATCACCAAAAGGTTTTATTTTATAGTTGATTTCGTAGGTCTTGCGACAATCATCATCAATATCACAAGCAAACACACATTGCCCTCCAAGAGAACTCATCGCTTGGTGAAAGCCTCCTATTCCACAGAATAAATCAATATATTTAAAATTCTTTTCAATCATAAGTAGAAAAACTCCTATGTAGTGCTTCCGGCCGACCGTTCGAGTGTTACTCGCTTTGCTACTGCAAAGAATGGTTTTTTGACTACAAGGGAGCTTTCGTATTATTATATACCACGCCTAAACGCTATGTCTTAATGTCGGTCTATTTGCAAGATGTTCATCTAAAGAACACTTCTGATTACAAATTTAGAAATTTTTCTGTTAATGTGAAATAGTGTCGGATGTTTTTTAGCATTGCTTTGCAAATCATCTGCAAATGATAATGAAAAGGTTGTGTAAAATAATGAGAATGCCTAACTTATTAGTTATTAATCGATTCCCCTTAGCCGATTACCTTTTCTCTATGTTTGCTAAGAAACTCTTTACTTGGGTTAAATTTGTAAGGTAATGTGAGTTGCTTCCCCTCATACTTTTCAAAGTATTCCTTTGCAGTTTCATTGGTGTAAAAATCTCGGATATAGGGACTGACAATCATCCGATAATCCTCATCAAACGAAATAAGGTATTTATCGAATGCAGCATCGTAAGTGGCACTTAAACATAGTCCATTCTCGGGATTGAGTCTATTAGGTTTGCTTTCAGACCATGGAAGAATATGGCTGGCTCGCAATAATTCTTTTATATTGAGTCCGCATACACAACACTGCCCATTGTAAATTTCAAGCAATATGCTTCTGAACACATTTTGACCTATTCTTTGGTGTATTTCGGCATCTACATCTGTGTTTGAAATAGAAGTTATCGTTTTTAGTTTTTTTATTAATTTAGATGCACTTTCAGTTCGTTGTACAAATTCTGTTGCTTTCTGTTGAATTATAGCTTCTCTGTAATTAAACAAACTTCGTACAGCAGCAGAGCAAAAACCTCCTCGGGGATAACTTCGCTGAGTTGGTTTGCCAAATTTGAAAATGGAATCCTTTCTGTCTTTCATCTTCTTTTCTTCCGCTTTTACAAATTCGTATAGGCTATAAATTACGCCAGCATCAGTAATTGTCACGATAGAATTGCCTGCAAAATTCAAGACATCATATTGCTCAAAGATATTATCTAATATCCGTATAGCCATTATATAACTATTGGCAGTGCCACTGGCTACGCCATAAGTTCTTCGCAAATACTGGTTGAATCCTTCCATACCTTATTAATTCTTTATTGCCTCTATAAACGGAATATCGGTTGGTTCGACGAGCGGAGAGGATAACTCTTTATTGGTTCTCGTTCATCGATATGTCGTGGCCGATGTTGGCAAATAGATGGAATTTCTTTATTTCATTAATATTATTTCTTTCTTATTCTATCTGTTTGCAAGCGGTTCCTGTTATGTACCCTTTGAGATACAAAGTTAAAAAAATTTCGCTATATAATGTGAAAGACGGAATTATGTTTTTTTATTATTTCACTTGGTTTGCTGTCGCGCTTCGTTGCGATTGTAGCCGTTGGATAGGCTTCGCATCAAGTGGGGTTTCGCTTTGGATAGGCTTCGTTTCAAGTAAGCTTCGCTATGAATCTACTCCCCGAGTTTGATGAAAGCCGTGTTCCTCAATCGAATATGGGTTAGATTATGATGCCGTTTTTAGCGTCAGATGTTAAAGATACAGTTCGTTTTCTTTGCGTGTAGTGCATACCTTTTTGAGTTTTTGCGTTGCCAGAAAGGTCATCATGGCTCCGATTCCTCTTGCCCCGTTAGGACAAACGGAAACACACTTCATGCAGGAGATGCACTTTGCTGTATCAACAGTCTTCGGGTCCGCATAGGGGATAGCATCCGCAGGGCATTGCCTGGCGCACACGCCACAACGATTGCAGCCACGCCTTCCTTTCGGCTGGGGCACTTGTCCTCCTTGCTTGTAAGGACGATTCCCAGGCACCTGTGGCATCGTGAAGTTGCCTTCCTCTGCCTTGCGCATGATGTCTGAACCGAACTGTCGGAGCATCTGCTCATCGTCGGCATCGGGCCGCCCTTTGCCGTATTTACGGATGATGCTATGCTCGGCTACTGCACCTACAGCGGCAATCACGCGGAAGCCCATCTCTGTGGCAACATCCTGCATCTCGAGCAGCGCATCATCGTAGGCGCGGTTGCCAAAGACCGCTACCACCACACACTTAGCCCAGTGGGGATTTACCATCCGCAGACGTTCCACAGCCAATGCCGGCACACGTCCTGCAAAGACTGGCATGGCGATGACAGCCAAATCGTCAGCGTTAATGTTAGGCAACTGGATGTCAGTGGCCTTGACGCATAAATCGGTAACTACGCTCTCTGTTCCCATGCCCTGGCAAAGGATTTCACTCACTCGTCGAGTCCCACCTGTGGGACTGAATATGATTTGATGTATGTTCATGTTTTCTTAATACTTTATTTTCCGCGCAGAACCTCTACTTTCCGATGCAGCATATTTACATCACTGATTATCAGTGACAATTCATTTTAATCGGTACAACCCCTGTCTTGACAAATACACAGAATGTAGGGATAAATGCAAACCGTTGTATTTCATCGCTTTGCATATACGTGTTGTACCACCTCTTTTCAGCCCTTTTGTGGAATATTCACTATCAGATACAATGTATTGAGTGATAGGGTATTTCCGCATGGATGTTACAGAACGCTTGTCGAATACAAAGGTAGTGTTTTTCTTAGAATTTCTGCGGCTTACGTTGGATTTATTATCGGACATCGCTTTGTGCAGATGGGAAATATTGCTTCGGTCTCGTTTTTATCGGTAGCCATTATAGGTTTCAGTTATTCGAAATTTTCGAATAACTGAAGTACGATTATGAAAACTTCCACAGTCATCCTATCTACTCAGATAACTCTTAACATCGAAAAAAACTCTGAGTGTTTGTGTTGCAGAAATTGAATTCTTTGCTCTGCTATTTATATATTTCCGGTCTTAAATTCATATTGTGCCGCCTGATTTTTTCTTCCTTTAGGAGAGCCTGTGGAAACAATTTGATATGGATGAGCTTTCTCAAATGCCAGTCGCCCGGCATCGGTCATAAGGCCTTGGTCTTCAAGAGCAATGCAACGTTCCTTATTTAATTCTGTCCAATGGCTTCCTTTTCTACGAGGAGATAGACGCTGTGCAAGTCGTCCATCAGATAGTTTCTTGACAGTTGAACCAATCCACCCGAAGCACAAGGCCTCTTTAACTACATCAATGTAAGGAATACATTCGTATGTCGACCGCTTTGAGCGTGAAGTTACAACCCAGCACGATTTTTCACGATTGTGGTTTTCCATTGGCCAATTTCTTAGTTCGCAACGGTTGGTAAATTCAAGTAGATTGATTATTTCCATGCTTAATCATCCTGCTCGTAGTAATATGAATAGTCAATACCCTTCATAAAGGTTTCTCTGTCATTGATTTTGTCAGTCAAAGCCGTTTGGAGAAGTTCCTTAATTTTTGTGGTATTGGCAACACTCGTTTGCATCGCTTGAAGATAATCATTCTTATTGACAAGACTCCAATCAATGCATTTTTGCAGACGCTTTTTCAGAATCAGGTCAAGCCAGATGCGAGTTGAACGCCCATTGCCTTCACGGAACGGATGGGCGATATTCATCTCTACATACTTGTATATGATTTGGTCAAATGAATCCTCCGGCATTTTCTCAATGGTTTCAAGTGTTTGAGGAAGATATTGCGCCATTGCGAATTGGAATCCTCCCTTTGCGATATTGACATTGCGGATTTGTCCAGCAAAATCATACAAGCCTCCAAAGAGATAAGCATGAATCTGTTGCAGACCTTTGATTGTTCCCACTTCGATATTGTTTATCAGACTGCTTTCAAACAGTGCGTATGCTTTGGATTTACTCTTGCCGTCTATGGTTTCGTCACTATTTGTGAACCATTCCACAAAACGCATCGCCTTGGTATTGGGAAAACTCTTAGCAAGCTGGGTTACGCCATTATTATCAAGTACATCTGTCAATCTTCTTTTGCCATCCGGTGCAGATAGTTTCAACTGGTTAGTGACACTAACCAGTTCGTTGTTTTCTTTCTTTAGCTTGGTTTTCAGATACTTCCAATAGTTTCTGTTCTTCTGATAATCATCTTGGTCGTTTAGTACCCCAACAACATCAAGCACAGAGAACCACCATTTGGAATTTTCCTCATCCCAAACCGCCCGCACCTCACGGTCATTATAGAATCTGATGGATATTTTTGTCATATTTTATAAAATAGAACATGATGATTTTTAATCTAATTGTTTTCTGTAAACTGAATCTAACGTATTCCCATCTTTGTCTTTCCAAACCAGCCAGCCGTTATTACTACTGCCAATACAGAAATCTGCAGCAGTGCTGGGACTTGAAAAAGTTTTATCTGATGTCAATACCAATATTCCGTTTTCATTGGCGGTGTAGTCTTGAATCATCTTTTCTCGCTTTTCTTTCCAATTGAAAGATGGAACTATTGTTTGGGATATTACACTTCCTTTCAAGACGGTAAATCCATCAGAACTATAGAAACCTTTTGCATTACATCCTCTACCTTTGGTGTAGAACAAATGTTCATTCTTTGGTTGTGATATTTCAAAGATGTTGCAACCAATAAAAGAAGCCAAAAACTTCACATCCTCGAAGAACTCATCCATAGAGTCTTGCTGATATTCTGGCAAATTAGGCGCTTTTGGCGTTTGCTTATTGTCGCTTAGTACAAACGCATTCACTCTCTTTGCTTCGGCAATCGCCTTGTACTCCAAATACTGTACATCGGCTTTGGTCATATCGGCATCTTTCGATACGAATATGAGAGCCTTTTGCCAAAACGCTTTCTTGCTGTCGTGGTCTTTCACTCGTTCACGGAAGTTCTCTGTCTCCCCGATATATGCCTGAGGCTTAGTTGCCTCATCCTCGCCAAGCAAGATATAAAAAGCTGGTTTCTGCAACTTATCTTGTGTGTTAAGGTATGAGAGGTTAGAACGTGGCACAACAAACATCTGGCAAATCTTATTGCTGATGAATGCATATTGAGTTCCTTTCGGATCTCCGTCAATTAAGTATGTTGTTATTACTTTTCCCATAATCACAAATTGAACACATCTATTAGTTTATCCAAAATAGGTTTAAATCTGTCATAACAATCGTCATTGAAACTATTATAATGACCTTCAATATATGTTTTTATCGAAGAAGATATATTAGTCGTAAAAGTTCGAAAATCTTTATGTGTAGTCTTGAGTTCAAGATGTATTTCGTCTATCGTGCTCTTATATGATTCAGGTGCAAAAAAATCTTCAATTAGTATATAGTTTGACTTAGAAGGAGTATTTCCTGTATCAACATTAACATTGTAATTATGTTGGTAAAATAATGCCTCCAATTTCACTTCTCTTTTTGCCTTAATCTTTTTCCAGCCACTGTATCCTCCTTCATCATAGTCAAAAATGAAAACAAGTTTTATATATTTTGTAATTTGAGGCATTAAAACTTGTTCGTAAAAAGTATCAGCATTTCCTGCACTATTGCTAGGAATAATAGCTATTTGAGATAGCTTTTTGTATTTTTCATCTTTTGCGCTAAATATCTCAATGGCTTTTTCAATATATCGTTTATCATAAGGACCTTCTGTTATAAGAATATATTTAGAACTTAACACTATTGTTCCATTCAAATAATCAATCTCTCCACCAGAAAGCTCTGTCAATTTATTGACAAAGGTAGAGTTGACAATACCTCCTTTTTCAATAAAAAATAAATTATTTGCATGCTTTTTATTAATTTCATTTACGAAAACAGGTGAATGGGTAGTTAATATAGTTTGCCCTTCAAAAGATCCTATAGCATCCAGCAACTCTTTTTTTCTAGCAATATGTATATGTGCATCAGGTTCATCTAATAGAATTAAAGATTCTTTATCTCCCAAAATTCTTGTAATACATTCTATAAGAATAAGTTTCTTTTCTCCTTCGCTTAGATTGTTGAAATCAATTTCATTAATCTTAATCTCAATATTAGTGATCAACTTATCTACCTTATTAATCTCATTTTGCTTTGGTTGGGATAATAAATAGAGATACTGAAATATTGTTTTGCTTTTTTTTTGTTTCCTAATTGTTTCTATTGACGGATTAGGCTCTGTTGTAGCCAAAACCCTTGCATTAACTATATAGTCGGTTTCTCTAAATCTATTAAACCACTTTAATGCATCATGTCCTTTGAATTTTTCTAGTTTCTCTTGTTCGATCTTAAAAGTGATATCAACGTCTGCAGTTTCAATTATTCCTAATTTGGATTTCAGAAAATCTCCAACATTTTTATCGCCTTGCTCCAATGCGCACAGTAAGGAGATAAAAGCAATTTCCCAACAATATTTATTTATATACAACAGGGATGGCGTATATATTTTATTATTAATAGCTTTGTTAAAATAGTGCATATGGTAGGACTCATAAGCCAAATTCCATAACCTTAAATCCTCACCACTATAGCAACTTATTACCGATGATGGATATTTTGCTTTTTCTGAGATAATCCTTCCTTCTTTTGATTCTATGATTTGAGATTCCCCGTCTAAATCATAATCTATCTTATAATTAAAAGGGGCATTCTGTTCATTATATAAGCAACTAAAAATAATACTAATTGCCTCTAATAAGTTACTCTTACCAGAACCATTTTCTCCAATTAAAGCGATGTATCCAGTATTTTTAGAAAAGTCAAAATCATAGTTCTGGATGTTTTTATATTTATCTATATGTAAATAGTTTATCTTCATATTTATTATTGATATTTTACAATCCTACCCAAATAGTAGGGTTAGTTAATATATTGGCAACAATATTTGATGCAACATCCGCTCCAAATGATTTCAACTTTTCAACAATTCTCGGACGAGCTTTCTCTAAATCGTTGTCAGTCTCGGTTACCACTTCTTTTAGTTCCTTGATTTGACGTCCAGTAAGATCGTCTTTGATAGCATCAAAAAACAAATCAATAGCAAGCGATTGTTGTTGATTTTGAGTTTGGCTATTTGAATTATTGATATTTGTCGTTACATTTATAGTTTCTCTTTCGGGTTTATTTTTCCCACTTTTTTGAATGACGTGTTTCTCAGGAACTACTATGGGTAATATTGTAAGAGCCTTTAATATAGCCAACAGGGTTCTTTGTTGTTCTGGAGTAATGCTATTTCTGCTTATGGTTTCGAACTCTGCTACATATTTGTCATTATTAAAATGTATTCCAATATAGCGTTTTACTTTGGCTAACCATAATTTGTACGCATTATCATCATCGTAATAATAGTACGCGAATCCAAAGCAATGTGGAGGATTCGGCTTATATTTTAAATTGTTAATTCGCAATTCGTGTTCTTGAATTAAAGATTCTAATGTTATCTCACTCATTATACCTATCTTTTTATTTTGGATTTATACATTAATTCTTCGATAATTACTCTATATTTTAAAATATGTGGTTTTATGTCTTGTTGGGTACAATTATACCATATTTTGTGAGCAGAGTAATTACCTAAATCTTTGAATAGAGCCATCTCTTTCCTTGTATTTGCTGATAAAGCCAATGTTGTATTTTGCTCTGCATTCTTTATTATCTTATCAAGTGAAATATGATAGTGTCCATTTTTGTCCATAATCTCACTCTCAATGTTCGCATTTTGGTAACAAAGCACCAATAGACTTTCAAGTAATCTACGCATGACTACAGCTGTACAATCGAATAAATTATTCTCGTAGCTTGCATTGATTTGTTTACACAAAGACTGTATATTAGATTGCAATTCATGATATAACGCATCAGGAAGAATAGTTCCTGATTGTAGAATTACACTAGTATCATTTTGCTCCCATTTTTTTATATCGTTAATCCATTTCTCCATAATAGATGTCCATGTCGACCAATTCCTAGAACTATTCATCAGCCGAGTAGTTTCGCCTTTCAAATCTTCTATAATCATCACTTCATTCCAATGTTCACTCAAGGCTTTTACATACTCATGTAAAATGTAATCAGCAATATCGTCTCTCCAATATGAAAATATAGATTTTCCTTTATTTTTAATTCGCAGAATTTCTTTCTCGATAGGAGGAAGGATTTTATTATGAGCAATTCCACCGAGTTTACACAAGAATTCATTAACAGATTGTTGCGTAAGTTCTCCATTGTCATCGTATCTAAAATATGTTGCTACTCCAATATCAATGCTTTCCTTTAGTGTGTCATATGAATATAGAGATACTAACCGAGCAATATCAGAACATCCTTTTTCGTTCAGAGAATAGGGGCGTATTTTTTCATTGACAATTGTCATAATTGTTTTCTTTGGCATATTACTCAATAATTTTAGTTTCAAAATTTTCTAATGCATGTGTATAAAGCTGTTTGGCCTGTAACTTGCACGTATTAATTTGTTCTTTTTCCCCTTTTATATATTCTACAATTTCTTTTTGAATGGGAAGTGGAGGGATAATAACATTGTAATTTTTGATTTTATCGGCATTCAAATTGGGTTGGTTATTCCCACTTGCCATAGAACGCAAATTATGATATTGAGTTTGTAGGTAATACCATAAATAATCCGTAGCAACAATGTCATTGTTTATGTTGAATAAAACGGCACATGCTTGATTTGTTGTTGCATCAATACCTAATTTCGCCGTTCTTCCCCTAGTATTTCCTTGTCCATACATAGCGATAATTAAGGAACCTTGAGGGTATATTCTGGTAGAACTATTGTTTATCGCTTCTTGAGATATATGTTCTGCTGTATTTAATATTATATCATCAATAACTTCTCCTGTTTTAATCCATGGAATATTCCCATTATAATAATGTTGATGGGACCGAGAAGGAGTGCCACCACTTCCAATGTTGCATAAATCTTTTAGTTTCATTGATTTATATATTGGAGAGATGATTTTGTTATTGTTAAAATATTTGTCATACCCCCATTCTTCTATCTCTTTGTATGCAATAAAGTTTAAAAATACATATTTTGAATTTGATGTTACATCATGTTCAACAGTACTTATCTTAAGTGTGGTTGATAAATAAGTCTTTATATCTGATTCGTATTTAGCTGCTTGTTTTTCCTGTTGGGTTACTTGATTCATTTGGTTATCATAATCATCGACCAACTTATTCTGTTCCTCCAATGAAGGAATAGGAATTTTAATATTGAGAAATTTAACCTCATCAATACGCTGGCGATTAGTTGTGCCGCTACTACAACTTTGGCAAAATCCCACAAATTGTTTTGTGGTACAAACAAGCACAAAGTATTGGGGATTAACCTTTGTTGTGTCAATGTCATAAGGCAAAAAGTCTTGAGTAACAACGGCGCCATCCAATTCAGCTGGAATAATGCCCATTGCTCCGTTACGAGCATCAATCTTGGAGAGGATAAATTGACCTTTCGATACCAAAAATTGCTTTTTAGTACCAATGTTTTCACCCATTACCTCATCACGAGGCACAACGCCACCATTGCGAACTCGAATTGTAACACGCTTGTACTTTATGCCATCTTGTATGATTACTGCCGTCTTATTACGTGTCAGGAACTCTCCGATACGTATCATTGGGTATGCTTTGTTAAATGCGATTCTTGAATCGCTAAGATATTGCACACTCCAATTGAACAATCCGCTAAATGGGACTGTAGAAATATAATTCCTAGTATTTAGCATATCACATCCCATTTGCTATTGTTTAATCTCTTGTATAGGTGATTATTTTCAACTTTATATTCGTATTGTTTAGCTGTTGCCTCCCAAAGTTTATGTTCCTTACGATATGGGGTGTACTCTTTGAGTAACTCTTCCAATTCGTTTTCACATTCAGCACCTGTAGTGGTGATGCCGGCTTTTTGTACTTGAGCAATGGGTATCTGGTAATCGAAAATCTGCTTGACTATTGGCTTGATTTCTTGCTCTATTAGTAATTCAAGTGCTTTTAGTTCTGTTTTCTTTGTTTTTATTTCTGTACGTGAATTTTTCTTGTTTTCAATAAATGCTTTTAATTCGGCAAGTTGTTCTGCATATTTAGCAGTAACTTGTTCACATGCTTTCGTTTTAGCCTGCTCATACTCTGCAGCTTCACTGTTTGTAAACTTCTTGAAGAACATCAGACTTGGTTTGACGGTTGCACCAGAAGCTATAAATACATCTTGTGGAATAGAGGTAATCAATATGATTTTTGCCATGCTTTCAAAGAGTTCTCGTACACTTTGCAAATTAGTATTATTCAATACTCCTTCAGGTAAAACAATGCCCAAACGACCACCCGGTTTCAACAACCGCAAGCAACGTTCGATAAACAGAACTTCAGTTAAACCGCTTAATTTGCCCGATTCATAAAGACTGAGCACTGGTTTATTGAGATTCCCATTTACTTGTTGCAATGCTTGTGTATATTCATCACCATAAAGCTCAGTGTAGTATTTAATTTTCGCTTCATTGGTAAATATATCTGCCTCTGTGATTTTGAGAGACTTTTCAACACGAGACCCAAAAGGTGGATTTGTGATAATCACATCAAAGCGATTCTCAAAGATACCATTCACATTTAGTAATCCATCGTGGTGGTGGACTCCTCCATGTCCATCACCGTGCATAATCATATTCATTTTGGCTGTACGAGCCATACGTGGATTGGCATCTGTGCCGAAAATACAATCGTGTGATAATTGCTTTAGCCTACTGCCATCTTGAGTAGTATTAAGTTCTTTATTGAGGGCGGTGTAATATTCGTTTACTTGTTTGTCAATAATAGCCTTTTTCTCATCATTCAAAGAATCGTAGTTCTCGTCAAACAATTGAACCTTTATTTGTTCTTTTTCTTTTTGAATATCGTTTTCTATCTTCTCTCGTACATATTCAAAAGCTTTGATAAGGAAACCTCCGCTTCCACAGCAAGGGTCACATATAATCTCGCCTTCTTCAGGGTCAAGTAGTGCTACCATAAAATCAACAATGGTGCGAGGAGTAAAGAATTGCCCTAATTCTCCACGGAATGTTTTACCCAGAAATTTCTCAAAAGCAATACCTTTTACATCATCGGTAGTCTGAGATAAATTATAAACCTCCAACTCTTTGACTATTGCTTCGAAACTCGCTTCTTTGATTTTTATTGTTTCGTTTGGTTCAAATAAGTCGTCTTTTATATAGTCCTCCTTGGTCCGTTCAAACAATTGTTGGTAGAAAGGAAAACTCTGCTTAGATTTGGTCTTATTGTAAGCCTCTCGCAGCTTTTTGAACTCCTTCTCTGAGAAAATTTGAGTACCAGTATTATCTCGCTCATAACGAATTTTGATAAATAGAACTTTACTGATTTCATCAAATGCAGCTTCTGGAGAAAGTTTATCATTGTTACGAATAATGTTATGGCATTTGAATAATAGTTTACTAAACTCATCTCGTGTAAACGCCTTTGTTTGGTTCAATAACTCTTTGATTTTTTTTGAGTTATTCAATTCATCAGCTTTGGGGATATCTACAATTTCTTCAAGCCGTTTGGGTAATTTTCCCTTTAAGACTTTGAACACACGCGTTTCCTTTAAGTTTGTAGTTACAAAGAAATCCGCTCCTGCCCAAGCTGCATAATTGTATCCTTGAAAGTAGTCTTCTTCTCGGATTGTAATATGTTCTGCTTTGCATTCTACAACAATAGTTGCAGATATTTCATCATTTTTGGCAGATGCAGATTTCCAAATTACGATATCAGCTCTTGCTTTTCCTTGGCCTCGATGAGAATTACTAACTTGTATTTCTTGCCCCATTTGTTCTAAAACGAATCCATAGTGGTTCACCAATCGACAAATGTATTCTTGACGAACACGTTCTTCCGGAGTTAATACAAGCCATTTGCCCTTCAATGGTGCAAAAATCTTATTTTCTTTTATTTGGAGTTCCATATTTCTATTCGTTACTATCAATTAAATCTTTGGGGTCAACTTGAAGAATCTCAGCTATTTCAAATAGCACTTCTAAACTGGGTTGTCGTCTGTTGCATGCATATGCGTTGACAATGCAAAAACTCTTGCCAAGTTTTTCAGCCAGCCAGGTTTGTTTAATGCCTCTTTCGTCAAGCACTTCTTTTATCCGGTTCATGGGTTTATCCATCGTTTTGCATTTATATCATCAGTTTGTTTACAAAGATATATAATAATATGCTATATAAAAAGAAAAGAAGGATAATTTTCTCTCCTTAGGAATACAAGTATTAGATACTCAAAACTTTTATTGTCGAGCCATAATTGTTGTGCTTGATAAAATGGGTCGTTGATAATTAAACGGCGGAACTATTGACAAACTTTAGGAAAGCCGTTGCTGTCAATTTTGACACTTTGTATTCCTTGTGCAGTCCTGAATTCATATCAATGTCGCGACCAGTATGGGCGTTTCCCAAGTCATCCCATTTTCGTGCTTTGGGGCTACTCTTTTTTGCTCAATTCTGAAATGGTTAATTGATGATTCGAGTTCGGCATAGCCATCATTTTCCAATGCATCTATTTGCCGATGCAGAATGTTTATTTGCCCACGCAAACGATACTTGTGTTTCATAAAGTATTGTATATCAATTTGTAAATTTTTGAAGGATATTTTTGGGGGACAAACGGGGGACAAAAATTCGCATACCAAAAGAAAGAAAAACAATAAAACCACTTCCGAAAAACCGTGTTGAATTGCAAGGGGCACGGTTTGTCCCTCATGATTATTTTTCTTTATCCCTCCTTGTCCCTCGAATCTAGAGTTAGGTTCTATTTTATTTCAGAAACACTAAAAGCCATAATCTTGCATACCAAAAGAAAAAGCTATAAAAACCTTCCTGAAAAACCATGCTGAAATGCAAGGGACATAATTTGTCCCTCGTTGTATTGTTGTTTGTCCCTCGTTTGTCCCTTGGACGAAAGTTTGGTTTGATGCAGGTTCCAATAACGTGAGTAAAGTAATGATGTAATAGGTTTAGTTTGGTTTTTGTATATCTAATCAAGTTCTAAACTAAACTGCTTGTTTTTCTCAATTTCTAAACTCTTGGTTGCTTTTTCTTTTCGCCAGCCAATAGAAAATCTATTTTGGCTGTATTCTTCATATCCTCCCCTTTGTAATTCGCATTTTGAGTAAAGCGACTCTCCTATTCTAAATTCAACTATTATAACAAGGGCAAACTATTCTCTTCATGTTTCACATCGTCTTTCGGGTTGGCTGATAAGAATTGTGTCGCAAAGGTATATATCCCGTCTTTCTTCCCCGCAAGGTCAAGCCTATCGGTTCAAGCCAAAATCTCCACACTCGGTTTTCAACTGAGGTCGTATTTTGTCTGTGAAGCCTTGCAGGAAGAGCCGGGACACCTTGCAAAGCGACATAATTTTAATCAAACCCGAAAGTAGCTGATGCTAACAGAGGGAAAAGTAAAAAATCAAATCAATAGCGATTATGGCAAATTACGCGACTAACATCTTCTATGCAAGTACGGAGAACGAGAAAGACCTTGATAAGGTGGAGAACTTTTTGGAAGACACATTTTGCGACTGTTACCTTGACAGGTCGGAAGACAGTATCGAGGGCGAGTTTTCGTCAAAATGGGACTATCCCGAAAAAGAAATAAACAAGATGATCTCTCTTTTGGAGGACAAAGACAAAATCTACATTCGAGTGCTGACACACGAACTATGTAACGAATATGTGAACTTCCAAGTGTTCTCTAATGGAGAATGGTCATACCGATAACCCTTAAAAACTCACTGACTATGTATTACGAAAACGAACAAGATACGGACATTATCGGGTGCTTATGCACATTACTGACTCCCTACAAGGGGCATACAGAGGGCGAAGTCGTGGGAGACTACGGCAACGAGATAGTGATAAGGCTCACCAACGGCAAGGAGGTGGTGGAATACCGTGATGAAGTGCTAATCTATGACTAATGGAGGATTGTTTTATGATGACACCGATAGCAACAAGGTTTGTGGATTGGGATATTCCCGAACTTTCAACCCTGCAAAACAGCAATGTCTATAAATTGAGAGTACAACTCAATGATGGTACGCCAATGAGCCGACAACAGAAGAATTGGCTTACGGGCAGCGTGAACAGCAACACCTATTTCAAAAGGTCAGTGCCATTTATGGGCTACCGCTTCGACTTCTCGGACATACTGAAACGCTACTTTGTCAAGCAATACGGACATATAGCCG
>JBJEKD010000019.1:0-8092 GCA_051878455.1 Muribaculaceae bacterium
GGCTGCTGTGACACACTCCATTGCCATCTTCAACTTTTATCGGACAGCAATAGATTTTTGTAGGAATTTTATAACCGAATTTGCTACTTGCAATTGGAACTCCTGAATCTCGTATTGCAGCAATAATTTTGTTTCGAAAAGTAACCTTACTTAATGTTTTATAACCTAATCGAGATAGATATCCTATTAGTTCTTTTGTCCCGATATAATTGCGAGTAGGGTTATTAAATATCCTATATAATAAATAGTGCAGTATTGCTGTCCTCTGGTGATCAAACTCGTCATCACTCTTCGTTTTAGAAATAATATAATTGCGCGCCTTTCGACAGCATATTTCTGCAATTGACCTATCTTCTTCATCTGTAAATTTGGTTTCTACAAGATATTCTTCAAACGAACGAGGAAAGTATAAGATAGGGAAAAGGTGATTCTTTATAATATCTACATAATTAATAGTATTATTAGGATCAATTTTTGTTTTATCAATATTTCGTGCCACAGATCCAGCTATAAAATCTGCCAATTGAATTATGACATTAGACTTACTATCTTCGAAAGAGATCTCAAATTCCTCAAATAAAGTAGGTGTTGGATTCTTTATTTTTGCATATTTGACAAATCCATTTAAGAAAGCCCTATCTCCCATCCCATCATTATGTAATCTCAAACGAGCAATATTAGTATGAAGATGTTTATAAACAATTTCATATAAATATTTATAAAAAGATTTCTTATATTGTAATCCACACTCCTTGAGTATTTTTTGTTTATCAATAACAAGTAAAAGAACATTGAAATCAAGTTTAGCCAACTCCTTTAAAATGCGGACTCTTCTTTTGTGATTATTCCCTACATTTTTTGATTTTATTTCTCCTGTCTGAAATTCTCGTTTTCGTATTTCTTCTACACTATTTGTCAAAAGAGAAACTTTTGATTCGGGTACAAGAATAGCTGCAATAATAAAATGAGTAGAATTCCCTGCCTTACTATCATCAAGGTTGGCATTGCCAAATTCATCCAAAAAAACGTGTGTTAATTCCATAATTACATATATCTTACTTTTGGTTCAAATAAAGTCCCTTGTATAGCGTTATGTCTTGGAAAAGAATATGTTGGTAATGCTTTAGCTGAAGCCTTATCATACTCGCCGTCAGTGACCTCAAATGCTCGTTGTAGTGAATTTGCAATATGCCACATCATCACAGGAGGAACAGCATTACCTATTGCTTTATATTGTCTTATATCTGATACGACATCTAAAATGAAGGTGTCAGGAAAACTTTGAATGCGAGCAGCTTCTCTGCAAGAAAAACGACGATATCTATCACCAATCATCAAAACAGGATCTGTAGAATTTAGACTAACTTTCGCAAGATGAGCACTTATTGTATTGCATGGCTGTGATAAATCCTGTGCTCTACCTTTGTTCATCTTTTCTCTTACCGCCATCATTCCCGCCACTGCTTTTTCACTAAAATACAGAGATTCGTTATTATTTTCGTTCTCATCTATTACATCACCAAGTACACTTGAACATGGAATGTAATGAGAAAAAACGAAATTATTTAAATCTACGTGTTCTCTGAATCCAATTATAATTACACGCTCTCGTTTCTGAGGCACACCAAATTTGGAAGCATTAACAAGAAAATATTGAACATGATAACCTGCATCAGAGAATTCTTTCATAATCATTGGAAATGCTTGTTTATGATTCGCAGACAACAAACCCTTAACATTTTCTGCAATGAATGCTCTTGGCTTTTTCTCTTTTAAAATCTTAACCATCTCAAAGAAAAGCATTCCACGTTCATCTTTAAAACCAAGACGAGGTGGATTTTGAGCTGAGATAGAAAACGCCTGACATGGGAATCCTCCAACTAAAACGTCAAAATCTGGGATTTTTGTAGGGTTGATTTCTCGAACATCTTTAACTATACATTTATGCTCAAAGTTTGCATTATATATTTTTGTGCAATATTCATCATTATCAACGGCATAAACTATGTCAAAAGCAGACCTTGGATAATTGGTGTCAAGGAAAGAAAAGTTTCCTATTACACCTAAATCCATTCCGCCACATCCACAGAAAAGAGAAGCCACTTTTAATCTTGCCATACTAAAATGTTTTCGGGTGAGAATTTCGATGAATCAAATGAAATTTCCATACCATTGCGAGGAACGGCATCAATTTTATCACTTTTATATAAAGCGACAGGATTACGAAGTATATATAATGTTTTGTCAGCAGCACTAAGCATAAGTCGATATACGCAGTAGTGTTCACGATTTGTGTCTGCTACAGCCCATTCGTTGGGAGACATATGAAAGCTGAACAAATTAATTTTTTGACGACTAATTGTTGTTTTAACTTCTATATATCGGTGGTGATTTGTTCCGTCTCCTTCTAGACTGTCAATATCAAATCCGGGATGATATGATGGACTATCAACAATCGCAATCAAATGAAGGAGATTCTCATATCCGGCAAGTTTAAGACGCTGTTTTTCGTGAGAATATATGATTGACTCACCAATGTTTCCTATATCTTTTGTCGTCGTTTTTTCGCTTTCAATGATCTCTGAAATACGATTATCAAATACCACATTCACTTCTGATGATTCTATGAAAGAGCGAATATCTGTTTTAAACTTATTGGGGTCAACAAGGTTATTCACATAAGAGAACCATTCAGATTCTATCGGAGCAAGCATACTTGGCTTGATGCTTTTTGAACCATAGAACCGATCGTAACCATCAAAATATGAGCTATCTTCTACAAAAGTTTTCAAGTCAGACAATGCATTTGGTTTTAAAATAAAATAACCATCCATTCTCCTTTCGAGCAAAGATGCTATTTCCATATAATCCATAACATCTCCTGCATAACGAACTACATCTCTTTTAGTTCTTGGACTGCCTTTAGAATTAAAGTTTCTTGGATCCTTTCTGTTATAGTATAAAACCTTGTTATTTCTGTTTCGTAATATTAGTTCTGCGACCTCACGAGGTGTTCGTTTGCCTGTTGTTACTTGCAGATCATTAAAAATACAATATGTAGCTTCCTCCTCAGATATGCTCATTTCTTTTTCACTCCCAGATGCAGCCAATAATTCATTTCCTGCCATTAACACTTTGATAATATATTGAGCCGGTTTAAATCTAACTCTATTAGTTATAAGGTCAATATTATCCAATGGCTTTATATGACCACCTGGAAACTGAAATGAAATCATTAAAAATTTAAAGAATTGCGTTAAATCTTGATTCTCATTTAAGAAAAAAGAAAGCTTTGAAGTCTCAGTTTTGTTTGCGACTTTATCTTCATTATAAAAAGCACAAAGAGCTGATATCTCAGTTCTCCAATTGTTAATTGTCTTTTGTGTTGAGCTAATATTTCCAGGAAATAATCTAATCGAGTTGTTTATACGAGCAGCATATTCTCTACATGTGCAAGATTCAATCTTGCAACACTCGTTTGCAATATATAAGAGCACATTCTCGATGTTACTTTTGAATCGAGGGCGTACAAAATGTATACGAAGATAATCCTCTTCTGGTATTTGATAGTATTTTTTCATAATTGCTCTAAAAGTTTTTTTGCTAATGCTTTCCCCAAAAGAGGTGGAACGGCATTTCCAATTTGTTTGAGCTGGCTTGTTCGACTACAAGTGAAAATATAATCATCTGGAAATGACTGTATTCTCGCGCTCTCTCTTGCAGTTGGTATTCGGTTGTATAAATAATGAAAATGGTGTCTATGCCCTGTATCAATCGTAAAACTTGGTTTTTTGCTGTTTAGACGAGTCCAAGCAATGTGAACTTTGCGAGTGGTTTGAAGTTCAATCGGCAAATCCTTATAATTACCACCATCTGGAACTAATGAAATTATGTCAATAGTTTTCTGATTGTGGACTGTGGTTTGATGATTGAAAAGAGCGGTAGAGTTAGAGCGCATTAATTTTTGATATTCCGATTTTGGAGCTAAAGGATATTGTGCCCCATCAAAAACGGAATATTCTGGCAAATCGGATAATGCCTCTTCTGATGTTACCTTATTAATTTTTAAAGGCTCAGGAAATATAAAGTGTGCTCCATTCAGTAAACCGACAAAAATCGCACGGCGACGATTCTGTGGGACACCGTAATCTGAAGCAGTAAGTACTGTATATTCTAGGGTATATCCTAATGCGGAAAAATCAGCAATTATTGCATTCTTAATTGCTCCATCTCCAATTGACAAAATATTTGGAACATTTTCCATGACAAATGCACGCGGACGAAAGAAATCAACCATTTGCACAAATCCCTTATATAGTTTGTTTCTGTCATCATCAACGATACGTTTCCCTGCTACAGAGAAACCTTGACATGGAGGGCCACCAATTATCACATCCACACAAGTATTGCCTATAACGTTGACTATATCTTCACCTGTTAATGCCGATATATCTTCACAAAGCGTTTTCGCCCCTTTACGATTATGGCGATACGTTTGTAAAGCGTCTTGCCAAATGTCAATTCCAAGCAGAACATTAAACCCAGCTTGCTCAAAACCGAGAGACATTCCACCGCACCCACAGAACAAATCAAGGATATTGTATTTTTTAGTCTCAATCATAACACAAAAAACTCCAATGTAGCACCTGAAGGCGACCAATCCTTGTGCAACTACAAAGGAATTTTCCTTAAAAAATTACCAGCAATATTGCCAGTATATCTTCTTTCTATTTTTCGGTCATTCTCAGAGTTTAATGCTTTGAAAGCAAAGTTACAAAAATTTTGCTATATAATGTAAATAGCACGGATATGTTTTTAGCAGAACTTTGCAATTCAATTCATCTGCAAAGATAAAAAAGGGGTGAGCAAAAATCAGGCGCACCCAACTTTTAAATTTTAAAAATAGGCGATTCTTATTGAAATAGTCCTCAATAATTCTCTATTGCTTCGATAAAAGGAATATCGGTGGGTTCGCACGAGCGGAGCGGATAACGCTCAATTGGTGCTCGTTCATCAATGCCATAGCCGATGCCAGCACAAAAAGCGAGGGCTTCTTCCTCGGTAGCAAATGTCTCGGGTTCAGAGAAATAGAGAGTATCATCCTCGGCAAGATAGGCTTTGAAGCCGTCGATATCGTCGTCTGTGATTAAGTCAATTGCCGTTTGGTCGGTGATTACATAAACTTTAGTATCCATTGTTTCGGTGTTTGGTATGTTTGAGGAATAATATTTGAGTTCTTTGCTCAATGTGAGCAGTGCAGAGCGAAGCGTGTGTAATTCGGCTTCAGTGAAACTCACTGGCTTGCCATTAACATTGTTGTTGTTGAGTCGCTGAATGAACCACGCTCGCGTGCGATTGAAAAACCGCTTAGCGATATAGGCACAATTGATGTGAGTAAGCGCTTCTGCGCCAACGATACTGCGAATGTCGAGCGGTGAATTGTCCATAATCTTTTGCTTAGCTAAAGCAAAGCTAATAAACTTTTGTTAATTACACAAGAAAAATGCCGAAAATTCTCTGTAAAAATAGAGATATTGGTTTTTCGCAATTTTGTGGTGGACCGGCGGTGGATAATGCTGGCAAATGGGCAATTAACTGCTGCGGCTGAAAGGATTAGGGCAATAATGAGATAAAAATTTGGTGGTTTGGCTGCGATTCGATAATTTTGTATTGCCAACTTTGGCGATACAAATAAACTCATAAATGATTAATGTTTCTAAGCTATGGCTAATCTGTTTGACATTAATGATAAAGTGATTGTGATTACCGGCGGTTACGGTATTCTGGGTCGTGCCATTGCCCGCTATTTGGTGGAACAAGGTGCGATAGTTGTAATCATAGGCCGTTCGGCTGAAAAGGGCAATGCGCTTGCCCAAGAGTTGTCGGCTATCGGGCGTTCGCGTTTTCTGCAAGCCGATGTGCTCAACCGCGAGGCGCTCGTGGCATGCCGCGACACCATCCTTGCCGAATTTGGGCGAGTGGATGTGCTCATCAATGCGGCGGGTGGCAATATGCCGGGTGCCACAATCCCTCCTGATAAAACTTTCCTCGACCTCGATGTTGAGGCGGTGCGTAAGGTGGTTGACCTGAATCTGTTTGGCACCATGATTCCCACTCAGGTTTTTGTTGAACCGATGGCAAAGGCGCAGAAAGGCGTGATATTGAACTTCTCGTCGGAATCGGCGCTGCGTCCGCTCACTCGCGTGTGTGGCTATGGCACGGCAAAGGCTGCGATATTTAATTACACCCAATATATGGCAACCGAATTGGCATCGAAATATACTCCCAACATCCGCGTTAACGCCATCACTCCGGGATTTCTGCTCACCGACCAGAACCGTTCGCTGCTCACCAACCCCGACGGCTCATACACCGCCCGTGCCGAGAGCATCATTGCCCACACTCCTGCCGGCCGATTTGCCGAACCCGAGGAGCTGTTTGGCGCCGTGCACTATTTGGTGAGCGATGCCTCATCGTTTGTCACCGGCACGCAAATCATAGTTGATGGCGGCTTTAACGCTTTCTCAATATAGGACTTTAACAACACATAATTGCAAATGATACTTTCTGAAAAAACGTGGCGCTGGTATGGCCCAACCGACCCGGTCAGCCTTCAGGACATTAAACAGGCAGGTGCCACTGGCATTGTCACTGCCCTGCACCATATTCCTAATGGTGAAGTGTGGACAATTGATGAAATTGAGGCACGCAAGAAAATCATTGAGAGTGCCGGACTGCGCTGGAGCGTGGTTGAAAGTATTCCGGTGCACGAGCATATTAAGACCCAAACCGGCAACTATCGCCAATACGTGGAAAACTACAAGCAGAGTATCCGCAATCTGGCGGCATGCGGCATAAAGGTTATCACCTACAACTTTATGCCTGTGCTCGACTGGACCCGCACCGACCTTGCATACGAGATGCCCGACGGCAGCCGTGCGCTGCGATTTGAGCGCGCTGCCATGATGGCTTTCGACTTGTATATCCTCAACCGCCCGGGTGCCGAGGCCGAATATACTGCCGACGAGAAGCAGGCTGCAAAAGCGCGCCTGGAGCAGATGACCCACGAGGAGCGCAACAAACTCACGCGAAACATTATTGCCGGACTTCCCGGCTCGGAAGAGAGTTTTACTATCGAGCAGTTCCGCACCGAGCTGAGCCGATACGACGGCATCACAGCCGACAGGCTGCGCCAGAATCTTATTGATTTTCTGGCTGAAATATGCCCTGTTGCCGACGAGTGCGGCGCTGTGCTTGCCATTCACCCCGACGACCCTCCGTATCCCATTTTCGGTCTGCCTCGTATTCTCAGCACTGCCGACGATTTCCAGAAAATCATTGATGCCGTGCCTTGCAGCAGCAACGGTTTGTGCTTGTGCACAGGCTCGTTTGGCGTAAGGGCCGACAACAATCTGCCGCAGATGATGCGCCGTTTTGCCGACCGCATCAACTTTGTGCATCTGCGCAGCACCAAGCGCGATGCCCACGGCAACTTCTACGAGGCCAACCACCTTGAGGGCGATGTGCCCATGTTTGATGTGGTGCGAGCCTTGCTCGATGTGCAACAGCAACGACGCGTGTCAATCCCCATACGCCCCGACCACGGGCACCAGATGTGCGACGATTTGCACAAGCACACCAATCCCGGATATTCATGCATTGGCCGTCTGCGTGGTCTTGCCGAACTGCGCGGCTTGGAGATGGGCATTGCAATGATGTACCAAACTAACGATTAATAACACCTTAAAAAAACTTTTCACACACAATATGTCGAACATAGTAACTTTGGGTGAGATAATGCTCAGGCTGTCGCCGTCGGGCCAAAACGTGCGTTTTGTGCAAGCCGACCGCTTTGATGTGATTTATGGCGGTGGCGAAGCCAATGTGGCTGTGAGTTGCGCCAACTATGGGCACCACGCCGTTTTTGTAACCAAACTTCCCGCCCACGAAATAGGGCAAAGTGCCATCAACGCATTGCGCCGCTATGGCGTAGATACGAGCCGCATAGTGCGTGGCGGTAACCGCATAGGCATTTACTATTATTGCTGTCCGATAAAAGTTGAAGATGGCAATGGAGTGTGTCACAGCAGCC
>JBJEKD010000020.1:0-38487 GCA_051878455.1 Muribaculaceae bacterium
ATCTAATTAAAAATCCATCAGAAACAGCCCCACTGCTAAAAACGCCAACAAAAAGACCATCAATCAACAGTATAAGCAAAAAAAATGACGCATAATTTTGACATCCACTCGGCTTGCACTATCTTTACTATGTAAAACGAATAATTTCACGCCTATTTTTTCGTTAAACATAAAGCGGTAGTAATAAATTTTGTAACGCATATTTGAAACATCGCCTATCACATATCATCTTGCCATCCACCCTGTTGGCATTGTTCTTCCTTTGCTCTTGCAGCACCAAGAAGAACACTGCTGGCTCACGCTTTTGGCAAGCGTTCAACACCCGCTACAATGTCTACTACAACGGAGCAACGCACTACGACGAGCAAATAAAACTCACCGAAAACTACGAGGACGACTACACAAAGCGATTGTTCATTCACCCGGCTGAGGCTCACGCCATTGAAAAGGCGTCAAAGCCGCAAGGCAATTACACCCGCACCATCGAGAAAATGCAGAAAGCCATTTCGCTGCACTCCATCAAGAAAAAGCCCAAACGGAAAGGGGGCAAAACCACCGAACAGCAAAAGCAATGGCTCAAACGCGACGAATACAATCCGTTCATCCACAACGCGTGGCTGCTGCTCGGCAAGGCAGAATATATGAACGGCGACTTCCTCAGTTCCGCTGCAACATTCCATTATATCAGCCGTCACTTCACCTGGCTGCCCGACCTCGTCACCGAGGCGCAACTATGGGAGGTGCTCAGTTATTGCGCTATGGGATGGACCACCGAAGCCGACAATATTCTTGTGCACATTCATCCCGAAAAACTTAAAGGCAAAAAGCAAATCTACCTCTACAATCTTGCTTCAGCCGACTACCTCATTCGTGAGCGTCAGTTCAACGACGCCATCCCGCACCTCGAGCAAGCCGCCAAACGCGCAAGCGGTGCTCAAAAAGTACGCCTAAACTTCCTGCTCGGGCAACTTTATGCCAACACCGGCAACAACAAGGCTGCCTATCAAGCATTCGGCAAGGCTGGAGGCAGTTCTGGCGCCACCTACCGCACCAAGTTCAACGCCCGCATCAAGCAAAGTGCCGTGTTTGAAGGCGACAAAATCGATGGCGAGGTGAGAAGCCTCAAGCGCATGACCCGATTAGGCCGAAACAAGGAATATCTCGACCAAATATATTATGCGATAGGCAACCTGTATCTGTCGCGCCGCGACACTTCGCAAGCCATTGCCAACTACATCCTCGCCGTCGAGAAAAGCCAACGCAACGGCATCGACAAGGCTATCAGCCAAATCACCCTAGGAGGACTTTATTTCGACCGCCGGCAGTACGACTTGGCTCAGCCATGCTATTCCGAAGCAATTCCGATGCTCGACGAAGAATATCCCAACTACAAACTGCTGAAAAAGCGTAGCGACGTGCTCGACGAACTCGCCGTCTACTCGCAAAACGTAACGCTGCAAGACTCGCTGCAGCGACTGGCAAAACTTTCGCCCGAAGAGCAACGCAAAGTGGTGAAAAAGATTATCGACGAACTCATCCGCCGCGAGAAGGAAGAACGCGAAGCCGCCGAACAGGAGGAACGCTTGGCTCAAGCCAATGCCCTCAGTTCAGACCCGGGCAACACCTCGTCACAACAGCCCACGCAGTTCACCCTCAACAACGACAATTCGTGGTATTTCTACAACACTGCCACCAAAAATGCCGGAAAGACCCAATTCCAAAAGGTGTGGGGCAACCGCAAATTGGAGGACGACTGGCGTCGACGTAACAAGAACGTGTTTGCCCTCTTCGATTCCGATTCCGACGATAACACCTCGACCGACAGCGACGACCAAGCCAGCAGCGATTCCATTGCATCAGCCAACGATATTGCGAATAGCGAACACGCCAACGACCCTCACTACGAGGAATACTATCTGAAACAGATTCCGAGCACCGAAGAAGAAATTGCCAACAGCAACGACATTATTCAAGAGGGGCTTTACAATATGGGCGTGATTTTGAAAGACAAACTCGAGGACCTCAACAGTGCCGAAGCCGAGTTTAACACCCTGCTCGCGCGCTTCCCCGACAACGTCTACCGCCTCGACACCTACTACAACCTTTATTTGATGTATATGCGTCAGGGCAACACCGATGCCGCCGAACGCTATCGCCAACTCATCATCACCGACTTCGAGCAGTCGACATACGGGCAAGCGATGAAATCGCCCGATTATCTCGACAATCTGCGCCGCATGAACGACGTGGAAGAGCAACTCTACGCCCAAGCCTACGACGCATATATCAACAATCGCAACGACGAAGTGCACAGCGCTCTCGAGCAAATGCAATCGCAGTATCCGCTTTCGAAAATCATGCCTAAATTCATGTTTATCGACGCGTTGGCATACGTCACCGAAAACAACGAAACGAAGTTTAAAGACGGCATCAAGCAACTGCTTGAACGCTACCCGACAACCGACATCACCCCAACTGCTTCGGCTATGCTCAAACACCTCAGCAGTGGGCGTGGCATTCACAGCGGAAACCTCAACACTCGCGGCTTGATTTGGGCTTCGCGCCTCTCGAACGACACGGCTTCCACCGCCACTGCCGCCCAAGTCACGCCTTTCAGCGACGATGCTTCGGCGCCGCAAGTGTTCCTGTTGGCTTACCCAACCGACAGCGTGTCGGCTAACGATGTGCTCTATAAAGTGGCTTACCACAACTTCACAAAATATGTGGTGAAAGATTTCGACCTCGAGCAAATGACATTCGGGCAAATCGGGCTGCTTGTGGTGAAAGGATTTGCCAACTTCGACGAACTGACGCAATATCGCACCCTTTTCGAAGAAGACGAGAAACTGCAGCAACTGCCCAAACAAGTGAGAATAGTGCTCATCAGCGAGCACAACTTCGGCTTGCTCATCAGCGAGGGCCGCTCGCTCGAAGAATACTTCATCTATCAGGAGCAACTCAACGCCACAAAAGTGGAAGCAAAAGCCGACACTCCATAAACACAGCACCCTCTTATGCCGTTATATGTAATAAAAGTATTAAATTTGCATCATAACCCTAATTTTGCTATAACAAATGAACCAAGGCATAATTCTTTGGGCTGACGACGAAATCGACCTGCTCAAGCCCCACATACTGTTTCTCCGAGCCAAAGGCTACGAAGTGGTTACGGTGTCTAACGGACGCGACGCCCTCGACGCTGCCGCAGCACGCCCATTCGACCTCATTATCCTCGACGAGAACATGCCCGGCATCAGCGGCCTCGAAACCCTCACGCAAATCAAAATCTCCTCGCCTAACGTGCCGGTGATTATGATTACCAAAAGCGAGGAAGAAAACATCATGAATCAAGCAATAGGCAACAAAATTGCCGATTACTTGATTAAGCCGGTCAACCCCAATCAGATTCTGCTGTCAATCAAGAAAAATCTGCACAGCAGCGCAATAGTGTCGGCGCAAGCCACCAACGACTATCAGCAGGAGTTTCAAAAAATATCAATGGCTATCAACAATGCCTCCACAATCAACGATTGGTATGAAATCTACAACATGCTGGTGCATTGGGAATTGAAATTGTCTGGTGCCGAAACCAACATGGACGAACTCCTGCAAATGCAAAAAACCGAGGCAAACAACGCTTTCGCCAAGTTTGTTAAACGCAACTACGAAACGTGGATTACCACACCGCAACATCCGCTCATGAGCCACGAGGTGTTCCGCGAAAAAATATTCCCGCTGCTCGATGGCGGCGAAAAGGTGTTCTTCATTGTCATCGACAATTTCCGGCTCGACCAATGGCGAATGGTTTCGCCCTTGTTAAGCGAACACTTCTCGGTGGTCGACGACACTATCTACACCACTATACTGCCAACCGCAACGCAATATGCCCGAAACGCAATATTTTCGGGTCTGATGCCAATCCAGATTGCAAAACTGTTCCCCGACCTATGGGTCGACGAGGACGAAGAAGAAGGCAAAAACCTCAACGAAAGCCCTCTCATTCAAACCATCTTCGACCGTTATCGCAAAAACTATCATTTCTCTTATCATAAAATCAACGACACCGCCGCCGGCGAGTCGCTGCTCAACCGTTTCAATTCGCTCAACCAATACGACCTCAACGTGGTGGTGCTCAACTTTGTGGATATGCTCTCGCATGCCCGCACCGAAAGCAAAATGATTCGCGAATTGGCTTACAGCGATGCCGCATACCGCGGACTCACCGAATCGTGGTTCAAACATTCCACCACAATGGAACTGTTCCGACGCATCGCCGAAAAAGGCTACAAAGTGGTGCTGACCACCGACCACGGCACCATTCGCGTGAACAACCCCGTGAAAGTGATTGGCGACAAAAACGTGAACACCAATCTGCGTTACAAAGTGGGCAAAGCACTCAACTACAATCCTAAACAAGTCTACGAAATCAAAAAGCCTCAGGCGTTCGGGCTGCCGGCCCCTAACATTTCGTCGACCTATATTTTTGCCACAAACCGCGATTTTCTCGCCTACCCGAACAACTACAACTACTATGCACAATACTATAACAACACCTTCCAGCACGGAGGCATATCAATGGAAGAAATGTTGGTGCCCATCGTAACCCTTGCCGCAAAATAATCACCCCCCACTAATAAAAACCAAAGCATCGCATGCCGTTTCTGGTATGCGATGCTTTTGCATTGTGAACGTATCGCCGTGGCGTTGTCGATTCCACGTTGTAGGGGCATATCGTTTTTTGGGGTTGGGCGTATTGCTATACGCCCCTACATGCTTCGCATAACATCGCTGTCGTCGGCATGCGAGGGATAACCGCGGAGCGGTTGCAAACCCTGCTGCCACGTTTTTGGGGGTGGGCGTATTCGATACGCCCCTACAGGCTTCGCCCACTAGCTCGGCGTCACGCCTTTCAGGCGAATCTTCCCCGGAGCCTCCTCGGCGAGAAGTTCCCCACACTATATGCGATGTTACGCCCCTGCATCATTGCACGGTCTTGGGGGTTGGGCGTATTGCTATACGCCCCTACAGGCTTCGCCCAGAGGCTCGGCGTCACGCCTTTCAGGCGAATCTTCCCCGATGCGGTTGCAAACCCTGCTGCCACGTTCTTGGTGCCGGGCGTATTCGATACGCCCCTATATGCCTCGCACCATCATTTGCGTTGTGTTCGCCGTGATGAAAGCATTTGCTTTTTGAGGCGGCAAATAATTTTTGTGAAGTTTTTTGGCGATTTGTTTGCATAATGAAACGGAATTATTAACTTTGCCGAAGTATTTTAACAAAATAACGAAAACTGCGAGATTTATGTTTATCGTCCATTCACACCATTTGCATCATCACAGACTCCTTTAGCGGGATGCTGCAGCAAAGTGTGTGTAAGTAAGGCGTAGATGAAAATTTTGCTTGAAAGCCGATTATGATAGATTTTGCCCGATGTCCCGCTCGAAGTGAGCCGGATGTCGGTTGATTTTTTCATAAGGGTGCATCTCTACCGGAAATATTAACAAATAAATTTATAGAAATATGTTACGCATAGCAGTGCAATCGAAAGGTCGCCTTTACGACGAAACAATGGAGTTGTTGGGCGAGGCTGGAATTAAACTTGTGGCGGTGAAGCGCACGTTGCTTGTGCCTTCGCGCAATTTCCCTGTTGAACTTTTGTTTTTGCGCGACGACGACATTCCTGAGAGTGTGGCGTCGGGCACAGCCGATATAGGCATTGTGGGACTCAACGAGATGATGGAGAAGAAAAAGAATGTGCAACTTTTGCGCAAACTGGGCTTTAGCAAATGCCGCCTGTCGCTTGCCATACCCAAACGTGTGGATTATGATGGCTTGCAGTGGTTCAATGGCAAGAAGATAGCCACATCGTATCCGGTGATTTTAGGCGAGTATCTGAAGGAGAAAGGCATTGAGGCTGACATCCACGTTATCAGCGGCTCGGTGGAGATTGCTCCGGGCATCGGATTGGCTGACGCCATTTTCGATATTGTGTCGAGCGGCAGCACGTTGGTGAGCAACAATCTGGTTGAGGTGGAAACGGTGGTCGACTCGGAAGCGGTGCTGATTGGCAACGGCAAGGAGTTGTCGGCCGACAAGCGTGAGGTGCTTGAGGAACTGCTGTTCCGCATCGAGGCGGTGAAGGCTGCCGAGAGCAAGAAATATGTGCTGATGAACGTGCCTCGCGAGAAACTGGACGAGGTGTTGAGCATCTTGCCGGGCATCAAGAGCCCTACCATTTTGCCGCTTGCCGACAGCAGTTGGTGCTCGGTTCACTCGGTGGTTAAGGAGAAACAGTTTTGGGAAATCAGCGGACGACTTAAGAGTGCCGGCGCCGAAGGCATCTTGGTGCTCGACATCGAGAAAATGGTGTTATAAATAATTGCGATTGACTATGAACCAGAATATAACCACGATTAAACGCCCGGCACGCAGCGAGTGGCAGCAGTTGATGACTCGTGCAGCACTCAACACCGACGAACTGCAAGCGGTGGTGAGCGACATAATCAGCGATGTTAAGGCTCGTGGCGACGTTGCCTTGCGCGACTATGCGCGCCGCTTCGACGGCGTGGAACTCGGCGACCTGCGTGTGTCGGAAGCCGAGATTGCCGAGGCATCGACTCTTGTCAGCGAGGAGTTGAAACAAGCCATCGCCGTGGCGGCGGGTAACATTGAGCGTTTTCATAGGGCACAAACGATGCAGCCCATAGTGGTGGAAACGGTGCCGGGGGTGCGTTGCGAACAGCGCGCTGTGGCAATAGCCAACGTGGGGCTTTATATTCCCGGCGGCAATTCTCCGCTGTTCTCAACAGTGCTGATGCTGGCTGTTCCGGCTCGCTTGGCAGGCTGCAAGCACATTGTGCTTTGCACACCTCCTGGCAAAAACGGCAAAGTGCATCCCGCCATACTCTACGCAGCGCAATATGCCGGCGCCACTGAAATCTACAAAGTTGGCGGTGCTCAGGCTGTGGCTGCTATGGCTTACGGCACTGAAAGTATTCCGCGAGTGTCGAAAATCTTCGGACCTGGCAACCGTTTTGTGATGGAAGCCAAGATGCAGGTGAGCCGCAACGCGGTGGCTATCGACATGCCAGCTGGACCGTCGGAGGTGATGATTATTGCCGACGGCAACGCCGATGCCGAGTTTGTGGCAAGCGATTTTCTTTCGCAAGCCGAACACGGCCCCGACAGTCAGTCGATTCTGCTCACCACTGATGAGAGCCTTGCCGAGCGTCTGCCCGGCGTGATTGAGGCGTGTCTTGCCAAATTGCCGCGGCAAGAGATGATGCGTCGTTCGCTCAGCCATAGCCATGTGATTTTGCTTGCCGACGACGACGAGATGATGGCTTTTGCCAACGAATACGCGCCCGAGCACCTTATAATCAACACCGCTAATGCCGATGAATTGGCTGAACGTGTGCAGAATGCCGGCAGCGTGTTCATTGGAGCCTATTCGCCCGAAAGTGCCGGCGATTATGCTTCGGGCACCAACCACACTTTGCCCACAAGCGGCTATGCCAAGGCATATAGTGGCGTGAACATCGACAGTTTCACAAAGAAAATCACCTTTCAGCGCCTCACTCGCGACGGACTGCGCACCATTGGCAGCGCCGTTGAGGTGATGGCTGAAAACGAGGATTTGATGGCACACCGTATGGCGGTGACAGTGAGAATGAGCAAGTAAACTGAGCGTAGAACACTCTACGAAACATAAATCTATCGTAATTGATGAAAGAATTTAATCTGAAAGAACTGATTAGGCCGAATATCCTGCGGCTCGAGCCGTACAGTTCGGCGCGAAGCGAGTTCAAAGGAACGGCGTCGACGTGGCTCGATGCCAACGAAAACCCGTTCAGCAACCCCTATAACCGCTATCCCGACCCGCTTCAGTTGCGGGTAAAGGCTGCTGTTTCGCGCGTGAAAGGCGTTGCCGACAACCGCATTTTCTTGGGTGTTGGCAGCGATGAGTGCATCGATTTGGCTTACCGCATCTTCTGCCGGCCTGGTGTCGACAATGTGGTGGCTATGGCTCCGAGTTACGGCATGTATGAAGTGTGCGCAAACATCAACGATGTGGAATATCGCAAAGTGATGTTGGGCGACAACTTCTCGCTCGACAGTGAGGCGTTGCTCGCTGCCACCGATGCCAACACGCGCCTGATGTGGCTTTGCTCGCCTAACAATCCCACCGGCAATGCCTTTGCCTGTGAGCAACTTGCCGACCTTTGCCGACGTTTTTGCGGCATCGTGATTGTGGATGAGGCATATATCGACTTTTCCGATAAAGGTTCAATGCTGACTATGCTCGACGAATTGCCCAACCTGATTGTGATGCAGACCTTCTCGAAGGCGTGGGGCAGCGCAGCGGTGCGTTTGGGCATGGCATTTGCTTCGCCCGAAATAATCGACTACTACAATAAGGTGAAATACCCCTATAACGTGAACCAGTTGGCGCAGGAATATGCCTTGAAAGCGCTTGCCGATGCTCCGCGAGTGAAGGAGTGGGTGAAGCAACTGCTTGCCAACCGTGCTTGGTTGGCGAATGCGTTGGCTGCCTTGCCGCTCACGCAGCACATCTATGCCAGCGATGCCAACTTTATTTTGGTGAAGGTGAGCGATGCCAACGGCATTTATGCCTATCTGCGCGACCGCGGAATCATTGTGCGCAACCGCAACCGCATTGAAAAATGCTTGGGCTGTCTGCGCATCACCGTGGGCACTGAACAAGAAAACGAAACACTGATTAATGCACTTGCCGAATATGGAAAACAATAAATCTGCTAAACGGGCGCTGTTCATCGACCGAGACGGCACTCTCGTGGTTGAACCGCCTATCGACTATCAACTCGATTCGTTTGAGAAGATGGAGTTTGTGCCCGGGGTGATTCGTAATCTTGGGTTTATTGCCGAAAACCTCGATTATGAATTGGTTATGGTGACAAATCAAGACGGCTTGGGTACCGACAGTTTCCCCACCGAAACTTTCGTGGGGCCTCACGAACTTATGCTAAAAACCTTTGCCGGCGAGGGTATCCGCTTTGACGACATCGTCATCGATGTGACCTTTGAACACGAGCATAAGCCCACGCGTAAGCCCGGCACGGCTTTGCTGGGTAAATACACATCGGGCGATTATGATTTGGCAGGCAGTTTTGTGATTGGCGACCGCCTCACCGACATGCAGTTGGCGCATAACTTGGGCGCAAAGGGCATTTTGTTGGCATCCGACACCGAAAAGGCTGAAAATGAAATTGCTGCTGCCGGATTGAGCGGCGATGTGGCTTTGGTGGCTGCGTCGTGGAGCCGCATAGCCGACTATCTGCGGGGCGGAAGCCGCACGGCTCACATTAGCCGTGTGACCAACGAAACCTCGATTGATGTGAAAGTTGACCTTGACGGCTGGGGACGATGCGACATCAGCACAGGCATAGGCTTTTTCGACCACATGCTCGACCAGTTGGGCCGTCATTCTGGCATCGACCTTACGGTGAAGGTTAAAGGCGACACGTGGGTTGATGAACATCACACCATTGAGGATACCGCCATTGCCGTAGGCGAAGCGCTGCTGAAGTCGCTCGGCGACAAGCGCGGCATTGAGCGCTACGGATTTGTGTTGCCTATGGACGATTGCCAATGCACCGTGGCACTCGACTTTGGCGGGCGTCCGTGGCTGGTGTGGGACGCTGAATTTCATCGCGAAAAAATCGGCGATATGCCCACCGAGATGTTTTTGCATTTCTTCAAAAGCCTGAGCGACAGCGCACGCATGAACCTCTATGTGAGCGCCCGAGGCGAAAACGAGCACCACAAGATTGAAGGCATTTTCAAGGCTCTGGCACGAAGCATTCGTTGCGCCATCCGTCGCGACGTGTTCCGCTATCAGTTGCCGTCTACCAAAGGAATGCTTTAACGTGCCACAAACCATTAGTCCCCAAAAATTAGGAATTAGATTATTTTTAAAATCGGTTTATTAAACTTTTTGCTCTGAAATTTGTCATAAATGCGTGAAAGTATTAATGATTCACAAATATCTTGCCGGATAAGAGGCACGATTATGAGTTTATCAGAAAATGCTTATCTTTGCAAAAGAACTTTTTAAAAACGATAAAATTTAACACTAATAGAATTAAAACGACTATGAAAAAGATTTTTAGTGCATTTCTTTGCACAATGTTGTTATTGGCAACCACAGGTTGTAGTTCGATGAATAACACTCAAAAGGGTGCTGCAATCGGTAGTGGTAGTGGTGCTCTTCTTGGTGCAGGCGTCGGCGCATTGATTGGAAAAGGCAAAGGCGCAGCCATTGGCGGCGTGATTGGCACAGCAGTTGGTGCTACTGCCGGTGTGCTTATCGGCAAAAAGATGGATAAGGCTAAGGCACAAGCCGAGGCTATCGAAAATGCTCAAGTTGAGTCGGTAACTGACAGCAATGGCTTGCAAGCCGTTAAGGTTACTTTCGACAGCGGTATTTTGTTTGCAACAGGCAGTTCAACACTGCAAGCCGCTGCAAAAAATTCGCTCAGCCAATTTGCAAATAACGTGCTCAAGCAAAACACCGATATGGACGTTGCTATTAAGGGATTTACCGACAATGCCGGTTGGAAAGGATGCACTGCCGAACAGAGTGCTGCTAAGAACGAGGCTCTTTCGTTGCAACGCGCACAATCGGTGTCTACTTACCTTACAAGCCTTGGTGTAAGCACCAACCAAATCAAGTCGATTGAAGGCCTTGGCGAAGCATATCCTGTTGCCGACAACTCTACTGCTGCCGGCAAGCAACAAAACCGCCGTGTGGAGGTTTACTTGTATGCTTCGGAAGCAATGATTAACGCTGCTAACGCCGGCACATTGCAATAACAAAGTGACCGAAAGTGAGGCGATAGTTTGCCTCGCAACATATTAAAAACGCAATAAAGGTGTATCAAGATTCTTGATGCACCTTTTTGTTTTCCACAGGATGCCCATGTACGGGCGTATTGCTATACGCCCCTACGGCGTTGGGATTGGCTGACTATTTATGAACACTTTGGTAAGCCTCGTCATCTACTGCTTCAAGCCATTCGTTGCTCTCCACATCGCCGGTTTTCACATGTGTGGCAAGATGCTGAAACCACGAATCGCGCTGCGCGCCATGCCAATGCTTCACGCCCTCGGGGATGTCAATCACATCGCCTGGATAAAGCGCAATGGCTGGTTTGCCCCATTCCTGATACCAACCCTTTCCGCTCACGCAAATGAGTATTTGATGTGCCCCGTGATGAATGTGCCAGTTGTTGCGGCATCCAGGTTCAAACGTCACGTTGCTATATCCTTGCACTGTTTTATCGGTTGCCGAAAGGTTCTTCGGCTTCAGCGGTGCAAGATAGCTGTCGCCTATGAAATAACGAGCGTAGTTTACGTTTGGCTCACCTTTCTCAAACTCGCTTTTCAAGGTCAATCCATTGGCATCGAGCCAAGCGCAAAGTTCATCAACTTGTTGCTGTGTGTTGCCCATAGCCACAGCACCAAGTTTGTGAGAAGCAAGTTGTGGCTCTACCCCTTTCATGCCCGAGAGCGCAGCAACGGTGACAATCTCACGGTCTGATTCGCTCAATTGATTGCCGGCAAAGATGTCGCCAAACAGATGGCTCTTGAGGTAATAATCGTCCTGTGGGCAAAAGTCATAGCGATAGGTCTTGCCGCCCACCAATCGAGATTGCACCTCGATGCCTTGACTCAAAGCCTTGGCAGCATCGTCCCACACATCAGGCCTCACGAATGGCGTGCCCTCATCGTCGGTGATTCCCTGCGACTTGCGGTCGTCGAGCACCGCTTTCAGTTTGTTTAGCGCGTTGAGCGACCGTGGAAAGCCGGTGTAAGCATAGAGTTGCGAGAATGCCTCTTTCAGTTCGTTCACGGTAACACCGCCGTCGAGCGCCCTGCGCAAAGCGCCGTCAAGACGCTCCATATCGCCCTGGGCTTCAAGGCAAGCGCACTCAGCCAACGAAAGTTGACGCAAAGTTAAGGTGTTGTTTTCTTTCATATTATTATGGTTTTGGGCATATATGGCTAAAGCAAACGCCACACACGCCAATGTTAGCATATATCTCATACTCAATTTGCCATTAATGCTGTTTGCAATATCATCCCAGAGAAAGGTGTCAAATCATTAGACTTGCCACTCTTTGGAAATCATTTGAACATATCACTTTTTCAGCCCCAACTTTTCAAGCCATTGAGCAACAGCCTTTTTTGCTTGCCCCTGACTGTTTTGGGCAGTTGTGCCTTTTATGGCAAGACCGCTCTTAACAGTGGCGCCTTTGCAAGCATTGGCAATGTATCTTTCAGTGTCGGAAAGCCCGCTGCCCTCATGCGTGCAGAACGGTATCACGGTTTTGCCTTTCCATTGATGCTTCTCAATGAACGTGTAAACCGCCATTGGCATATCGCTCCACCAGTTGGGATAGCCAATGAAAATGATGTCGTAGTTTTCCACCGCAATGTCGCCCTTAATTTCGGGACGTGCACCGCTTTCCTTCTCCTTTTTTGCCAACTTCACGCAGTCGCCGTAGGCATAAGGATATTTCTTTACAGGAGCAATCTCAAAAAGGTTGGCTCCCACACTTTCGGCTATCATCTCGGCAACGATGTGAGTGTTGCCTTTAGAAATCTCGCCCACGCCGTAGTTCTCGCCGGTGTGTGAAAAGAATGTCACAAGGACTTTTTTCTCATTTTTCATATTGTTGGTTTTTTTGTTTCCATTGCCGGTCCTGGCACTGCACGAAGCGATGCAACCGAGGGAAAGAAGCAATGCAAAAATGGTTGATAAATGTTTCATACACTCAATTATTTTTATTTGTTCTTTAAATGTCCGTAAAAATATGATGCAGTGGCGCCACCGTCAATCAAGAAATCAGACCCAGTGATGAACGCACCTCGAGGGCTCATCAGCAATTCGGCAACATTAGCCACCTCGTCGGCAGTGCCGGGTCGGCGGGCAGGACAGTTGGCAAACATATTCTTGTAGAAGTCGCCACGAGGTCCATTAAACTCGTCAATGGCAAGCGGAGTGACAATTATGCCCGGCGAGATGGAGTTGATGCGAGCGCCGCGTTCACCCCACTTCACCGCTTCTGCCATTACCCTCTTCACGTTGCAGCGTTTAGCCAACTGATAGGCGTGCAGCGTGTCTTTGATGTTCTGCGGTTTCAGCAAGTCAAGCGAGAGCAGTTGTTCAGTAGGCGTGGTGGCAAGCAGGCTGTCTTCCTCGGGCGTAAGTGCGGGCAAACGGTGTCCCGATTGGCTGGAAACGGTGATGCCCACGCCACCGGCACGAATCACTTTCCCCACTTCTTCAAGCAACACAGCAGTGCCATAAAGGTCGACTTGCAAAATTGTTTCGATTGAAGCCTGACTTGGCGAAACGCCTGCGGCATTTATCAGCATTGTGATTTCGCCGTGCTTTTGAGCCTCGCTAATCAAAGAGCGTATCGAGCCACGCGAAGCAAGATTCATCTCATAAGGCAGAGCATCGAACCCAGCCTTATTCAACGTGTCGCAAACACTTTCGGCATGGCTTAGAACCTTGTCGCCCACAACGATTTTCATACCATATCCCATACGCCGAGCGATTGCCATACCAATTTGACCGGCTCCGGTAAGAATCATCACGTCTTTCTTCATTTCCATATAAATAATTTTGCTGTTTCTTTCAGTCTACTATTTGCTATCGTCGTTTTCTTTTCCCTCAAAGGTTTTGGGGAATCGTTTTTTTGCTCATTCAATATTCTTGATAAACTTGGCAGGCACGCCACCTGCAATGGTGTTAGCCGCCACATCCTTATTGACCACTGCGCCCGCGGCAATAATGGCGTTATCGCCAATGGTGACACCCTGCAATATCGTGGAATTGGAGCCAACCCACACGTTGCGTCCCAAGACTATTGGAGCAGGATAGGTGTGCTGTCGGTCCTCGGAGCTAACGCCATGATTGAGCGTGGCAAATACCACATTATGCCCAATCTGGCAACCGTCGCCCAAGAATATGCCGCCGTGGTCCTGAAAATGGCAACACGCATTGATAAAGACGTTTTCTCCGATATGTATGTTTCTCCCATAGTCGGCATAAAACGGAGGGAAAACCCTTAACGAAGACGGCACTTCGTAGCCAAACAGCATCGACAAGATTTCACGCACTTCGTCGGGGGCATGATAGGCGCTGTTTAATCGGAACGTCAACTGCCTTGCCCTATCAGCCATCTCATTCATGTAAGCATGAATCTCATCGGAATCCAATGCCTTACGCTGCTTCACATATTCGTGAAATTCTTTATCGTTCATCTTGCTTTTGCTCTATTCAAAAATTTTTCAAGAAACCAATAATATCGTTCCACGGGATGAAGTTGCCGTCGCCGCCGTCGTAAAGGTCGCAGTGCGTAGCACCGGGCACAATGAGCAGACGCTTGTTATCGGCATAGTTGCCGCTCGTTAACTTCTGAAAAGCCTCTTCACCAAAGTAGCGGCTATGAGCCTTCTCGCCATGCACGATGAGCACAGGCGTGCGCACCTCGGGTGCGGCAATCCACAGATTCTGGTTTAAGCGCATCAGCGGCGAAGTGATGTTCCAGCCCATATTGGAATTGAGCGAACGCGGATGATAGCCGCGGCTCGTTGATTTGTAATAAGCCACATATTGCTTTAAAAATTCGGGGGCATCGTCAGCCACGGTTTCTGGCAGTCCGCCCTGCGGCAAAATCTCGCCCTTGCGGAACTCCTCGGTGCGCTGATTAGCCAACTGTTTCTTCAGTTGATAACGGGCTTCCTCGTCCATACTGTCAAAATAGCCCTGCTGCGTCATGCGAGTGAGATTATAAAGCGTTACCGAAACGGTTGCTTTGATGCGAGGGTCGAGCGCGGCAGCGTTGATGGCTATACCGCCCCATCCGCAAATGCCCACTATGCCAATACGCTCTGCATCAACATCGCCTCGGCACGAGAGATAATCCACTGCGGCGCAGAAGTCCTCGGTGTTGATGTCCATCGACGAAGTGTAACGCGGTTCGCCACCACTCTCGCCCGTGTAAGAGGGGTCGAAAGCGATTGTAAGAAAGCCTTCCTCGGCAAGACGTTGGGCATACAAGCCGCTCGACTGCTCTTTCACTGCGCCAAACGGACCGCTCACAGCCACTGCTGCCATCTTGCCTTCGCCACTTTTGGGCTTGTAAAGGTCAGCCACCAACGTAATTCCAAATCGGTTTCGGAACGACACCTTTTCATGGCTCACCTTATTGCTCTGCGGGAATGTCTTGTCCCACTCATTCACCACACTAAGCGGTTTTTGCACCGCATCTTCACTATGCACTTCGTGTGCTGCTGTTGCTGCAATCATTGTCAATATTATTGATAAAAATTTCTTGTTCATTTCAATCTTAAACTAATTTTCTACGTCTGTCTTCGTGAACGTCGTGATGTTATTTCTAAAATTCAACATCCACTCCTGCCATAAACGTGGCTTTTGGCATAGGCATTCCTGCAATGTATTCATACCTTTGGGCAAGCAGGTTTTCGCCTTTCACCCAAAGGTGCACAGGGCTGCAAACGGCATAACTCACGATGGCGTTGAGCAACGTGAAATCTTCGGTTGTTTCGTTTTCGGCGATTGCCGTGTAAAGGCCGCACACCTGCATCAGTCCTGCGCTACCGCTCCACCTGCCGTATGCCATATTAACGCCAATATAACCTTTATATTTTGGGGCTGAAACCACCGGGTGGCGCATATCGAGCCACGAATGGTTGGTGTTGACTTGCCAATGGCTGTTGATGCGATATTGCACATCAAACTCAACGCCCTTGTTGTTCAGTTTGCCGGTGTTGACGTTTTGCCTGTTCACCGTTTGAATGATGTTGTCGGCATCTATGCAAAAGAGATTTATGCCATATTGCAGTCTGCCCCGCATAAGCCGCTGTTTCCACGAGAGTTCGTAACTCCACATACGTTCGGGCTCCAGGTCGGTGTTCGACGGCGGATAGAGATACATTTCACGCATGGTGGGATTGCGAAAACCCTTGCTTGCCATCAGTTTGAGTTCGCCGTCAGCCACGGGGCGTACAACGATGCCGCCCTGCGGAATCCATTCGCCGCCGGTCACCGAGTGATGTTCGAAGCGCACGCCTGCCTCGGCAGTGAGCCAAGTGAACAAATCCTGTCGCAAATCAACGTATCCTGCCAATTCGTGGTTGCGTTCCTCGCCGCTCTGCTTGTTCTGCGTTTCGAGCACCTCGCCAGTTTCTCGACTTGTGTAATAGGCGTGGCCATAGATATTCTGATAATCAAACCCCACAGTGAAGCGCGAGCCGTCCCAAAGCACTGCGCTCTGATACCACGACACGCCCATCAAAGCATCGTTTGAGCGAAACAGGCGTGTCTGCTGACTGCCCGTGAGCGCATTATAACCGTCGTTAATCTTATGGCGGCCAAAGTTGTCGTAGAGGCTCAATCGTCCGCTCGTGCTGCCAAAATGATTCTCAATGCCTACAGCCACGGCACCGCGGGTTATCCATTGGTCTGCCTCGAGCATGGGCGCAGAAACCGTACCCGGATATGACGCATTGAAGTGGGTTACATCGGCATCGGCAAAGAGATTCCAATGACTGTTGATGTCGTATTGCACTTTGGCAAAGCCGCCATACTGCTCAAATCCCATATTGGGGCGGTGGTTGTCAGAACGGCCATACTGACCGCTTGCCGTCATGCGCCATTTGCCTTTGCGAAGGCTGTAACCAGCCTCGCCTTGCACCGTGCCCCACGAACCGGCACCAATGCCTGCGTAACCCTTGCCGCCATCGGCATCCATGCTGCGTGTTACAATATTCACCACGCCACCCATAGCATTTGAACCATAAAGCAGCGAAGCCGGACCTCTCAGCACTTCCACCCTTTCAGTCATCATCGTCTGATAGGCATCGGCTATGGAATGACCATATATGCCATTATACTGCGGATGACCGTCGATGAGCACCATCACCTGACCGGCTCCCGACGATATGCCCCTAAGCATCATTCCTCCCGAGCCGCCTGTCGAAACGCCATAGCCCATCATGCCGCGGCTTGTCACCATCAGTCCGGGCACTTGCTCCATGAGTGTGGGCAAGACGTTGACGCGCTGGTTCTCTGTGAGTTTTTGGCGTCCTACGGTGGTCACGGTTTGAGGCAGATGGCGGATGTCAGTCACATTTCTTGTGCCTGTAACCACCACCTCGCCCAGCGCGAGATTTTGAGCGATACGCGCAGTGTCGCTCTGCGCTTTCACAGCCCCTGCCGAAAGCATGCTGCATGCCAACAGAATAAAAATGCTCGTCTTGTTCATTTAATCTCTATTTTGTTTATCATCTTTTTTGTGTCGCTCAATCAAAGGCAATAGTTCAGCCTCAAAAATCTCCTTACTGATTATGCGGTAATGAGGGTCATACGCAGCGTTAAACTTCCGGCTGTGGTGCATGACATATTTCCCCTGCACTAAAAGGCTGTCAATTTCCAAACTATCACGTTTATAGTTGTCAATCGGCAAATCCATTTTTGATATAACGGTGTTTATCACGTCCCATTCCTTTTTCCATTCTTCGATGGGTGTGCGACTGATGCCGTTAACGCTCCTCACAAAAGCATCGAAAAATATATCGTAAGGTATTACGCCATCTTTGATTAGCGACAAGTTTACACGATAGAAATTACCGGCATATCCGGTTTTTTCGTATAGCGGACCATCAAAATTTTTTGTTGTTGCAAGTTCCTTTCGCAGATAGGCATTCGCCGAGGCTGTGTCGGCGATAATATGCCCGGGGCCAAAACGGTCTTGGAAAAAATTCTTGTACAAATCCCTCAATGTTGACTGGGGATATACGCGCATCTGTTCCATTACAGCCCTACGTATTTCCGGCTCCTGACAATATGCTTTATTGCCGCCAAAGCAACATAGGCAAAACACCAAAGGAAAAAGCAAACAAAATCTCATCTTTGTAGTATTACTCTATCCTGGTTTTCTTGCCGTTAACTATATACATGCCTGATTCAAGCGACGACAGGCTTGTTGCTCTCGAAATAACTCGCTGTCCGTCGATGGTATATACATTGAATAACGGTGTACCTTTGTCGCTTACGGTTTTGTCGATACCCGACTGATTGTCGAGGTCAATCAGCGTGTAAGCCTGAGTGCCGAGGCCAATCTGTTCGCCATATTCCACAGTCCATGTGCCGTGACGGTCGTTGATGCGGGTCTGCAAAGGCACGGCAGTGTCGCCAGTGGTGCTGTCGTAACTGAACACAAGGTCAAGGCAAGCCTTGTCGAGTGCTATTGGGTCGGTTGATGCCAATATGCCTATATCCGACATTTCTGGTTCATTGGGATTGCCATTGCAGTCGCAGTCAACCGACAGGTTGTTCATCACGTTGATGTAAAGCACCTTGCCGCCAAAATAATCATGCACGGCTTGTGCAGCGGCTGCCATACTTTCCAGGAATGGGTCTTGCGCACCGCCCCACGGACTTGTGATTGAGCATCCTGCTGTGTGGATATAGCATTTGCCACTTCTCGATGCCACACCAATTGAGGCGTTTTTCAACACTCCTCCAAATCCGCCCATCGCATGACCCTTAAAGTGAGCCAGATTAATCATAAAATCGTAGTTGGCAATATGACTTCCCACAATGTCGTAGGCGATGTGTTTCTTGTCCTGGGTGGGAATGTGAATTGTGTCCTCCGCATCCATGATGTCGACAGCGGCTATTTGGTCGTAGCCACGTTCTTTGATGGCACGCAAATGGTCCTCTGTGGTTGAACGGTTGCCACCGTATGCAGTGTTACACTCCACTATGGTTGCTTTGGTTTCATCGACCAGCGGTTTGATGAAAGCCGGACGCAAGTGGTTCGACTTTTCACTTTCGCCTGTGGAAATCTTCAGAGCCACACGGCCTGTAGCCTCAACACCAAGTGTCTTATAAATCTTCACGAGCGATTCGGCACTAATATCTTTGGTGAAATACACCGTTGCCCTCTCTTGCGCTGTTGCCGCCATGGCAAGCAGCAGGGTTGCTGTTAAAATACTTTTTCTCATAGTTAATTGTCAAATTATAATTGTTTTAATGTTTATTCTTCAAATAGTTTATCCATTTGTTCAAGCCTGTTTTTGTAAGTGTCAAGCAGTCGGTTAATGGCATCTTGATATGATGTACTCGGGTCAAACCGAGCTGGGTCGGCGGCGTTCCACATCTCTTGGTCGTGAATGGCAGCACGGCTTATTGCCCTATCCATTTGCTCGACGAACGTCGTGAGTTTCTGCATTGCGGGTCGCAGTTGCTGCCATCTTGCTGCAAGAAGCGGCATTAATTCTTCTTTCGTTGGAATCTTGAAGCCCAAACTTTGAAGCGTTTCTATGTAGCCCGAATCGAAACAAAAGGAAGACGTTACATCAAGCCATTCCACCGACTGCCTTTTACCCTTAAATCTTGTGGGGCACAGGTTGCGGTCGGCATCAATCCCAACATCGTTAAAAGCCAAATCGTAGTCCCACACAGGACCGGCTTTCAACGCTCCGGCGGGGCTGATGTGCAGGTAGCAACTGCGCGGCCCGTATGCCTCGGCATTCATCACCAATTCGTTCACGATAATCCAATCCACAAGCGAAAGGGTGTCAAGGCTAAGCGATTGCTGACGAACAACCGAACGCCAATCCTCGGGATGTTCGCCATCGGCAAGGGTGACCTCCACTCCGCCTTTTTTGTAACTGTCCATTTCAATAATCACGGCACAGTCATCATTTCTCATCCTCGTGGGTGCAACGGCAATTGATTCGCACAAATAATACAATCCTTTGTATTCTCCATTGAGGGTTAACTCTACAAAAGTGCCATGAGGTGTCCAATCAAGACTCGTGATCCGAGAAATTTCAAAGGTCAACGCATTGCGCAAATGGCTATGGTCCATCACGTTTGCCAGCAAAAACCATTCGGTGTGCGAAGGCATGCCGAGGAGCGATTCGTTTTGCGGTAATCTGAAAACATAAGGTTTCTTCTCCTTGCTCCAAGTGGAATTGCCTCGCCCCTTTATTGCAATCGAATCGCAGGAATATAGAATATCGCCGTCGGCCGATTTGATGCTGATGTGTGTGCCCTGCCACCACTCGTGGCGTTGTATAGCACGGCCCTCGGGCGTGTTTATCTCAACGCTCGGCAACTCCTTGGGCTGCGATTGAGCCATTGCCATCGCCACGTTTAGGAAAATCGCTATCAAAACCAAACATCTCATCTTTCTGCAATCGTTGAAAGTTTTCACTTACTTATCACTTTTGAACCGCCAAACACTTCTTTGCCGGTAGCATCATTGCCAACATCTTCATTCGATTCAATCATGTGGCCGGCACAGGCTGGACATCCCACTATTGCAGTCATAGCAATAATGAGCGACATTAGTTCCTTTATTATGCTCATTGTTTATTACTGTTCTAACCGTTTCTTCTTTATCTTATTTACCGCTTTTTCCAACGATTCTGTTGGCTCAATTATGTTGTAATCTGCCCAGAAATCTGGTTCCCAATTCTGCTTCGCATCGTCGCTGAACAAGCGTCGGTTGCTATACGATTCCGAAACCGGTATTCGCATCTCTGCTGCATCGTCAACATCCACAACCACCATCTCTGCCGTTGCGGAATAAGCCGATGAAAACCAACGGCGTTTCCAGTCACACTTAAACTTAATGGTATTTCTTATGTAATCCAGACACATCCTGTCGCCATGCTGCCGATAGGCAACAATCACGCTCAACTCTTTGCATCGAAACCGCAAACCCGAGGGCTTTTTCTTCAGCACAAGTTCGTTGACTTTCCCTGCATCGCTCACGTCGAGCGACATTTCTGCTCGCGTAATGCTTAGGCTTTGACAATCAATATAGAGCATACCGGAATAAAGCGGATAATCCAACTTCACCACAGGCATGAAACTGACCACATAATGCATACGGTCGTCAATCATACCCATTTTCTCATACTTGAATGAGAAATACGGCAGCGTTTCTCTGCTGAGCACAGCGTCTTCATTCTTCACGATGTCAAGGTATATGGCAAGCATTGGTCCGCCCTGAATTTTCACCGCCAATGTGTCTTGAGGTTTCTGGTTCAGCAGTTTTCTTCCTCGTGTGATTCTCACTCTGTCCCTGTCGATAAAGCGTTTCTTATAACTATCCTTATAGACGTCCATCACCCCTTCCGATATCCCCACAAAGCGATTTCCTTTCTTGATTGTCTCGCGATAAAACACATTCAAGAGGTTTGGCGACAGCGGATAATTTGCATCAATTTTCTGGAGTGCCTCATATACAAGGCCCCTTGCATCGCCACCATACACCGTCACTTCGCTAAGCACTCGCGGAGCAGGATTCAGTAGCACCGTAAGTTCTTTCTGTGAATTGATGAAATCATGACAAGCCATTGCGCCATTGGCATAGCCAAGACACGAAAAGAGCAACTTTCCCGCAGCATCATCTTGATGAATCTTTAAACTGAAAAAGCCATCGCCATTGGTCACAGTGCCTATATCCTTACCGGCAACATATACATTCACATTCGCTATCCGCTTCTTTGTGCGTGAATCTTTCACAACACCTTGAAGCGTAACTATGCTGTCGGAATTATGCACCCCGATTGCATCAGCGCAAAACACGCCTACGCAAATTACTAAAATTATAAAAGCCAGCCTTTTCATGAATTATCCGAATTTATCGCCATCCCATAAACATACGCGTAGCAGCGGCCGAATGATGGTCGAAGAAAAGGCTTTGAGCCGTGTCAAGAGAGGCGATAGCCGTCATATCGTCATCGGTAAGAACAAAATCAAAAATGTCGAGGTTTTCCTTCATGCGGTTCACATGGGTGCTCTTGGGAATAATCACCACACCTCGCTGCAACAGCCAACGAAGGGCAACCTGTGCCACAGTCTTTCCATAATTAGCAGCAATCGCAGCCAAAACAGGATTGCCGAAAAGATTGTTGCGACCCTCGGCAAACGGGCCCCACGACATTATCTGCGTGCCATATTCTTGCATGATGGCTTGTGCCTCTCGCTGCTGGCAGAAAACGTGCGTTTCCACCTGATTGACAGCCGGCACAACTTCCATATTTTCGGCAAGGTCAATAAAATGGTCGGGATAGAAATTCGACACACCAATGGCTCTCACCTTACCCTCACGATAGGCATCCTGCAATGCGCGATATGCACCATAGCGGTCGCAGAAAGGCTGATGCAAAAGCATCAAGTCAATATAGTCGGTTCCAAGTCGGCGCAGACTGTCATCAATCGAAGCCTTTGCCTTCTCGTAACCATAATTCGAAATCCACACCTTACTGACAAGAAAAATCTCATCACGGCTAATGCCGCTATTAGCAACAGCCCTGCCCACACCTTCTTCATTATGATAGGCTTGAGCCGTGTCAATCATCCTATAGCCCACATTCAGAGCATCAGCCACACTGCGTTCACACTCCTCTGGCGCAATCTGAAAAACGCCATATCCCATTTGGGGCATCACCACACCATTGTTTAGTTTCACATATTCCATTGTAGTATAGTTATTATTTCACAGCACAAAATAACTGCGAATTTTCGCATAAAATGGTATATAGATTTCGGCAATAATTACCATTTTTTCGGATAATCCCCACCACCCCACCCCCAAACAAGAAATAAAGATATATATGTTTCCCCTTTGACAATATATATGGTTTATAATCACAAGCAGTCACATATCTTTCCCCGAACTTTTCGGGTTAAGTCCGACTTCAAAAGTTACAGTCAAACTAAAAGAGTTTGACACAATATTTGCGTTTTGCGATAATATGACGATTATCGCATTATTATATGTTTGGACAACGCATTTAGTGAAAGAACTGAACAAAAAAACAATTTCAACATGGCTGAATCAATTCCTGCACCAGATAACAGCAAGTTAGATTCGGAACAAAGCGATGTGAACACCGAAGTTGATTAATTCACAATGTGATTTAGTCGCTTTACCATAATAGCATTTGAAAAATTGATTATTTTTCAAATGCTATTTGTTTTATATAGTTCCCTCAACAAAGAATCGATAGATAACCACATTCTCGAAAGTCCTGGCAAATGTTATGGCAGTTCCGTATGCTATCGAAAAGAAGAATATGAACACGCCACAAGATACAACACTAATGGCATAGGCGCTCCTATCCACGACGCAGAATCAGCATGGAAGCCCACAAAGAGAATAGCCAACAATCAATCTGACGCCATCAACAGTTTTGCCTCATTCCTACGTCTGAAACTAAATATTGGCGACATCTGCCCCGTTTGTTGTATTTGCCGGATATTTTGTTGTGTCCGCTATGGAATATCACCCTAATGTTGCAGAATTAGAAACATCTCCCATCGCCCCATTCGTTGACAATATGTATATCAGCTTATAACTATAAAAAGGGGCGCTTCGCGAGGAAGTGCGCCCCTAAAATATAAATAAACTAAAAATATGGGAATGTGATTAGTATTTTTCGTTTTGAGGGTCGAAGCAGGTCCAACCGTCGAGCCAGTTGTTCACGCCATCGAACGCGCCAATATAGTTCACCACATCAAAGCCCGTAACGCCTGCAAACGAAGCGCCGCTGAGCAGCGCGCTACCTGCCTTTGGTGTATAGCCGTCGGCTGAAACAAGGTCGCTCCAACTGTCGTAAACCTTGTTACCGGTCTGGCTCAAGAAGAATGTGTGTGAGAACGATACTTGTCCGGCATCAATCACTTGCTTGCCTACGGCATCGTAGAGCACATCGTCATATATCTTATTAGCATCGGTGCCAATCACGTCCATGCCTGCAAACACCACGTTCTGTAACTTAATAACACCATCTTTGGCAGCCTGAACAGTGCCACCTTTTTCGCCATCAATAATCAAACCGATTGGCCATCCCAGAGCAACCGAGTTGATGCAATTGAGGTGCGACGAACGGCGTATCTGCATAGCACTTTGAAATCTGCCCAATGCTGAGCCGTTGTTGGGGTTATAATTGCCGCCGTTGATGTAGTCGGTGGTGTTGGCAAATTGAGCATCAAGCACTTTAGGACCTACAAATGTGATGTTTGAGAACGTGGCGACGGTGAACGGCAAAACCAAAGCGCCATCGGCACAGTTGTCGCTTTCAAAGCCGTTGCTCTGCGAGGTGTCGGCGATGCGGCTGTCGCGAACCGACAAACCATATTGCACGTTACCCGAAAAGCCGTTATCGGTGTCGAAATCGTCGTCCCAACCTTTGTAAGCCACCAAGTATTTGCAGTTTACGGCTCCGCCGAACCATTCAAACGAGTCGTCGTTGCTGTACGACACCTGCACATGGTCGATTTGAGTGCCTTTGCCCACTGCGCCCAGTGTCAAGCCATTGATTTCCTTGTCTTTTTGGAAAGGATAGCCGGCAAATTCAATTCTCACATACGAGAGCACACCGCTATTATCGTTGTCGTCGTCACCGCCAAGTTTGGTGCGCGGACCGCCTTCGATTTGCTGTTCGCCTTGATTGGTGCGAGCCTTACCACACAGAATCACGCCACCCCAATCGCCGGGCTTACGGCTGCCGGCGGTTTCTTCCGAAGTGAACACGATAGGTGCCGAGGCGTTGCCACGGGCAATGAGTTTGCCGCCACGCTCGGCAATCAAGGCAGCCTTAGTCTGCTTGTCGCCCTTAATCACCGTGCCTGCCTCGATTGTCAACTCGGCACCGTTGGCAATATACACCCATCCTTTGAGCAGATATGTGCCCTTTTTTAGTGTTTGCTTACCGGTGAAAACAAATTCCTGGTCACCGTTTCCTATCACTTTACCCGAAGCATTTTCCTTGCCGTTTTCATCAAACAAGATGTGGTCGCATGCCTTCAAACCGCCGTCGGTGGTCCAAACATAGTTTTCTTCCTGCTTTGGTTCATCACCGTTGTTACTGTCGCTGCAACTGCACAATGCTACAGCCAGCGCTGCGATGCATACGCATCCGCAATTCAACATTTTCTCAATCATTTTTCTTTCGATTAATTAAATTAGTAAACCGTCTAATAGATTATATATGTTTCCTTTTTTTTTAGAAAGAGTAAGTCATTTGCAAACCGATGTTTCGCCCCGGATTGTAGCATCGCGAAATCTGCTCCACTTGCCTACTCGAACCTTCGGCATCCGTAACTTTGGCAAACTGCTTATACATCACCTTCTCGGCAATCAGGTCTCTCACGTTCAGTTTCAGTTCAAACGATTTGCCGAAACGCTTGGCAACCGACAGGTCGATTACGTTGCGCGGCATCTCATAACTGTGTGGCACTCGGGCATTATCGTCGCTTCCGGTTGTGCCCTCGCTGCGGCCTACGCCAATGATGCGTTTGCCTATGATATTATATAGCACAGCCACGTCGAGTTGAATGGGCTTGCACTTATAGAACACCCCGGCATTAACCAAATAGGGCGATTGCCCTTGCATCGGTCGGTTCTCCTCTTTAGCCCCCTTCTCAAACTTCACGCTGCTCTTAATCAAAGCGCCGTTTAGCGAGAGGTCGAAATCGTTCAGCCCAACGAAGCCCAGATTCTTTCGCACATCCACTTCCACGCCATAACTGGTTGCGCTTCGGGCATTCTTATAGGAATAAACCAAGTCGGTACCACCTGCCACCGTATAAGTCCACTCGATGGGCTTGTCGAAAAACTTTCCGAACAACGCAACCGAGATGGTTTCGCCACTGCTCGGGTAGAACTCGTAACGCAAATCAAGATTGTCGACATAGCAATTCTTCAACTCGGTGTTGCCCTGCACATTGCTTGCGAGGTCGAAATCGTAATACACCGACGGCGACAGTTCACGAAACTCCGGGCGGTTGACGCTTCTGCCATACGACAATCGCAACTGCTGCTTCTCACAAAGGTGATAAGTGAAATTAACCGACGGGAAGAAATTGCTGTGGCGATAATGCTGACTGCGCTCGCTTAACTCATAGTCGCGAGTGTTTGAAATCAACGCCATATCGTTGTATTCATATCTCACCCCTGCAAGCATGCTCAGTTTCCCCAGCGGAAGCAAAGCGTTTACATATCCTGCTCCAAGCGTGTTATATCCCCGATAATTGTTTCGCATCTGCATTTCCTCAATCATATACAGCCGGTCGGCTGCCATATTCTGCTCGTCGCTCAACAGTTGAGCGATGTCGCCGTAGCGGAAACCGCTTGGCAACGTGTTGTCGGCCACATTCCAGTTGTAGATGAAATTGCGAGTGGTGTATTTTCGGCTACGGTATTCACCATAGGCACCCACCTTAACATCAATGATTTTTGAACCGATGCTGAGGCTGCGCTTGTCGTTAACACCTGCAAAACCAATATGCTCATCGAGTTGTGTCCACTCGCGCGACACATCGTTGCCCGTGCTCAAAGCATACACCCCGGTTTCCAACGCATCGTCAACCAAATATCGGCGACGGTCGGGCAAATGTCGATTAGCATAGGCATAGCCAGCGCTCCAATCGAAAGTGTCGCGGTCAAAGCTATGCTTTCCCGTAAATTGTCCGATGTAGGTTGAACGGCTGCGATAGTAGTATTCGGCGCTTCGCTCGTTGTTCGACTGGGCACTCACACCTTCACGCCAAGTGTAACGATTGTTGCCAAGTTGGTTGAAGATGTTTTTGAACTGATAGTGATGATTGCCATCGGCACTAAGCATCGTCAGGTTGAACATTGCCCCCAACCGCACATTATTGTTATACTGGTTATCTATCGAGCGTCGCAGATAGTTCGGACGATTGTTCACCGAATCGTAGATGCCAAACAGATTGTTTTGCATATTGCTATAAGTGCGAAACTCGTTGGTATAGTTAATGGTCGACAGCAGCCCTATGCTGCGCCCGTCAATTTTCCACAGTTTGTTGATGCTGGCAGCCAATTTCAAGTCGGCAAAAGGCGTGCGGTTTTTCACCAGCCAATTGTTGTTGAACCCGTTGCCTTTAAGGTCTACGGCATTTTGGGTCACAATGTTTCCCGAGGCATTAGTCATCGGTTTCAGCACACCGCCAATGCCGCCAGCCATGCCACGCTTACCCGAATCGAAACCCAGGAAATCGGTACCCGACCCTTCGTTGTAATAGAAATCTTTTCCGCCGGTGGCATCGTTGAAATTGCCACCCACGGTGATGCTGAAACCATCGTTAAGCGGAATATCTTTTGTATTGACAATCACAAAACCGCCCGAATAGTCGGCAGGATATTCAGCCGAAGCAGTTTTCACAATCGTGATGTTTTCAATCTGTCCGCTCGGAATAATGTCGAACGAAAAAGCCCTTGCATCGGCTTCGGAACTGGGCACGGCACCGCCGTTCACCCACACATTGTTGTAGCGTTGCGAGAGTCCGCGCACCATCACAAACTTATCCTCAATGATGCTCACCCCGGGCACTCGCCTAATCACCTCGCCGGCATTGCTGTCCTGTGTCTTGCTAATCATCTGCGCCGACACATTATTCACAATCACCGCACTGTTGCGGGCAGCCCTTATCATGGCGTTCTGCGTGTCGCGTCGTTCCACGCCCGTAACCGTAACCTCTTTGAGCGTCTGATTGTCGGGCTGCAATCTCACTTGTAGCATATCGGCTGCTGATTCGTTCGCCCTGATGCCCTGCAACGTGGCTGTTTTATATCCCAAAAATTTCACAACAACCTCATAACGCTTCGAGGCATCAAGCCCCTCAAACTCAAAATTTCCATCCACATCGGTCACGGTGGTTTTCTCCGTTGCACCCTTGAGCGTCACCACGGCTCCAACTATGGTTTCACCCACCTGAGCATCCCTCACCACTCCTCGCAACTGCTGTGCACTCACTGCCATACCGCATGATATCGCCACGCACAGCATCAGTTTTCTTGCTGTAAACATAACCTTTTTTGTTGTTCGTCAATCGGGGTTGTCAATGCCACAAACCCCTCTTGGCGAATAAAACATTAAACAATCTTTTTTACCTTTTTTACGCCAGCAAAGTTATTTTCAAGTTATAACATGTGTATTTCAAACCCGTAAAGATTCAGTAACACCCCGTTTTTCGCAAAACAGCGGACCTCATGTAAAAACAGGCACACCACAGACCCTGCGCACAAGGAAGTCGCGATGCCAAGCCTTTGGGGCAAAATGCTGCCACGCTGCGATGGCACCGGTATTCCGTGGATGGTTAGGAGCCGAGGAAGATGAGGAGCATGCCGAGCAGCACCAAGGCTAAGTCGAAGGCTTTGGTGCGCACGTTGCGTTCTCCAAGCAACAGCACTCCGAGCAGGAAACTCACCACCACGCTGCCTCGCCGCACCATGGCGAGTATGCTCACAAGGTTTCCGGGAAGTTGCAACGCGGCGTCGTAGAGCAAATCGGCAACCACTTCGCATACAGCAACCATCAGGATGCCCAGCGAAAACTTCAGCGTGGGGCGAGTGCCAACGCCTTGCGCCTTGTGGCGGCGGTGAAACACAATCAAAGCAGCAACCGTAAGGAATACGGCTTGATAAATGTTATACCAACTTTGAATGAACATCACGCTTTGTCCCAGCCCGCCTTCTTCGGGGCTGCCTACGGCATACTTGTCCCATAACGCGGCTGCAGTGCTGAAAATGGTTGAAAGCAGCATAATCCAGAAATAACGGTCGCGACGGAAATCGGAGTTCTCGCTTTTGCCGTGAGCACCGAGTATGATAAGCGACGTCACGCTCACAGCCACTCCGAGCCATTGTAGCCAATTGAGATGTTCGTCATAGATAAGCATCGCTGCCAGCACGGTTTCCACGGGTCCGAATGCTGCTATAATGCCCGACACCGTGAGCGGCAGATGCTTGATGCCATAGAAACTGCACATCCAACAGCCAATCAGCAACAGGCATTTCACGAGGCTGCACAGATGGAGCAAGGGAGTGCTTTCAGGGACAAAGAAAAACGAGCCGTCGAGCCACGAGGTGAAACGCGACACAACAATAAAAGGCATAAACAGCAGCGCAGAGTACACCGTCACTAAGCAGAGCACTGTCAACAATTCGCTGTTCTGCAAACTGCTTTTCTTGAAGAAATCCCGTATGCCAACGATTGTTGCCGACACGAATGCGAATACTAACCACATATCACTTTTTCTGTTTAATATTAATTAACACTTTGTGGCTTCGTTACCACTGTATAGTGCTGTTGCATCGTATTTTCTTGTTTTGCGGTTTTGCGAAATTCATTTGCTCAAATGCGGAATAAAACCGCAAACAATTCCGTTTTTCCGCCAAAAAACACTTGTTGTTTGAACTAATATATGTAAATTTGCGGAAAAACGCAAGCGGAATTATGGAAAAGGAGAAACGAATGGAGTGCATAATGGAATGTCTTAAACAGAACAACCGCATTCACATTATGTCGATGTGTGAGATGTTGGGAGTGTCGGACGACACGTTGCGGCGCGACTTGGCACAGATGGAAGGCCGAGGATTGCTCACGCGAGTGCACGGCGGTGCTGTGCCTCGTTCCGACACGTCGGTGCAGATTTTGGAGCGTTACGACACCGACCGCCAAGCCAAGCAGCGAATGGCGGAAAAACTGGTGGCTATGTTCAGCAGCGGCGACACAATACTCATCGACGGTGGCACGTCGAACCTCGAAGTGGCAAAAGCATTGCCTCTGGATATGGAACTGACAGTGTTCACCAATAGTTTCCCGATAGCCAACGAACTGTTCAGCCATGAGCGGCATCACACCTTTTTTCTCGGTGGTGAAGTTGACAATGAAGGTCAGGTGACCTTAGGCATATCCACTTACAACGAACTGCAAATGCTGTACACCGATTGGGCAATCATCGGGGTGAGCGACGTGCATCCAACGCAAGGGCTATTCTGCATCAAGCGCGAGGAAGCGTTGGTTAAGAGTTGCATTTTGGCTCGCGGACGCAAGCGGGTGGTTATGGCTTCGGGGAAAAAACTCGACCGGGCGCGAACATTCAAGATAGCCGATTTGGCTGACATTAATTATATAGTGACCGACGACGAGAGTGCTCAGCGTATTCGTCGCACATGGCACAGCGACGGCAATTGGCAAGCAATATAAGTGGGCGACGGTCAAGCGAATTATTTGCAACCATTCTTTGGGGCAGAGAAATTTTTCCTTTCGTGTTTGATTGCTTATTTCACTTTGTTGCACTATATTTGCAGCAAAGGTGCCGAACCGCAAGCCATGCTGCGGTTGGGTGCTTTGTGGTGAAGCGCACTCTATGCAATCCACACACTTTACTGATAAACCAAAATATTATAATACCAACATGAACGAAGTATCACAAAGAATTAAGTCATTGGCAGTTTCGGCAACACTTGCCATGTCGCAAAAGAGCCAAGAATTGAAGGCGCAAGGCGTCGACGTAATCAATATGTCGGTAGGCGAGCCTGATTTTTTCACCCCCGACCACATCAAAGAAGCAGCCAAAAAGGCAGTGGATGAGAATTTCTCGTTCTACACTCCGGTGCCGGGCTATCTTTCGCTGCGTAAAGCCATCTGCGCAAAACTGAAAAACGAAAACAACCTTGATTTTGCTCCCGAACAGATTGTTGTGGGCAACGGTGCCAAGCAAGAATTGTGCAACGTGGTGCTTGCATTGGTTAATCCGGGCGACGAGGTGGTAATCCCCACTCCGGCATGGGTTAGTTATGTGGAAATGGTGAAACTTGCCGAGGGTAAACCTGTTGAAGTGTTTGCTTCTCACGAGCAAGACTTCAAAATCACAGCCAAGCAACTCGAAGAAGCCATCACGCCTAAGACGTCGCTCATTATGCTTTGCTCGCCGTCGAACCCTACAGGCGCTGTTTACACTCGCGACGAACTGAAATCGCTCGCCGACGTGTTGGCACGTCACCCGAAAGTGATGATTCTTGCCGACGAAATCTACGAGCATATCAACTACACAGGCGAAATCAATTCGATTGCCCAGTTCCCAGAGGTGCGCGAACGCTGCATAATCATCAACGGTGTGTCGAAAGCATACGCCATGACCGGTTGGCGCATCGGTTTCATGGCAGGTCCGCTGTGGGTGGCTAAGGCTGTGAACAAGTTGCAAGGACAATACACATCGGGGTGCTCGTCAATCGCCCAAAAGGCTGCCGAGGCTGCATTCGCCGGTCCGCAGGACTGTGTTGAGCAGATGCGTCAGGCATTTGAGCGCCGCCGCGACCTCATCATCTCGCTCATGAGCGAAATTCCGGGGCTGAAAATCAGCAAACCCGAAGGCGCATTCTATGTGTTGCCCGAAGTATCGGCTTATTTCGGCAAGAAATACGGCGACAAGGTGATTGAAAACGACCTCGATTTGGCTATGTATCTGCTTGAGGTTGGACACGTTTCGGGCGTTGCCGGTTCGGCATTCTGCGCTCCCGGATATGTTCGCTTCAGTTATGCCACCAGCGACGAAAACATTCGCATTGCTGTGGCTCGTATCAAAGAGGCTCTTGCCGCATTGAAGTGATTGTTTTTGGTGGCAATAGAGAGGCAGGGTGAAAACCTCGTCTTGAAGTGCCCTTACTACAATATTATGCCTCGCGGGTCCCACTTTGGCATGCAATGTGCCCAAGCGCGGTCGGCGAGGCGTTTGTTTTTCATTTAATCAGAATAACGCTTAACATCAAAAGCCATGACACCAACCAACACCGCAGAAATGTTTGCCAAGCGAAACCTCGCCATCGACATGCTGCGTGCCATCACCATGTTCACCATGATTTTTGTGAACGACTTCTGGAAGATTCACGACGTGCCGCACTGGCTTGAACACGCCGCCATAGGCGAAGATTTCATGGGTCTTGCCGATGTGGTTTTCCCGTGCTTCCTGTTTGCCGTGGGCATGTCGATTCCCTATGCCATTGAGCGGCGTTATGCCAAAGGGCTTTCGGCTGAAAGCACTATGGGGCACATACTCCTGCGCACGCTGTGGCTCATTGTGATGGGCTGTTTTATTGGCAATTCCGAGAAACGCGTTGCTGCCGATTCGCTCTACCCAATCGGGGTGTACTGGCTGCTGATGGTAGTGGGCATTGTGTGCGTGTGGAACAATTATCCCAAGCCAACCACAGTCCTTCGCAAGCGGCTCATCGTTGCCGCCCGATGTGTAGGCGCTGCGGTGCTCATCTTCCTCGTGCTCACGTTCCGCAATCCGCAAGGCGGTGTGTTCAGTCCCTATTCGAGCATACTCGGACTTATTGGCTGGACCTATTTGGTGTGCGCAGTCACCTATTTCTTCTGTCGCAACAATGTGAAAGCGATTGCGATAGCGTGGGGCGTGTTTGTGTGCATCAGCCTGCTAGAAACGCCGTTGCGCGAGTGTTACGGCGGAAAGCCGTTGCTCTGGCTCGGCGAAAACAATTTCCTCAACGGAATGTTGGGTATTCTACACATTGGCAACGGTTCGCTTGTGTTGCTGTCGATGAGCGGCATGCTGTTGTCGCTGCTCGGGGCGCGCGTGGCACAGCGTTCGTGGCAGTGGAAAATGCGTTCGGCACTTGCAGTGTCGGTGCTGTTCGTATTGTTGGCAGTGGTGGCGCACCAGTTCTGGATTGTGGGAAAGATTGAAGCCACCCCGGTGTGGGTGTTCTACATTATTGCCATATCGGTGAGCCTTTACATGCTGCTCGACTGCCTTGTGCAAGCCGGAGTGACCAAATGGTTTGCGCTGATTAAACCGGCAGGCACCGCCACTCTCACCGTCTATCTGATGCCATACGTTTTCTACGCCATGAGCAGCCTCACCGGCGTGGTGCTGCCCGACTGGCTCACCCACGGACTGTTGGGCATAGCAAATTGCCTCATGTTTTCGCTTGTGGTGATATTGGTTACCGGCATACTTGAACGCATGCACATAAAACTGAAAATATAACAGGGGAAACTGCATAAATATCCTGCGTAAAAAGTAATATATGCAACTTGTTTTTCAATTAAATAAATTTTTCCCTAAATAGTTGATAGATGAGCACTTTTTTTCATTACCTTTGCTCTATCGTTAGCAAATAACAAAAAATTAAACCTGAAATACAACATTTTTAAAAAAATCTTATGTTAGAAAAACAAAATGTCAAGGTGCTTGACAAGGTAGTCGTTCGTTTCTCAGGCGACTCAGGCGATGGCATGCAGTTGGCAGGCAACATTTTCTCGAATGTGTCGGCTGGCATAGGAAATCAAATTTCCACGTTCCCCGACTATCCCGCCGAGGTGCGCGCTCCTCAAGGCTCGCTCAACGGAGTTTCGGGATTCCAAGTGAATATCGGTCGAGGTGTTCACACTCCGGGCGACAAGTGCGATGTATTGGTGTCGATGAACGCCGCTGCTTTAAAGCAGAACGTCAAGTTCCTGAAAGATGGTGGTGTTGCCATCATCGATATTGATTCTTTTAAACAATCTGACCTCGACAAAGCGCTGTACACAACCGACAAGCCTTACGACGAAATCGGACTCACAAAGATTGGTGCTCAGATTGTTGAGGTGCCAATGACATCGATGGTGAAGGCTGCACTCGCCGAAAGCGGGCTCGACAACAAGATTGCACTGAAGTGCCGCAACATGTTTGCGCTCGGATTGGTGTGCTGGCTGTTCGACCGTCCTCTCGAGGCTGCTTTGCACATGCTTAAAAACAAGTTCGCCAAGAAACCGGCAATCTACGAGGCTAATGCCAAGGTGGTTCAAGGCGGCTATGACTACGGACACAATATACATGCTTCGGTGTCGACCTATCGCATCGAGAGCGATGAGGCAAAACCGGGCATTTACACCGACATCAACGGCAACAAGGCCACTGCTTGGGGTCTGATTTTGGCATCGGAAAAGAGCGGTTTGCCTTTGTTCTTGGGCAGTTATCCAATCACTCCTGCCACCGACATTTTGCACGAACTTGCCAAGCGCAAGGACCTCGGCGTGAAAGCATGCCAGATGGAAGATGAAATAGCCGGCGTATGCTCGGCAATCGGTGCTGCTTTTGCTGGCAATCTTGCCGTGACATCGACTTCCGGTCCGGGTCTTGCTCTGAAAAGCGAAGGCATCGGTTTGGCTGTGATGGCTGAATTGCCTTTGGTGGTTATCGACGTTATGCGCGGTGGTCCATCAACCGGTTTGCCAACCAAGACCGAACAAACCGACCTCATGCAAGCGCTTTACGGACGCAACGGCGAATCGCCAATCGTGGTGCTTGCTCCAACTTCACCAACTCAATGCTTCGACATGGCTTTCGAAGCAGCCCGCATAGCCGTGGAACACATGACACCGGTGATTTTGCTCACCGATGCGTTCATTGCCAACGGCTCATCGGCTTGGCGTGTGCCTGAAGCCAACGATTTCCCTGCCATCAAGCCAAACTTCGTCACCGAAGATATGCGTGAAGGCTGGAAGCCTTATCTGCGCAACGCCGAAGATGTGCGCTATTGGGCTATTCCGGGTCAAGAAGGATTCCAACACCGTTTGGGCGGTCTTGAAAAGGACTATAACACATCGGCGCTGTCGAACGACCCACTCAACCACGAAAAGATGGTGATGGCTCGCAAACGCAAGGTGGAAAACGTGGCAAATCATATTCCTGCGCTTGAAGTGCTTGGCGATGCCGATGCCGACACTCTGCTTGTGGGATGGGGTGGCACATTCGGACACCTCTACACCGCTGTGGAAGAGATGAACGCCGCCGGCAAGAAAGTGGCTTTGGCTCAATTCAGTTACATCAGCCCGCTGCCGGCTAACACCAAAGAGGTGCTCGGCAAATACAAGAATGTGATTGTTGCCGAACTCAACACTGGTCAATTTGCCGAATACTTGCAAAGCAAGGTTGACGGACTGGTTGTTAAACGCATCAACAAGACTCAAGGTCAACCGTTCTTGGTTCACGAGATAGTTGACGGTGTAACTAAAATCATGGAGGGCAAATAATCATGGAAGAAAACAAGAAATATACAGCAGCCGACTATAAGAGTGACCAATCAGTGCGCTGGTGCCCAGGCTGCGGCGACCACTTTATTCTCGCTACACTCCACAAGGCTATGGCTGAAGTGGGAGTGGCTCCTCACGACACTGCCGTGATTTCGGGTATCGGTTGTAGTTCGCGTCTGCCTTACTACATGAACACCTACGGTTTCCACACCATCCACGGACGTGGCGGTGCGGTGGCTACAGGCTTCAAGACGGCTAACCCAAGAATGACTGTTTGGCAAATCTGTGGCGACGGCGACGGATTGGCTATCGGCGGTAATCACTTCATTCACGAAGTGCGTCGCAACGTCGACCTTAATGTACTCTTGCTTAACAACAAAATCTACGGCTTGACAAAGGGTCAATATTCGCCTACAAGCGACCGCGGCTTTGTGAGCAAATCGTCGCCTTACGGCACCACTGAAGACCCCTTTGTGCCTGCCGAACTGGCATTTGGCGCTCGCGGCACTTTCTTCGCCCGTTCAATCGACGTTGAGCCGAAGATTTCGCAAGAGGTAATGGTGGCTGCTGCTAAGCATAAAGGCTGCTCGGTTGTGGAAATTCTGCAGAACTGCATGATTTTCAACAACGGTATTCACAACTTCATCACCGACCGCGCTACTCGCGAAGACCGCACCATCCACCTTGTGCATGGCGAAAAGATGATTTTCGGCAAGGACAAGAACAAGGGACTTGTGCAAGATGGTTTCGGCTTGAAAGTGGTGACTATCGGCGAAGACGGCTACACCATCGACGACGTGCTCACTCACGACGCTCGTTGCCAAAGCAATTTCTTGCACCAGCAATTGGCTATGATGGACGGTCACGAACTGCCTCTGGCTGTGGGTGTGATTCGCGATGTTGAGGCTCTCACCTATAACGACGAAGTTGAAAAGCAAGTTGCCGACGTGGTGGCTCGCAAAAACTACACTTGCCTTCGCGACATGATTCTCGACGGAGAAACATGGGAGGTGAAGTGAGAACCTTTGGCGCCTTTTGATGACGCCACAATTTGAATAGTATTGTATTTTTAATACGCTGACACTCCTGAGGCTGCCTTAACAACAGTTTCGGGAGTGTCTTTTTTTATTGCCTTTTATATTGCCCCATTACGCGCCTACATTCATTTCTTTGTTGTATATTTGCAAATATAACTCTACTTAGCCTTGGCATGGCGATTGGTTGTCGCTATGGCTGCAAGGCGATGAAACGAATTAAAAACATCTTAATAATATGGAATCAAAAGAGATTAAAATAGCGAGCCTCGATGCTATTGGTGCTGCGGCTCAAGAGTTTATCGATGCTATGGGCGACTTCAGCGTGTTTGCATTTTATGGTGAAATGGGCGCCGGCAAAACCACTTTCATCAATGCCCTTTGCGCCGAAATGGGCGTGGAAGATGTAACCAACTCGCCCTCGTTCTCGATTGTGAACGAATATCGCAGCGAAACCACAGCCGAACTGATTTACCACTTCGACTTCTACCGACTTGAAGACGAACGCGAGGCTGAGGACATTGGCGTTGACGACTATTTTGAAAGCGGGGCTGTGTGCCTGATTGAATGGCCAGAACGCATCGACAATCTGCTGCCCGACCACACTGTGCGCGTCGACATCAAGCCTGCCGACGACGGTTCGCGCACTATCACCCTCACTTTCCCCGATTGACGCTACTATGCCGCGATATATTCTGGTACGCGAAACCGAATCGACCAACACCTATCTGGCTCGCATGGCATCGATGCTGCCTTCGGGCACGGTTATCTACACCATGCGGCAAACCGCAGGGCGTGGGCAACGTGGCAACTCGTGGGAATCGGAGCCCGACAAGAATCTCGCCTTCAGTATGCTTATAAAGAATCCTCCGGTGCTGCCTGCCAAGCAATTTCTCATAAGCGAGGCGGCTTCGCTGGCAATAACGCACGAACTGAACGCCATTGTTGATGGATTTAAGATAAAATGGCCCAACGACATCTACTATGGCAACAGCAAGGTGGCTGGCATACTCATTGAGCACACGCTCACATCGAAGGCTATCGGACAGACAATTATCGGCATTGGGCTAAACGTCAATCAAACCGAGTTCCGAAGCGACGCGCCCAACCCCATCAGCCTAAAGCAGATAACCGGCAACGATTTCGACCCGAAACAGTTGCTTGAACGCATCTGCACCCGAATAGAGCAAAACGTGGAAAGATTGGCACTTTCACCCGATGCCTGTGTTGACACTCACAGCCAGTATCTCGGGCAACTATATCGCAACGACGGCAAAACGCACTCGTTCGCGCTGCCCGACGGCACTCGTCTCGAGGCTTCAATATCCGATGTGAAACCCGACGGAATGTTGTGCCTGCGCATCGGCGACGAGGTGCGGGAATTTGCTTTCAAGGAAGTTTCGTTTATAGTATAATCCGTTATTTTATTGCGAAAGGAGAACCGTAAAGAATGAATATAGTGGTTTATTGCTCGTCGCGCGAAGGGCTTGGCGAGGATTATGAGAAAATGGCACAAGCGGTGGGCGCATGGATTGGCAGCCATCGCCACACGCTGGTGTATGGCGGCGTGAATGCCGGACTGATGCACACCGTGGCGCAAGCAACTGCCGACGCCGGCGGCAAAGTGATTGGAATAGTGCCCGAGATGTTTGCGCATCGTGCCGATGCCGTTTGCTCCGAAGTGATTGCTTGCCACAATCTTTCCGACCGCAAGGACCTGATGATTGAAAAAGGCGACGCTTACATCTGCCTTCCGGGCGGAATTGGCACCATTGACGAGTGGATTTCTACACTTTCTCACCTAATTGTTGCGGGAATTGAAAATAAAAAGCCTATATTTGTAGTTAACTATAATGGAATGTACGATAATCTTGTTGCGCAATTAAGCGAATGTGCCCATTCGCCATTTGCCCGCGGAAAGAATATCGACTGTTCGCATATAGCAAGCGATACGGAAAATTTGATTGAAAAACTTAACAATTTTATATCTAAACTATTATGAAAAGCCCTTTGTACACTATGACAGGTGACCACGGCCGCACATCGCTGGTCGGTGGCACTCGCGTGAGCAAAAGCGACCCGCGCATCGAAGCCTATGGCACTGTCGACGAACTAAATTCTCAAATATCTATGCTTGCTGTGGGATGTAAAGAACAATATCCCGACATCTACGATTTGCTTTTGATGATTCAAAACAAACTTTTCAACATCGGTGCTTATCTTGCTACCGAAAACGCAAAGGCAGCACTTGGCATCGAAGACGAGGATGTTGAAGCCATCGAACGCATCATCGACATATTATATGAGAAAGTTCCTAAATTCACTCGATTTGTGTTGCCGGGCGGCACCAAACTCAGTGCTCAAGCCGACATTTGCCGCACCGTGGCTCGTCGCGCCGAACGTCGCATTGTTTCGCTTGCCGACAACGCTCCGGTGAACCCCGAGGTGCTGCGTTTCATCAATCGCATCAGCGACCTCTTCTTTGTGCTTGGCCGTTACA
>JBJEKD010000021.1:0-7861 GCA_051878455.1 Muribaculaceae bacterium
CCACACCTTGAATAGTGCGGTGTTTTCGCCTAAGTCGCTGTAGTTGTATTCAACCGGCTTGTCGTCGCACGAAGCGAGCAAGAGGGCTACAACACCAAAAGCCAAATATTTAAGATTTTTCATATTATCGGAGTATTAATAGTTTTCGTCAATTTCAAGATTACTATAATCCAAGCCAGGCATTACTTCTGGACGTTCGCCCGGATAAGCAAACCAAGGAATAGATGTATGATAGCAGTTGGCAGTGCCTGGGATTGGCTTGAGGTCGTTCAAGCCGCGTTTGTTCCAAACGTACTCTGAGTTGTAGCGTGGACGCACGCGGTAGCATGGCGAGCCTTGGTTCTTAACATTGTAAGTGCCCTTGAATCCTTGCACCTGAGCCGGAGCCAGATAGAAGCCTTTGTAAACCTTGTTCGGGTCGCTATCCTTCTTCATAGTGACGGTGGTCTTGTCGTAGCCGTTGCCAGGATAAGGATATTCGCCGGTGTAATCAATGTCGTAGTGATACTTGCGTTGGTCAACCCAAACTTCGGCAGCACCCCATGGATAGAGGGCATCGAACTTCTGCATCATGATGTGCGAGAGCGAGAACTTGTCGAGAGTTACGCCTTCAACAAACGGACCTGCAAGATATTCGTTGGCAATAGTCTGGAAGTCTGTCTTGCTAATCCAGTCGCCTTGGTGATAGTTGGTGCCGCTGACGTCAACCCATTGACCGTCTACAATGTAGGTCTTGGTGAATTCCATATCGGCTGCAACTGCTTTCTTCCAAGTGCTGAGCGCTTCTGCCTTGTTGCCAGCAACAAAGTGTGCTTCGGCAAGGTCGAACAGAATTTCGGGATAAGTCATGAGAATGTAAGGAGCATCTTCGCGATAAATCCAACGGCCTTCGCCCGAACGAGCATAAATCGACGTCGAAGAAACGTAGCCGTAGTAGTTTGGAGCTGAGCCAATCGGACCAACATACGAGGTGAACGAACTGCCGCGGAAAATCACGCTGCGCACCTTTTCCCAAACTGTGGTGGTGTCCTTCTTGAGAATCGGGTTGCCGGCAACTTCTTTGAGCACCAATTTGCCTTCGTCGTCAACCTTTGGAGTGCCATCTTCGTTCCAATCGGTGTACAATTTCGAATAGGTGTTGAAGGTGGTGCAAGGCAGCTTGACAATGTTACGAGGGTCGAGGTGACCAACTTCGGCAAGTGTGTCGCAAATGATTTGGGTTTCAGCCAATTCGTAAGGGAAGTGAACGTTGTCAGGCACAGTGGTCATGTCGCCTGTTGCATCGTCATACTTGCGGATTGTACCGGTCATCATCGACACTGCATAGTCGTGTGGGAAATAGCTGAAAGCTAAGTTGCCACGATAAGGGCTCCAGAAGTTGTTGTAAGAAGAATAAGCTGCATCAGGACCGCCGCCACCGATTTCAAGGGTTGCGTTGTCGGAATTCGATTGCATTGCAAGGGCAGCATACTTCACGAGGTCGTTGTAGTATTTTTCCTTGAAATCCTTCTTCTGGGTGAGCGAAGCCAACTGGCTCACGAGAATTGAGTAGCCCCATCTTTTCCATTTATCCTTGTCGCCATGGAAAATGTAGTCGTTGCCCGAAATTGAAGTGCCGTAGTTGCTTTTGTCTTCCATTTCAAGGAGTTCAATACCCTTTTTAGCCCATTCTTGAACGGCATCGTAAACGTCTTCCTGATAGTCGTAAGGGAAAGAGGTCTGACCATTGTTGAATGCTTCTTTGAGCACAACGTCGCCATGATATTTGGTGAGTTTGTCCCAACCGTAGGCTTTGATGATGTAGCCGATGCCGGCCATAGTCCAGTTTTCGGCTTCAAGCGATTGGTTGATGAGGTTCTCGAGGTTCATACCTTGGTTCCAGTAAACCACGCGCCATATTTCGCCGGCAGCATCGCTGGCAGCAGTGTAGTATTGTGCAGCAAAGTTGGTATAGCTGGAGGTACCCATCATCTGAGTTAACGGACCGAGTGCACGAATGTCCCAATAGAAGCCTTGCATGTTTTGCTGGATGCTCGGCAAATAAAGGTAGGCAGGCACATAGTCAGGGGCGTCAACATTTTTGTTGACGTCGAGGTAATCGTCGCAACTGGTGGCTGCAACTGTCATTACCATAGCAGAGATAAGTGCTAATATTGAATGTTTTTTCATTGTTGTCTTCCTTTTTAGAAATGATTAGAATGTTAAGCTGAAGCCCAAAGTGTAGGTGCGAGGACTTGGAAGCGACCAATAGTCGATACCTTCACCACCGGTACCGCCGGCTGCTGCTGAAGTGGCGTTGCCCACAACGTCGTAACCGGTATAGTTGGTGATGGTGAACAAGTCGTTGCCCGAAACATAAACGCTGGCGTTAGAAATCACGTTGCGGAATGTCTTGGCAAGCCATTTGCGGTTCACGTTGTAGGTGAGGCGCAGGTCTTGGCAGCGCAAGTAGTAGATGCCGCTTTGCAACCAGTCTTCGTCGTAACCTACCCAACCGCCAGAGCCATACGATTTAACGTCGACTGCGATGGTGTTGATTGTTGGGTTGTCGCTGTTTTCGTTGCCGTCCTTAAGAACGCCATTGAAAATAACCTTGCCGAGTTCGCGTTGGTCAACCGATTCCCAGCTCAAACCGCGGGTCATCATGTCGCGGCTGGTGCCGTTGGCAATTGTACAGCCGATACGGCCTTGGAAGTTAGCGCTGAGGCGGAAGTCCTTGTAGCGCAAGCTGGTGGTGATACCATAGCGCAGGTCAGGTTCGCGGTCGCCGAGCACTGTCCAGTTTGAATCAACATAAGGAACACCGGTTGTCGGGTTAATGAGGATTTGACCCTTATCGTTGCGTTGATAAGCAAGACCTGTCATGGCAGTGATAGGTTGACCTACCGAGATACCGTTACGCAGGTTGCCCACAATCCAAGTGTAAGCGTTGTAGTATTCTGCTACCGGAAGTTTGGTTACTTCGCTACCGGTGTGCGACATGTTCAAACCGATGTTCCAGGTGAGGTCCTTGGTCTTGAGCACGTCAACGTCGATGTGACCTTCCCAGCCCCATGTGTTGAATGTACCCACGTTGAGGTTGTTGAGCACGAAACCTGTTGCATACGACATACGGAAGCCGTTAACAATCTGGTCGGCACAGTGAGTGCGGAAGTAAGTGAAGTCGGCAGCGATGCGGTCGTTCCAAGCGCGGGCTTCAAAACCGATTTCCCACGAGGTTGTCATTTCAGGCTTGAGAGCCTTGTTCGGGCCAGTATAGCCGTATTTGTAACCGCCACCCCAAGTTTCAGCAACTTCGAGTTGAGGGTCGATTGACAATGGAGAAGCATCCTTACCTACTTGTGCAATAGAGCCGCGGAGTTTGAAGTAGTCGAGCCATGGAAGAGCATCCTTAACAACCTTGTGTTCGGTTGGGATGTAAGAGAATTCGGCAGCGGGATAGAAATAACTGCGGTTGTCAACAGGAAGAGTCGACGACCAGTCGTTACGAGCACGCAAAGTGAGGAACGCCAAGTTGTTGAAACCATATTCCACTTGAGCCGAGATGGCTTGGATGCGGCGTTTGTATTGCTTTTTGGTTGATGTAATGGTCGAAGCCTCGCAGTTGTTGATTGAATAGAAGTCGATGAGCATGAAGTTGCTACCCGACGAAGCCAACGAGCTTACGCCGCGTTCCTGTTGGTGATAACCCACTTGCACGCCAACGGTGTGCTTAGCGTTGAAGGTGTTGTTGTAACCTGCCAGGATGTTGAGCGACGGGTCGCTTGTGTTGTATTTCGAGATGTTGTAACTACCGCTGTTGTTTGAGTCGTCGACGGTCTTGTTATAAGATTGATAATAAGGGTGACGAGCGTAGATGTAGGTCGAAGCCGAGTAGTCCCAACCGAAACTTCCGCGAACGAATGTGTTCTTAAATGGACGGATGTTGAGGGTCATGGTGGTGATAACACGGTCGGTTTCGTCCTCGTTCTTGTTCTTATACATAGCGAACAATGGGTTCAAGAGGTCGCCGTCGGTGTAATATTCAGGATAGCGCATGTGGCGTCCGTCTTCGTCGAGGTAGTTAGCCATGTTGTCGAGGTTCGGCCAAATGTAAGCGCGATAGAGCGGACCGGCGGTGCCGCGGAGCACCTTTTGGTTGGTTTGGTGAGCATATTGCACGCTACCTTCAAAGTCAGCCCAGTTGCCAATCTTTGCCTTGCCGGCAACCGAGAAGTTCTTACGGGTAAGGTCGGTGGTCTTGATAACACCTTCTTGGTCGATGAGCGAAGCCGAAGCACGCATGCTCATGCCGTCGTTACCTGCTTCAACCGACACGTTGTGACGTTGCATGAAACCGGTTTGAAGGATAGCCTTCACGTTGTCGTAATAAGTTGCATCTTCAGGATAAGAGCCTCCGTAGTGGCTGGTGTAGTACCAGTTGGTAGTACCATAGGCACCGTTGGCAATTTTGTTTTGCACTTCAGGCCAACCGTAAGCCTTCGACCACGAGAACTGGTTGCTATAACTGATGCGTGCTTTGCCCTTGCGACCCTTCTTGGTGGTGATGATGATGGCACCGTTCGAAGCGTCAGAACCGTAAAGAGCGGCAGCGGCAGCACCTTTAAGCACTGTCATGCTCTCGATATCCTCGGAGTTGATGTCGTTACCACGCGACGAGAAGTCGCCGTCGCGAACCGAAATAACGTCGGCAATGGCGAAGCCCGAACCCGAGTCGAAAGTAGAGTTATTCATTGGAATACCGTCGATAACGTAGAGCGGCTGGTTGTCACCCGAAATAGAGGTGACGGCACGAAGGGTAACCTTGGTTGATGCACCTGGGGCACCCGACGATTGAGTAACAGTCATACCAGATACACGTCCCTGGAGGGCGTTGATGAAGTCGGTACGACCTGATTCGGCAATATCCGATGCTTTTACATTCTGTGCCGAAGAACCCACGGCGCGAGCCACACGCTTCATACCGAACTCAGCGGTAATCACCACGTCGTCGAGAGTGGTTTTGCTTTTCAGCACAACAGTCGATGCTTCCGATGCTTTCATGCTCACCGGCTCGCATCCTACATAAGAAAATTCAAGGGTGGCATTTGGCGCTGCTTTGATTGCAAACTTGCCATTAGCGTCGGTGTTGACGCCAACCTTTGTACCCTTAACTCTGACCACAGCACCTATCAGAGGCTCACCGCTGGCGTCGATGACAACGCCGGTGACAGTGCCTGATTGAGCCTGAGCCACAAAACCTACGCTCCACTCATTGCCGAGCGAATACGGTGTGCCCATTGCCAAACAAGCGGCTGCGAACATTGTAATTGCTTTTTTCATAAGCGATTCTTTAGATGGTTAATTAATTATATGTATATTATAAAAAATGTTTAGTTTTTTATGTCTGTTTGTTTCGTTGAATGGTGCTCTCTTTTTCTTGCCAATCTCTCTTGACAAACACTAAAAAAAGAAAATCTTTTTAGCGGTTTTCCGGTGTTTTATATGTTGTTTCGTATAAAACTTCAACCCAAAAAAATTTTTTTCAATCATTCACAATGTATTGATTAATCGTCCTGTTTCGCGTAGCCAAATAACCAATTCACTACAACAAATGTATTTAAAATAAATTAAATCTGCAAATTTTCTCGTGTCTCCAGTTATATATAAACGTCCGTTTTTTCATTGCATTTTGCATCAACTCTCAGCATAAATCGCAGCAATGTGCCACGGCTCACTCCGTGCAGTTTTGCTATTTTGCGCTGCGAAATTCCTGCCTTCATTTGTTGCTTGATTCTTTTTTCTTTGCCATATAATTTGCACTTTCTTATGTCGGTTAGGCTGCCTTTAGGCCTGCCTAACACCACGCCTTGGGCACGGCGGTGTGCAAGGGCCTCTTTGGTGCGTTGGCAAATGAGTTTCCGCTCAATTTCTGCCGATAGCCCGAACGCAAAAGCCAGCACCTTGCTTTGTATGTCGTCGCCCAGGCAATAATTGTCCTTTATGGTTTGCACAATACAACCCTTTGACATACAAATGTTTAAAATGTCCATAATCATAAACAGGCTTCTGCCCAGACGCGACAGTTCGGTGCAGATAATGGTGTCGCCACACTTCACCCTTTTTAGCAGTTCGCCTAACTTGCGCTTGTTGTAGTTTTTTGCTCCGCAAATGGTTTCTTCAATCCATCCATCAATGTTGATTTGCTTGATTTTGCAGAATCTTACGATTTCGAATCGTTGGTTTTCAACAGTTTGTTTGTCGCTACTAACTCTTATATACCCGTAAATCATAATTTAATAAATGTTTAAAATGTGAAGATTAATAATGTGTAGTTGTTATGGGATTTATTAACCACTAATGCCAATTTTGACAATTTTGCGTTAACGATTATTGATGTTCTTTTAGAATATTTTACATTAATTTATTGTGAAATAAATTGGCAATTAGCGAAAAACAAAATATCTTTGTGTTTGCATTAAAAAGTGTTTTCGGCATTAATAAAACGGACGATTAATCTAAACCATAGACAAATATCCTTTCTTGCGGAAAAACTTTCAGTGGAAAATTTTTAAACAAATTACAAATAAACAATCTACAAAAAACTATTAACACTTAAACCTTGACGCTTATGAAAAAAGCATTAGCAATGTTTGCAGCGTTATGCTTGGCAGTGGGAGCTCCCTATTCCGGCGAAAGCGATTGGAATGTGGGATTTGTTGCCCATGCGCAAGGCAATGCTGTAAGTGGTGTCGTTAAAGACTCCAAAGGTGAACCTCTGATTGGTGCTACAGTTATGGTAAAGGGCACTCAAAGAGGTGTGTCTACCGACGTTAGTGGTAGATATACAATTCAAGCCGCCGCCGGCAATGTGCTTCAGATTTCTTATGTGGGTATGAAGACCAAGACCGTGAAAGTGGCAGGTTCAAAAACTATCGATGTAACTCTCGAAGGCACCGATACTGAATTGGAAGACCTTGTAGTGGTTGGTTACGGCCAACAGAAGAAAATCAACTTGACCGGTGCAGTTTCGTCGGTTGACGTTGAAAAGACTCTTCAAGGCCGTCAGATTCCTGACGTTGGTCGCGGTCTGCAAGGTACCACTCCTGGCTTGAACGTGGTGTTGCCTAACGGTGAAATCGGTTCAGACCCAACAATCAAGATTCGTGGTCAGTTTGCCTCATTCCAAGGCTCTACCCAACCGCTCATCTTGATGGACAACGTGGAAATTCCTTCAATTCAGATTGTTAACCCCGACGACGTTGAGAGCATCTCAGTGCTCAAGGATGCCGCTGCTGCTTCAATCTACGGTTCAAAAGCTGCCTTCGGTGTAATCCTTATCACCACCAAGAAGGGTGCCAAGACCGAATCAGTGAACGTATCTTATTCAGCCAACTTTGCATGGCAAAACATCTCAAAGAAGATGGAGATGGGCGGTATTGACGCATTGCAATATCGCGTTGATGCCATGAAGCGTGTTGGCTCTACCCTCTACGGTGCATTCTGGTATGTCGATGAAGAATCGCTTGCTGCTGCTCGCCAATGGCAAGCAGACTACGGCGGCAAGATTGGCAAGGACGACCCATTTGTTTACGGCCGTGACTGGTACGTTAACGAAAAGGGACAAAAGTTCTCAAAACGTATCTTCGACCCATACGACTACATGATTCGCGAATGGGCACCTTCGATGACTCACAACCTTTCGGTTAACGGTAAATCAGGCAAGACTTCTTATAATATTGGTCTTGGCTACCTCGACCAAGCGGGCCTTATTGCTCCGTCGAAGCACGATGATTTCCGTCGCTACAATGCTTCGGTTCGTTTGAGCACCGAAATCAACAAGTATGTCACCGTTCATGCCGGTTTGACCTACTCAATGCGC
>JBJEKD010000022.1:0-37530 GCA_051878455.1 Muribaculaceae bacterium
CCCCGGACTGAAAAGCCCGGGGCTTATTTTTTTGTCCCCACCTGCCCCCAGCCTGCCCACCACGGCAGCCGAGGATTGTTAAAAAACACACATCTGCATGGCTTTGCATTGAATTTTCGGCGGTTTTTGCGTTTATTAGGAATAGTTACACTCTATTTGACAGAAATTTCTATGATGAAACGGTTCATATATATTATGGCGACGTTTTGGCTGCAAGGGCAAGTGTGCACTCCGTGTTCCTCCTTGTTTCGCTTCGTTGCAACAAGGCAATCACGCTTGCGGCTGTTGTTCTCATGCTCGCCAACTTGATGAAAGCGGTGTTGCAAATTTCGGGGATTTGAAGTAATTTAGCGACGTGGCAATGATTGACTATTATTGCTTTGGCGCATGATAATATGGAAAAGATAAAGAATCTGATAATATTGGCTGTGCTTGCCGTGATGCCTTGTGTGATTGCATCGGGGCAGGATGTGCAATTACCGGAGATGCCCCACACGCAGTGTGCGCCAAGCGAGCGCGCCACATGCTGCATTGAGCATTTTTGGGATAATATGTGCTTTGCCGACACCACGTTGAGCCACAATTGCGCATTTATGGAGCAGAATCTGAAAGCCTTTTTTGCGGAGATGGAGCGTGCTCCGGTTGAGGCGGCAGATTCGGCGTTTGCGCAGTTGCTGCGCCGTGTCAGCGTCGACGAAAGGGCATTGAGCGTGGTTTATGATGTTGTGGAACAATGTTTGAACGAGTGGGATTCGCCTTTACGCAACGAGGATTTGTTTATAAGTTTTCTGAAGGCGGCGCTTGCTGAGCCGGCGACGGCAGTCAATTATGGCGACCGCACACGCTATTTGCTTGAGGTGGCGATGAAAAACCGCCCGGGCAGTGTTGCTGCCGATTTCACGTTTGAACAAGCCGACGACACGAAGCACTCGTTGCACGAATGGGTTAAGAGCCCTACGTTGCTGGTGCTTTATAGTGCCGACTGCGACCATTGCCACGAGGTGTTGACACAACTGCAGCAACACGAAGCCCTTGCCTACGCCGTTGAACGGGGCACAATGAGCGTGCTGGCGGTGTGCATCGACGACAATCGCGATTTGTGGCGCTCGCAACTGGGCGTGATGCCCAGGCAATGGACCGTGGGCTATGATGGCGGTAGAATTATGGATGCCGAGAGTTATGAACTGTCGGCATTGCCGGCAATCTATGTGCTTGAAGCCGATTGCCGCATCCGCATTAAGGAACTGCGCAACCTTGAAGAACTTAACAGTTTGCTTGGACAATAATTCATTTCGCAGACCCGAGCACCGAGTTCCCTTTGGCAGGGCGTGTTGACGGATGTTTGGGAAAAAGGTTGTAACTTAGCGTCTTGAAAAAATGTTTTCTCTTATATAAGGCTGGAATGTTTACCATAATCGCATTGATGTTTTGTGGAATAGGGGCAGGGTATCTGTGCCGCCGGTTGCCGCTTGGCTGGGTGAGCAGTGTAATCACTGTGCTCATTTGGCTTTTGCTGTTGGTGCTTGGACTTGAAGTGGGCGCCAACCGTCGCATTATGGACAGTTTGGTGAGTCTGGGCGGCGAATCGGTGCTTGTGGCTGTGATGTGCACATTGGGCAGCATGACAGCGGCAAAGGCGTTGTGGCATTGGGTATGCAGCCGTTCGGGTGAGCATTGCCGGCACGAAGTGGGGCAAAGCACGGCTGCCGACGAGGTTAATTCAGGAACACTGTCGGCGCTGAAAGGCAGTTTTGTGATAGTGGCGTTTTTCGCTGCGGGTGTTGTGGCGTCGTTCACGGGAGTGGTGCGCTACGATGTGGCAAGCAGCGACCTCGGTTTTTATGCTTTGGGGGCATTGATGACGGCAGTGGGTGTGAGCGTAGGCAGCGATGTGGATATGTTGCAGCGGTTTCGGGCTCTCAATCCACGGTTGGCTTTGCTGCCGCTGTGCACCATAGTGGGCACCATGGTTGGCAGCGTGGCTGTTTGCGCCATGCTGCATCATCGCTCGCTCACCGATTGCCTTGCGGTGGGCGCGGGACTGGGTTATTATTCGCTTTCAAGCATCTTTATCACTGAGTATCGTGGGGCTGAACTTGGCACGGTGGCACTCCTTGCCAACATTATCCGCGAATTGATTACATTGCTTTTGGCGCCGTGGCTGGTGCGTTGGTTCGGCAGATTGGCAGCCATTTCCGCAGGCGGTGCCACGTCGATGGACACCACACTCCCCGTAATCACTTACGTTTCGGGAAAGGAGATGGTGATAGTGTCGGTATTTCACGGTTTCGTGTCCGATTTCAGTGTGCCGTTTATGGTCACGTTGTGGTGTTCGCTTTAGAGGAGAGAGCCTGCTTGTCAGAAGTCGAGCAGCCGGCAGTGTGCGCGTGCATAACTTATGCGGTGGCGCTCGAAATGCCACCACTCACGTCGATAGGTCATAAACCCTGAATTGGTCATAACACGCCTTAGCAACTGCCGATTATGCAACGCCTGTTTCGATATTTTGCCTTGTTTAACCAGCGTCGATTCGTTGGTGATGTGAGATGCGGTGCTGAACGAATCGAAGTCGGTGCCCATATCCACAGGCTTTCCGTTATAGGCTAATCCCACGTCTACAGCCACGCCATAGTTGTGCGGACCGCCTCGTTCGGAGCGAGCCACATAGCGTTCGTTCGAGGTGCCTTTCACGGTGTTCCACATGGCGCGTTGCACGCTTTGCGGACGGGCGGCATCGTAGATGATTATTGAGTAAGCCTTATTGATTTTTTGCAAAGCCTTTTGCGCTTCGACGAGTGATTGTGCAGCATCGCGATGCAGATAGACGCGCGTAAACGTGCCGTACATGTCCTTTCCCACGAAATTGTTGCTGGTGGCATATCGAATGTCGATGATGAACGAATCGCACATCTTCTCCACATCAACCAGTCCGCGGCTTTCCATTTGGGAAGCCCAGTCGATGTCGGCGCTCACGAGTGAGAGCAGACATGCAAAGGCTATTAGGGCGTGAGCGATACGTTTCATGAGTGATGCCGCAAAAGGGGGTGATGCTTAATCTTCCACCACGCCGGTGGCAATCACGTCGCTCTTGCCGCGCCAGGGCAGCGGAGCGGTGTATTGCTTGTAAGTTACAATTATGCGTTTGCCGGTGTTTTGCAATCGCATAAGGCGATAGGCAAGCGAATCGTTATCGATTGAAAAGTTGAAATCGTTGTCCTTACGCTTGATGGTATCGGTGATGAATTGTTCCGACACCATGCCAGCCTCGTAGGTTTTGAACATCAAACCTTCGCATCTCACCTCCATGAGGCGTCCTGTTACTTGAGCCTCGGAGACAACTGGATGATAGAATAACCACCACAACGCTACTATCACCAGCACCACTACAGCAGCCGAAATGGTAAGCACCAAATCGCGATAGCGGTCGCGTGGCGACACCACCACAAGTTCCTCAATTTCGCGCTCCTCGCGTTGTTCGGGTGTTTCCTGTTCTTGTGGCTGTTCGGGCACGTCTTCTCCGTCGAAGAAGTCGTAATCAAATTTCTTGTTAACTGAGTCGTCGTTCATTTTACTCTAAATATTACAATACTATTTTTTCGTTAATATATCTACAATCGTTATAGTTGCATTTTCTCGGATTTTGTTTTCACTATGGTTTTGCCCGAAGCAATGTTTCGGCGGTCGATTTCCATCGAAATGAAAGCGTAGATGCCGAGAGCAATGAGCAACAGTGTTTGTATTCCCCAAACAAGCATGGCAAATCCCGATGCGTTAGGGTCGAGGTTCTTCACGTCGAAAGTGCCGATACCGTAAATCGACAGCCCAAGAATGATTGCCATGTGCCATGCGCCAAGTCCGCCGTTTGTAGGAACACCCATTCCAATGCTGCTGAGCACAAACAGCACCAGCACCGGCACAAAGCCGAGGTCGGCAGTGAAGTCGAAAGCGAAGGTGGCAAAATAGAGTTGGAAGTAGTAGCATCCCCAAATGCAGAATGTGTAGAACACAAACATCCATTTGCCTTGCATCTTGCCGATGGCAGCAAATCCGTTCCACAGGTTGAGCACCATTGTGCGCACCTTAAGGATGAATTTGTTTTGAGTACGGCTGGTAAACAGCCACACCAGCAGCGCCACCATAGCGGCAACAGCACCCCACAGCCACAGGTTTGTGAGCATCCCCATAACCATGCCTTGCACTTTGTCGCTCAGGCATTGATAGATGGCATCTTTTGCCAAAATCACAGCCGAAAGAGTGATGAAAAGCACTGTAAACGTGTCGGTCATGCGGTCGGCAACCATCGAGCCAACCACCTTGGTGAACGAAGCCTTTTCGCGATTGGCAATATATCCGCAGCGCCACACCTCGCCGGCACGCGGGAACACCAGATTCACGGCATAGGTGCCGAAAATTGAGTTGATGAGTGCGCTCAAAGGGGCGTCGATGCCTATGGCTTGCAGTTGCAGCCTCCAGCGCATTGCGCGGAACACATGGCTGAACACCGACACCACAATTACGATGCCAAACCACCAAAAGTTGGCTGACACCATCACTTCTTTCATTTTGCTAATGTCGACATTGTGCAGCAGAAACCATATCAGTAGCACGCCAAACAACACTGGCGCTCCATATTTCAATAATCCTTGTATTACCTTTTTCATCTGCAGTTCTAAACTATGATTAACTAACGTAGATTGCACATTCGCCAGCCGCATGCCATGGTTTTTGGCAAAAGACTTTTGAATTTCTTCAAGTTACATTATCTTTGTAATTGTGCAAAGATACGCCTTTTTTGTGGTTATGCTACTTATTATTACTCATTTTTTTTGAGGGTGTATCGAATTAATATGTTGAAAAGGCAACATTATTTTTATTGAAACTATGCAACAGGTAAAAGCAAAAAAAGCCCTCGGGCAACATTTCCTCACCGATTTGTCGGTGGCTCGACGCATTGCCGACACGCTCAGCGACCGTGTTGGCATGCCGGTGCTTGAAATCGGTCCCGGAATGGGCGTGCTCACACAATATCTCATGCAAGACGGCCATCGGCTGAAGGTGGTTGAACTCGACGGCGAGTCGGTTGACTATCTGAATGTCAATTTCCCCGACTTGCAAGGCAACATTATCGCCGACGATTTTTTGAAACTTGACCTTCACGACGTGTTTGGCGACAGCGAATTTTGCGTGATTGGCAATTATCCTTACAACATATCGTCGCAGATATTCTTTAAGGTGCTCGACTACAAGGACCAAGTGCGGTGCTGCAGCGGAATGCTTCAGCGCGAAGTGGCTCAGCGACTGGCTGCCGGTCCGGGGTCGAAGACCTACGGCATACTGTCGGTGCTGTTGCAGGCGTGGTACGACATTGAATATCTGTTCACCGTTGATGAAAACGTGTTTAATCCGCCGCCAAAGGTAAAGTCGGGCGTGATACGCATGACGCGCAATGCGGTGACCGACCTCGGCTGCGACGAGCGGCTGTTTAAGTCGGTGGTGAAAACCAGTTTCGGTCAGCGTCGCAAGATGCTGCGTGGTTCGTTGAAAGGAATGTTCCCGAAAGGGTGTGAATTGCTTCAGGACCAGTTTTTCGCGTTGCGTCCTGAGCAGTTGTCGGTGGCTGATTTTGTGCGCCTCACCAATATGGTTGAGCAAGCAAATGCCAAGTGAGCACCCGTATGTGCCCCGCAACGCATTTCGCTTGTGGGGTGAGGGTTAGGCGGCAATCACAGCCATTTGCGTTTTTTGAAGAATAGCAGCGACCCAATGGTGGTTAGCACTGAAATTACCAAAGCCACTATAAATCCCCAGCGCCATTCCTCCATGCCGTTGATGAGGTTCATACCAAAAAGGCTTGCTACCAACGTAGGGAACATGATAATCATGTTGAGCGATGTGAGCAGACGCATCACGCGGTTCATGTTGTTGTTGATTACGTTGGCGTAGGTGTCCATCGTGGAGTTTAGAATGTTGATGTAGATGGCAGTGGTTTCGCGCGCCTGGTTCATCTCGATGTTCACGTCCTCAATCAGTTCGGCGTCGAGTTCGTCGACGGGCAGACGGAACTTGATTTTCGACAACAGTGTTTCGTTGCCACGAATTGAGGTGGCAAAATAAGTCAAACTGTCTTGAAGTCGCGAAAGGCTCACCAGGTCGTTGTTGTCGATTTGCTTGTCGAGGTTGCGTTTGAATTTCTCGATGAGCATGCTCACCTGCTTCAGATATTTCAGATACCACACCGAAGCCGAAAGGAACAGGCAGAACACCAAGTCGGCGGCGTCGCTGAATCCCACGTCTTTGCGTTTGTGGTGATTGATGAAATCCTGCAACATGCCGGTTTCTTGGTGGCAGATGGTGATGATGATATCTTTTTTGATAACAATACCAAGCGGGATGGTGGTGTAAGGCGAACGGCTATTGGTTTTTTTCAACTGAGGAATACGCAAGATAATCATCAACCAACCGTCGTCGTAGTCGTAACGCGCTCGCTCATCGGCATCGGCAATGTCCGATAGGAAATAGTCGGGCAAATGCAATTTGTCGTTAAGGTACTGTATGTCTGATTCGGTGGGGCATGTCACCTGTACCCAACAAGATGGACGCCATTCTTCCAACTCGTTTATGCCCTTGGTAATGTTCCAAAATGCCAGCATAGCTAAGTTACGTTTGTGGTTTAACTTCCGTTTTGTCGTTTGCCTGTCTTTGTCTCGATTAGCTTGCGATGATCACATTCCGCACAAGGTGGGTCGAACTCTTGTGCTCGGCAAAGATAGTAAACTTTCGGCGAAAATTTGGTTTTTGCATCAAAAAAATAGTGCGGTTTTTGGAACGATATACGGCATTATTGCAATTTTATGATTACTTTTGTCGTTGCAAATGCCGTGGAATGCGTCGTGTTGGCGCAATAACACTTTTTATTCACTTTTTTAACCAATTATATTTCACGAAAAAATGGGTAAAGTATTGATTATCGGTTGCGGTGGTGTAGGCACAGTTGTGGCTCACAAATGTGCTCAGAACCCCGACGTTTTCAACGAAATTGTGATTGCTTCGCGCACCAAGAGCAAATGTGATGCTGTGGCAAAAGCCATTGGCGCACCAAACATCACCACCGACTCGGTGGATGCCGACAGTGTGCCTCAACTGGTGGAATTGTTTAAGAAACATCGCCCCGACATTGTTATCAACGTGGCGTTGCCTTATCAGGACCTCACCATCATGGATGCTTGTTTGGAGTGTGGCGTAAACTATCTTGATACAGCCAACTATGAGCCACGCGACGAGGCTCACTTTGAGTACAGTTGGCAATGGGCTTACCGCGAACGCTTCGAGAAGGCCGGTTTGACTGCCATTCTTGGTTGCGGTTTCGACCCGGGCGTTACGAGCATCTACACTGCTTATGCTGCTAAGCATCATTTCAAGGAAATTCACTATCTTGACATTGTGGATTGCAATGCTGGCAACCATCACAAGGCTTTTGCTACCAACTTCAACCCTGAAATCAACATCCGCGAAATCACCCAAAAAGGTCTTTATTGGGAAAACGGCGAATGGGTTGAAACCGAGCCATTGGAAATTCATCAGCCGCTCACTTATCCCGAGATAGGTCCGCGCGAGAGTTATCTTCTCCATCACGAGGAGATTGAAAGTTTGGTGATTAACTATCCTACCATCAAGCGCGCTCGATTCTGGATGACATTCGGTCAGCAATATCTCACTTATCTCGATTGCATCCAAAACTTGGGAATGAGCCGTATCGACGAGATTGAATATAACGCTCCGCTTGCCGACGACCCAGCCAAGACCGTGAAGGTGAAGATTGTGCCTTTGCAGTTCCTCAAGGCTGTGCTGCCTAATCCGCAAGACTTGGGCTCGAACTACGACGGTCAGACCAGCATCGGCTGCCGAATCCGTGGCATTGGCAACGATGGCAAGGAGCACACCTATTACATCTACAACAACTGCTCGCACGAGGCTGCTTACAAAGAAACCGGTATGCAGGGCGTAAGTTACACCACCGGTGTGCCTGCCATGACAGGTGCCATGATGTTCCTCAAAGGCATTTGGAACAAACCGGGTGTGCACAATGTTGAGGAGTTCGACCCAGACCCATTCCTCGACGTGCTCAACAAGCAAGGTTTGCCTTGGCACGAAGTGCACGATTGCGACCTTGAGTTGTAATTCGGCTGTTTTGTAAATCAGGTAATTCGTCGGTTAACACTGACGGAGTGAAAAATAAAGAGGATGCGCAAGCATCCTCTTATTTTTTTGTATATAATCACTTTTGCTTATTCCACACTCATTGTGTTGGCAACTTGTGTGCTGCTTGTGGGGCTTACGTTATAGCCCGGTTGGTTATATTTCAGCACAATTGTGTGGTCGCCTTTTGGCAGAGAGCCGAGCGAAGCATTGTAGGTGATGGTGATTTTTTCCGGTTCGCCTTCACGCTCAATGATGTCCTTGATGTTGAACGCCGCCATGCCGTATGCCAAGTATGTGCCCGTATCGCCCATCTTGTCGTGGCAAAGACGGAACTCGAATGGGTCGTCGGGATTAACACCGCTCACTAAGTTGATGCGGTGGGCTATACCGTAAGTGCCCCAGTGTGCAAGGAAGTGAATGGTTACATAGCCGTCCTCAGCCACGGTGGTCCAATCGTTCGACACCTGCACAGGGTCGTCGCCGTAGGTGAGTTTGTCGGTATCTAAGCCGAGCGAAGCCACAGTGGGTTTGGTGAGTATGCTGTCGACCCAAGCCACAGTGACGTTCCATTTTTTGATGCCGGTTCCGGCAAGGTCGTTGTTGGCTTGTTCAACGTAGTTGAGGCGGAATTGTGTGAGAGCACGCACCTCTTTGCCGTTGTACATGTTGCCGTTGATGTTTGTGGGCACGGCAATGGTGTTTTTGTCGACTTGGAAATAGGTCAAGCCTGAATTGTCGGTTTTCAGTGTGACAATGGCATAATAGGTGTCTTTCAAGTCGTTGTCGTCATCGTCGTCGCACGAAACGAAGGCTGTGGCACACGCCATAAATGCTATTGCTGTAAGAATGAATTTAAATCTTCTCATAATTGTTGATTTTGGTTTTATTTTTAGTTGTGTTTGTTAGTTAATCTCATTAAATCAGGGGTTGAAGCGTAAACCCACTTGCAAACTGAAATTGGTGGGCTTGTCCTTATAAATGTTGTCGATATTGCTATCGTTGTCGAAGTAGTGTTTCACGCTTGGCTCCACATAGATGCTAAGTTTTGGCAATGCTTCCACTTCAAATCCCACACCGGCGTCAACGCTCCATTGCATTCCGCGCTCACTGATTTTTTGAGTTTCGGTGAAAGGCTGCATCACGTTGTAGGTGATGGTGTGGCGACCGCTCACCAGTTTCTGCATCTCGCCACCGCCTTTCACATAGGCTTTCATGCGTTTGTTGCTCCAGACTGTAAAACCGAGGTCGATGGGCACGCCAATGTAGTGCAGACGTTGCTGGTGGCTGCTTTGTGTGTCGTCGCCGTGGCTGCGCAGATAACTGTACGACACGCCGGTTTCGGCAAACAGTTGCCGGGTGATGTTGTAACGCACCTTAACGCCCACGTTCAACGGCATGCTGTGGTGCATCTTCATCGAGGAATTGTATTTAAACGTATTTGTGTTCGACGAAGTGTTCATCATGTCCTGTACCAAAAAATAGGAACTGCTGAGCGATGTTTCGTTGCTGGTGGTAATCCCCGAGGTGTAGATGCCTGCGCTGAGGCGTTTGCCTTTCGGCTTGGCTGTGTAGGCAATCAGGTTGTAAGCCTCATTCGAGGTGTTGCCCTGATTTGCAGTGCGACGTGTGCCGGTGGCGTCGGATGTGCTGCTTTGCTTGGCAGCGTTTTCGTCAGTAGCATTATTGTTTTCAAGTGAAACCGATTCGTTGTTAGGGTTGGCAGCGGATTGCTTTTGCTGTTCAGTCTTTTGCTCCTCAATCAGCGATGAAGCCGCCTTTGCCATGTTCAGTGCCACGCGGGCTGCACGATAGTGGTTGCTGCTCTCGGCATCGCCGTCAGCCGAGTTCTGGGCAAGCGTAGGAGAGGTTGTTTGCGAGGCTTTTTGCTCGGGCTGTTCGTTAATGGCTATTTGCTGCACGCGCATGTCCATATCGTGTTCCACGCCCAGAATAAACACATAGGCAAGCACGCCCAGCACTAAGGCTGCAGCCGCTGCTATGCTTGCACGGCGCACCCACAAAGGCACCGCCATGCCGGAGCGTCGATGCGGAGCCGCATCGAGTTGATGCTCTATATTTTGCCACAAACCCTCAGGCTCAGCCATTGTGTGGGTTGCCATGCGGTGTTTGATGTTTTCTGTGAATCGGTCGTTCATATTTTGTTGTATCGTTATTTTCACTAATCAATGCTGACTTATGTAGGCTTGCATTTCGCGTTTGAGCCACGACTTGGCGCGCGCCAATTGCGATGCCGACGAACTTTCGCCTATACCCAGTTCGGTGGCAATTTGCTTGTGGCTCATGCCTTCAAGCACATACATGTTGAACACTGCCCGGTAGCCTGCCGGCAAACGCCTAATCATGTCGTGAATCACGTCGGCGGGAACATCGTAGGTGTAGGCGTCGTCGCCGTTGTCGTCGCACACATCGGGCAGGTTGTCGGTTATCGTGGTTGCACCGCGGCGCATTTCGCGCTTAACCCAATCGACCGACTTGTGCACCACAATGCGCGTCATCCATGCCAGAAGCGAGCCTTCGCCCTTGTATTGAAACTTGTCGATTGTGGTGAAGATGGTGAGGTAACTCTCTTGAAGCACATCGTTCACGGCATCGGGGTCGGTTACATAGCGTGAGCATACCGACGTCATACGGCATATAGTTTCACCATATAACGCGCGCGTGGCATTTCGGTCGCCTTTAGCCACCCGTTGCACTATGTCCTGTTCATGTTTCAAACTGTCGGGTTCGTTGCCTTTTTCCACTGTTCGCGCTACCTTTGTGTTTTGTGCCGGCAAAGCGTTTCCCTGTGGAGCCTCCGATAAATTGAGGCGGAGCAAATAATTTAACTTGTTCACTTTATAATCTTTAAAACATCAGAAATATTGCATCTGTTCGATGAAAAAAACATAAAAACAGCGGCGGCAGTGCAGAATTGGAGATGTTCGATACACATTCGTGACATGCCTTTTTGGGAGGCAAGCACGGTTCGCAGCAGAAAATAACAAAAGGGCTGCTACACATAATCACATGCTTATGCAGCCCACACATCATCAATAAATAAAAAATAGTGCAAAATGAAACTTTAGTAATTTGGTATTATAATTGGGATGTCATTATGGGGTGTGAAAATATAATTATTGCTCTGTACCGCCGCCAAGAGCGCAATACAGGCGAATAACGCTCTCGGCAAGCGAATAGGAGTTTTGCACTTCGGTGAGTTGTGCCGCCAACAGTGCCTGTTGGGCGGTGAGTACCTCAAGATAGTTCACGCTGCCGTGTTTCATGAGCAGTTGCGTGGTGTGAGTGGTTTGCTGCAAAGCATCGATGCGCTTGGCATGGATGGCGGCGAGGTCGGATGCCGCTTGCCACTCTGCCAAAGCATTGTTCACTTCAACACCGGCATCCAATAGGCTTTGCGAGAATGCAAGCACCGCCTCTTGTTGCTTGGCTTTGGCAATCTTCAAGTTGGCAATGTTGGTGCCGCGGTTGAACAGCGGTTGGGTGAGCGAGCCCACGGCATTTAGCAGCCATTTGCCCGGATTCGACACCGCTTCGCCATAGTTGTTGGTCCAACCTGCCGTTCCGCTGAGGGTGATTGTGGGATAGAAGGCTGCTCGAGCCGTTGATGTGGCATAGAATGCCGACACCAAGTTCCACTCGGCATAGCGCACGTCGGGTCGGCGGCTGAGCATCTTTGCCGGCACGCCCACTGCAATGTTCTGGTTGAGGGTGAGTTTGAGGTCTTGGCTGCGAGCAATGGGTTGTGGCGTGATGCCAACCAGTGCAGCAAACGAGTTCTCGAGTTCCTGGATTTGTTGCTGAATGGTGCGATGCGATGCCTGCACTTCGAGCAGCGTGGCATGCGATTGCTGCACAGCGGCTTCGGTTTGCTCGCCGGCGCGTTTCAGTGCCTCCATAGTAAGCACAGTTCGTTGGCTTGCTTGTGCCGAACTGTCGGTTATGGCGAGTTGCTGGTCGAGGGCTATGAGCGAATAATAGGTGCAGGCAATGTCGGCAATCAGTTGCGTCTGCACAGCCTGTGTGTAAGCCAAAGCACCTTCGTAGTCAGCCCATTTGCTCTTTTTCTGTCCGCGCAGACTGCCGAAAGCGTCAATCACCCAATCGGCTGACGGCCCTATCGAGTAAGTTTTCACCGCAGAACCGCTGCCAAGTTTGCTAATCGAACCTTGTGCCGAAAGCGAAACGCTTGGAAGATAAGCCATTTTAGCGGCACCCAAAGCAGCCTCAGCCTCGTCGCATCGCAGAGCGGCGGTGCGAAGGTCGGTGTTGCGTTCCAATCCCGTTTCAATCCATTTCACTAATTGCGGGTCGGTGAACAACTCGCGCCAGTTAAGGTCGGCAATCGACGAGGTGTCAGACTTCTCCCATTGCACGTATTCGCGATATAGGCTGTCGGCGCTCACTTCCAAAGCAGGGCGTGAATAGTTGCCATATAAGCCGCAAGCGTTTGTGGTAAGCAACAGGAGCAAAATTGATATATAGTGAATCGTCTTCATTATTATAGCGTAAACTTTGATGTTATTCTTGATTATCTGATGGAGCGATAGGCTGGTTGGAAATGCCGGCGTTGGTCGACGAAGGTTCTTCATCGTGTACGCGGCGAGGCATGAAACGCTCCTCCAGGATTTGAAAGACTACGAACAGCACGGGCACCACAAACAGCAATGCCACTGTGCCTACCAACATTCCGCCCACTGTGCCCACGCCAAGCGAGATGTTGCCGTTTGAGCCGACGCCTGTCGACACCACCAATGGCATCAAACCGATAATCATGGTGAGCGCAGTCATCAAAATCGGGCGCAGTCGCACAGCCGCTGCCGACATGGCTGCATCAACTATGCTCATGCCGCGTCGGCGACGTTCCGAAGCATATTCGGTGAGCAGGATGGCTGTTTTTGCCAGTAAGCCGATGAGCATAATCAATCCCGTTTGCATATACACGTTGTTCTCCACGCCAAACATCTTGGCGAACACAAAACTGCCCATCAAACCGAAAGGAATCGACAGCATAACCGCCAAAGGAATGAACAAACTCTCGTAGAGTGAGCAGAGGATGATGTAGACAAACACAATGCAAATTGCAAATATCACCATCACCGATGTGCCCGACTCGCTTTCTTCGCGCGATGTGCCGCCAAACTCAAATCCATAGCCTGAGGGGAGGGTTTGCTTGGCTACTTCGCGTATGGCGGCAATGGCGTCGCCCGAACTGTAGCCCGGGGCCTGTGTGGCATTCACCGATATGGCGCTGAACAAATTGAAACGGCTTAAGATTTCGGGGCCGTAGGTCTTGGTGAGTTTCACAAATTGTCCTATCGGAGCCATTTCGCCCGATGAGTTTCTCACCCACATGTTGTTGAGCGATTCGGTGTTAAGCCTGTCCTCGGGGCGGGCTTGCAGCATCACGCGGTAGATTTTTGAAAAACGGTTGATGTTTGAGGCATAGTTGCCGCCCACATAGCACGATAGCACGCTCAGCACATCGTTGGCATTCACGCCACGGCGTTTGCACTGCACAGCATCTATCTCCACCAGATATTGAGGGAATTTGGTGTCGAAAGTGGTGATTGCGCTTTCGATTTCGGGACGTTGGTTGAGTGCTGCCACAAACTCTTTGGTGTGGGAGAAAAGGGTTTCGATGTCGCCGCCCTTTTTATCTTGAACATACACTTCTTGTCCGTTTGTCATGCCGTATCCCATAATCATAGGCGGAGCAAATGCAAAAATCTGGGCATTGTTGATGTCGGCAGTGAGGCCGTAGATTTGGGCAATAACGGCATCTTTGCTGTTTTCTTTTCCTTCGCGTTCGTGCCAGTCCTTCAGGCGAATGATGAATGTGCCGCCTGCGCTGCTTTGTCCGCCGCCCATCATGTTATATCCGCCCACTTTGGCATAGAGAAGTATTTGCGGAATTGTTGTGAGCCGCTTTTCCACCTCGTCTAACACGCTTTTGGTTTCGCTGAGGGTGCTACCGGGCGCTGTGGTGATTGCCACCATCACGGTGCCGGTGTCCTCGTCGGGGATAAGTCCGGTTTTCGTGGTGTTGATGAGTATGGCTAACGCTGCGAGCGATGCCACGAGAGCCGTTCCAACAAGCCATTTGCGGTGGATGAAGAATTTCACGCCCGATTGGTATTTGCTCACAAGTTTCGAGAATGAGGCATCGAACGCCACGTGGAAACGCGAAGAAAAACTCATTTTGCCGCCTTCTTCGTCGTTGCTTGTGTGCGGAGTCATTATCAAGGCGCAAAGTGCCGGACTGAGAGTGAGCGCGTTAAGTGCCGAGATGCCCACAGCCACAGCCATTGTGAGTCCGAACTGGGTGTAGAACGTGCCTGATGTGCCGCCCATGAAACTCACCGGAATGAACACTGCCATAAACACAAGGGTGGTGGTGATGATTGCCGATGTGATTCCGCCCATTGCATCAACGGTGGCGCGGTAGGGCGACTTGTAACCATCGTCGAATTTGGCTTGAACGGCTTCAACCACAACAATCGAGTCGTCGACCACCGTTCCGATAACCAGCACAAGAGCAAACAGGGTGAGAAGGTTTATTGAGAATCCCGCAACGTAAAGGAAGGCGAATGTGCCGATGAGCGACACCCCGATGCCAACGAGCGGAATGAATGTTGAGCGCACGCTTTGCAGGAAAACATACACCACGATAATCACCAGCAGTATGGCTTCAAACAGGGTGCGTAACACATTGTTGATTGACGCGTCGAGGAATGTTTTCACGCTCATCATGTTGTCAATCACCAAGCCTTCCGGCAAATCGGCACGGATTTCTTCGATTTCTTTGTTGATGTTCTTGATTATTTCGTTGGCGTTGGAGCCTGCGGTTTGCATCACCATGAACGATGTGCCGGGGTAGCCCGACACGCCACCGGTGAAATTGTAGGATGTGCTGCCAAGTTCAATTTCAGCCACGTCTTTCAGTCGCAGCACGGTGCCGTCGTCGGCGGTGCGAATCACCAGATTGCCAAACTCGTCGCCAGTTTCGTAACGGCCGCGGTAACGGAGCGTGTATTGAAACACGTTCTCGCTGTCTTGACCCAGAGTGCCGGTGCTCGACTCGATGTTCTGTTCGCCAAGAACGCTAATTACATCGGCAGGCACCAGCCCGTGTTGTGCCATCACTTCGGGCTTAAGCCAGATGCGCATGGCATAATCGTTGCCCATCACCATCACTTCGCCTACGCCCGAAATGCGTTGTATACGGGGCACTACGTTTATCTTCAAGTAGTTGGCAAGAAATTTCTCGTCGTAGTTGCCATTGGTGCAATAGAGCGACATCAACTGGAGTTGACTGTTTTGCCGCTTCTGCACCGTCACGCCGATTTTTGTAACCTCGCTGGGCAGGGTTCCCTGTGCTTTGTTCACACGGTTTTGCACGTTAATGGCAGCCATGTCGGGGTCGGTACCTTGCTTGAAATACACGGTGATGCTGCCGCTGCCGGTGTTGGTTGCCGACGAGGTCATGTAAATCATGTTTTCCACACCGTTTATTTCTTCCTCCAAAGGCACAATCACGGCATTCTGAACGGTTGAAGCACTTGCGCCGGTGTAGGTTGCCGACACTTGCACCGTAGGTGGCGCAATGTCGGGATATTGCTCAACGGGCAGGTGCGTGAGCCCGATTATGCCAAGCATCAATATCAATGCCGAAATACATCCCGACAATATTGGTTTGTCGATAAATAGTTTTATCTTCATTGCTCGCTGTTTATTTCTTGGTTTGTTTCTCTTTTATGGCAATGCCTTCGCGCATAAGTCCCACTCCGTTGGCAACAATCACGTCGCCTTTAGTCAATCCGCTTTCAACAACGTATTCCTTGCCGTCGTTGATTGGCAGAACGCCTATTTCGGTGGCTTTGGTTTTGCCGTCAATCACGCGATACACCATCACTTTGTCTTGTATCTCGAAGGTGGCTTCCTGAGGCACCACAATGCAGCCTTTGCGGCTCACCGGCACGCGCACCAGTGCTTGACCGCCGCTGCGCAGTGTGCCGTCGGGATTGGCAAACACAGCACGCACGCTCACGGCACCGGTTGAGGCGTCGATAAGTCCGCTCACGGCATCGATGTGTCCGCTGTGGCTGTAGATGCTGCCGTCGGCGAGTTGCAATTCCAATTCAGGAGCGAATGGCGATTGGCTGTTGCCGCCTGCTGTGTGGGCAAGCATTTGCTTTTCGGTCATTGAAAAATAGGCATACATTTCGCTGTTGTCCGACACGGTTACAAGCGGCTTGCTCATCGAAGGCCCTATCAGCGCGCCCACGCGATGGGCTATCATGCCGGCATTTCCGCTCACCGGACTTTTCACCTCGGTGTAGTTGAGATTGTTTTGAGCGGTGACGAGCGATGCTTTTGCTTGCATCAAAAGTGCCTTTTTCTGATTCAGATTGTTGAGCGATGTGCGCAGGTCGATGTCGCTCACCACGCCTTGCTTGCACAGGTCGCTCTTGCTGTCGGCAGTGATTTGAGCATTCTCCACTGCCGCCTCGGCACTTTTTACGTCGGCTGATGCAGTTTCCACGGCTGCTTTGTAAGGCACTTGGTCGATAACGAACAGCACTTCGCCTTTGTTCACTTTGGCGCCTTCGTTGATGCACATTTTCACTATTGTGCCCGACACTTGCGGGTAGATGTCGACATCTTGTCGCCCCTTTAGCGAGGCAGAATAGGTTTGCCACACTGTTCGGCTCACGGTGTCAACCGTGATAAAGTCGGCTTGGGTTTCGCCTGGCAACGGTGCGTTGCCGGTGCTGCACGATGCTACCGCCATGCACATTGCCAATGCTGCAATAATGGTTTTTTCACTTGTTTTGTTCGTCATACGTTTTTCCGATTTTTCAGTTCTAATTATTTTGACGGCAAAATTATTTACCGCTTGGCAAGTGACATCTCAAGGTGATTAAACAAAATTTGTCAATTTTGAAACATTTAACTGAAAATAACAGTGCTTTAATCGGTTTTGAAACCATTTTTGCCATTATTGAAACCTAAAAATTGATGTTCTGATAAATTTTTTCTTCTCGGTGTTTTGAGGTAATTACCATTTTTATAATTTTGCAAAAAACAAAGCCTGACAAGGCGAAATTGCCATTGTCGGCTACACGGTAAACAAACAGGTTAATAATGCTGGATTAAAGTAGCATTACATTAATCATAACCAACACCTACTACAATGAACATAAACGATTATGCCCAATTATTGCCAAACGCTATTGCCGACTCTGATGGCGGCGTTATGTTTTGGAACATCGACTCGAGTGCAACCTTTTTGCCTTATGCGCTTGAGATTGACGACAATCGTCTTATTGCCCATGTGGCAGTGTGGCAAGGCTGCGTGGAATGTGAGTGCGACGGGTTGACTCATCGCGTTGAGCAAAAGCAGTTTGCCACGTTGCTCGACATCTCGCGTTTTACGCCTTTGAGCGCAACGTCGAACACCAGGGCTACGGTGATTGTTTTCACCGACAGTTTTTTGTTTCGTTTGTTGGGCAATCAACCGCCTATACCGGTGTTCTTCCTCGTGAAATCGCGTCGCAACCCAATCATCAATCTCGATTCGTCGATAGCATCCATTTTGAGCACGCGAATGAGTCAGGTTGGCTATTGCCTGTCGGACCAGTCGCATGTGTTCCGCTCAAAGATGGTGAATTGTGCAGCATGGATGTTCTTGCTCGATTTGTCGAATTGGCTCATTTCGTCGTCGTCGGCTTCAGCCCCTCGCGGATTTGGCAATGAGGGGCGGCGCATGCAGTTGTTTGTGAACTTCACCAAGATGCTGCCCTACAATGTGGCTCACAACCGCAATGTGACCTACTATACAGGCAAACTGTGTGTCACACCGCAGTATCTCAATCGCATTGTAAAGGCAATTTCGGGTCGCACGGCATATTCGTGGATTTGCTTCACGCTCACCGGGCAGATTGCAAATTCGCTGGTTTATTCGGGCAAGACTGTGCAGCAGGTGGCTGAGCAATTCGCTTTCCCCGACCAAGCCACCTTAACCAAGTTTTTCAAACGCCAAACGGGTATGACGCCCACGCAATATATCGCTTCGCGACGCTAACGGCTTGCTATAATGAAATAAACAGAATGGAGACAGATGTTTTTTTCTGCCTCCATTCTGTTGCTTTTAATCAATGTCGGTGCGGCTCACCTTCAGGGTCGAAGCCGCTTTATTTGATTCGTATCACCTCGATTGGTTGTGTTTTCTGTTCGTCGAGTGCTCGCCACTGATATTTCACTTTGCCGAAATCGATGGTTTTCAAGTCGAAGCATCGGATGTTGCTATTGTACATTGTTCGGTAATAGATGCGACGGTTCGACAAATCGCTTGCCACAGTCCATTGCGTAGCGCTGGGGATGTCGGGCACGGTGTCGCCCGGGGCAAACTGTATGCCAGTGGGGATGTCGAAGTTGTTGAGGATGTGGAAAGCCTGTGTGATGCTTTTCTCGGCGGTGGGCTGCGCGGGTGCGTTGAGCGAGAAAAAGGCTGCGCGAACAAAACGCGATGGGGGAGTCATGTCGCCCGGCAGACCGTGCATGCCGCTACCACCGCCCCATGAGCGCAGTTCCAGATTGCCTAATTTCTGTGTAGCGCTGACGCCGGTGCGCAGATTCACATAGTTGTTGAGGTTGGCAAGATGCCATTCGTAACCCGGAGAGTTGGTGAGTACACCGGTGGCTGTGCTGTCGAAAAACTGTAGTTTTCCATCCACAATTTCAAGCACCACCTGCTTGCCGTTTGGCTCGGTGATGCGCCAATGCACAGTGCCGGCGCGAGGGTCGATGTTGGTAATGTGGATTTTTGTAATTGCCGCTTTCAAATCGTCGATGGTGGAGAACTGGCTCAGAATCCACGACACTAATTGCAGGTCGACCACCGTCGATGAGTTGTTTTCAGCCTTGTAAGGCTCGTATTCGCCGCAGCCCGGGAAGTAGAAAAGTCCAGCCGAAAGCCCTGCTTCGTTGAGCCCTTCAACCACAAATTCGGGTTGCTGTACAGCCAGACCCACAAACCCGTAGCGAGCCGTGAATGTCAAGCCTTTCATTTCGCCGCCTGGCACCATCGACTGCATTTTGTGGTGACGTGGCACTATTGCGTATTTGCTTTCGAGGTCGTTCCCTGCCCATTCTATGGAGCGAGCCGGCACGGTTTCGCCACCGAGAGTGTGCAGAGTGATGCCTGTGCAGGCATCGGCGTCCGACATGGCTCCAATCCATGCCATTGAGGTGAGTGTCATAATCTTGATAATTGTTTTGTTCATTTGCTTAACTTGAAATAATTTAATTGTAATAAGACTGTTGAGTGCGATTTTGTGGTTTATCGAGAGGAAAAACGGCGGTTGAAATCGCCCTCAAAAACCGCTCTGCAAAGATAACAACAGAATGTGGCATTTGTTCAAAATGCCCGCTGGTCAATTTCCACCAACAATTGTTCGTTTTGGCAGGAGCAAACGTGGCATATTTCGGGGAGATAGCCTGTCGCCATTAGGGATAGAATGTGTCACTATTCGGGATGAGAATTGCCAACTGCCTCGTGCGGTTGCACGCGGCGGGTTGAGGGCGAACGCAGCAAAAAAGGCAAGTTGACTTGGCTTTGCCTGTGGGGCAGAACCTTGTCAACTCGCCTTGTAGAGCGGAGAGAGCGAGATGTTACTTTTTGAGAGTGATTTCCACAATGTGGTCGATTTCGTCGGCAGAAATTTCGCCAATATTGAGCACAATGCCTTGCTTGGTGACGGTGTATTTCACCGGCGTGCCGTCGCTAAACAGTTTTGCGCTGGCAATGCGTTCGGTGAGAGGCAAATAGAGTTCGCTGTCCTTCAAATCGAGAATGTGAACATAGAGTTTGTTGTCCTTTATGGTTGTCACACCCCAGTCGTGAGGAGCAACAAGTCCGCCGCGTGTGCCGTAGACGGTTTCGCCATATCGGTTGAGCCATTCGCCCATTTCTTTAAGGCGCAGCAGCGCTGTGGCAGGCAGTTCGCCGTTAGGTTGCGGGCCGATGTTCATAAGCAGGTTGGCATTACGTCCGGCGGCTTTCACCAACAGGTGTATGAGGGTTTTTGTCGACTTGTAGTTTTGGTCGGTGATTTTATACCCCCACATACCGTTCATAGTTTCGCAGGTTTCGAGCGGCAAACGACTCACTTCCTGTCCCGAAAGACCGGCGGTGTTTTCGCCTGGCAGGTCGCGTTCAAACATCTGGAAGTCTTCGCCGGCAAATGGGGTGATGTGGTGGTTGTTTCCTATCATACAGCCGGGTTGGATGCTGTGGATGTGGGCATATTGTTCGGGCAACCCCCAATCGAAATCTTTCTTGTCCCAATATCCATCGAACCAGATGGCGCGCACTTTGCCGTAGTTAGTGAGCAGTTCGGCAAGTTGGTCGTTCATAAACTTATAGTAGGTGCTCCATTCGCCGTGGTTCTTTCGGCCAGTGCCGTGGCCAGTGCTGCCCAGAGGATAATAGTCCTCGCGATACCAGTCGAGGTGCGAATAGTAGATGTGGAGCGCGATGCCTTGCTTGTGACATTCGTCGGCAATTTCTTTGAGGATGTCGCGCTTGAATGGCGTTGCATCAACAATATTGTAAGGCGACTGTTTGGTGTGGAACATCGAGAATCCGTCGTGGTGGCGCGAAGTGATGCAGATGTAGCGTGCGCCGGCAGCCTTGAAGGCAGCCACCCAGTCGTGGGCGTTGAAGCGTGAGGGATAGAATCCCGATGCCAGTTTGGAGTATTCGTCGCGGTTAAGGTTTTGGTTGGTCATAGCCCATTCGCCTTGTGCCAACATGCTATAGATGCCCCAGTGCAGGAAGATGCCGAACTTGTCGTCCTGGAATTGTTTTCGTGCTTCGAGGTTTTCGGGTGCTGGGGTGTAGGTTGGTGTTTGAGCCCAGAGAGCCGAAGTGCTGCATGCGATGCCTATGGCAGCAACGCAGCACACGTGTTTAATGAGTTTTAGTTTCATAGAAAGGTAATGTAATTAAAAATATATTGAATAATGTCCTATTTCTCCAATGTGAATTGCTTTTCGAGTTTGATGTCCTCCGAACTTGTGCCGATGCACACTTTGAAGTCGCCAGGTTCAACGGTCCAGCGCATATTGATATCGAGCAGTTCGAGGTCGTCGGGATGAAGTGTGAAATGCACGGTGCGAGTTTCGCCGGGTTGCAGATGCACACGTTCAAAGCCACGCAGTTGCAGTTCGTAGACGGTAACGCTGCTGAAGAGGTCTTTGAAATAGAGTTGCACTACTTCGTCGCCAGCCATTTTGCCGGTGTTTGTAACGTCGACTGAAATGTTGATGTCGCTGCCGGTGTGACCTTTTGTGGGCGACACTTGCAGGTTGCTATATTCAAAGGTGGTGTAACTGAGTCCGAAACCGAAAGGATAGAGAGCACCAAACACCGAAGTTTTTCCGGCACCGTTGTCGCCCCAGTCGGCTTGTCCGGCATGTCCGGCAGGCTTGAATGGGAAGTTATATTCGATTTGACCAACAGTGCGAGGGAAAGTGATTGGCAGTTTGCCGCCAGGGTTATAGTCGCCAAAGAGCACTTCGGCAACGGCGTTTCCTCCCCACGCATTTGGGAACCATGCTTCCACTATGGCAGGCAGATAGCGGTCCTCCCAGTTGATGGTGAGCGGCTGACCATTGATGAGCACCATCACTACCGGTTTGCCGGTTGCGTGCAGTGCTTGCAACAGTTTCGATTGGCGACCCGGCAGGTCGAGGCTGGTGCGAGAGTTGTTTTCGCCGCATCGGCGAGCGTCTTCGCCCACCACGGCAATCACCACATCGGCATCGGCAGCCTGGCGCACTGCTTGGTCAATCATGTCCTGTTCCTCTTTGGTGAGCGGAGTGGGGATGATTTCGCTTTCGGGCCATGTGGCATCAACCACATTGCATCCTTTGGCATAGTCGACGGTGATGCCGTCGCCGGCAAGATTGCGTATTCCTTGCAGCACGTTTGTCACCTTCAGGTTGCGAGAGCCGTAGCGGCTTATGTAGGCAGTGGTGTCGGTGGCAAGCGGACCGGTAACCAATATTCGTTTAAGCGAATTGCGTTGCAGCGGGAGTGTGTTGTCGAGGTTTTTGAGCAATACAATCGACTCGCGCGCCATTTGTTTCACAAAATCGTGCGATGAAGCATCGGCAACAATCTTGTCGGCATCGTCGGGTTTCTCAACATAAGGTTGGTCGAAGAGCCCAAGCCAGAATTTTACACGCAGCACATCAGCCACGTTGCGGTCGACGGTAGCCATTGGCAGACGGCCTTCGGCAATGAGTTTGCGCACTGGCAAAATAAAGTTCTTTGGCTGAGTGAAATTGGTGCGCACGTTCATGCCGGCTTCAATAATCTGGCGATAGCCTTCTTCCATCGATTCAGCCACGCGGTGCTTGGAGAACGGAAATTCGGCGGCTTCGCTGTCCGATACAATGTAGCCGCGGAAACCGTATTCCCAGCGCAACAATTCGGTGAGGAAATAGTGGCTTGCGCTCACGGGCACACCGTCGTAGTCGTTGTAACTGCTCATCACGCCCATCGGCGAAAGTTTCTTCACAATCTTGCGATAGGGATAGAGGTGGATTGAGTGCATTTCGCGTGGGGCAACGTGAGGGTCGGTTCGGCAATATCCGTCGCGGCCGCCCACAGGCACGCTGTAAACGGCATAATGCTTCAGCGTTGATGCCACGCCGTTCGACTGAATACCCTCAACCATGGCAGCGCCGAGGGCGGTAACCAAATAGGGGTCTTCGCCGTAACATTCAAGCACACGTCCCCAACGCTGGTCGCGTGCCACGTCGAGAATCGGGGCATACACGTTGGTGTAGCCCAGCGCCTTGGCTTCTTTTCCCACAATCAATCCGGCTTGATGCACCAGTTGCTTATTCCAAGTGCTGCCAATGGTGATTGGTGCCGGCAGAGGAGTGGAGCGGTCGTGATTCAAGCCGTGAATACCTTCGTTAGAAAAGTCGACGGGGATTCCTAAACGGGTTTGCTCAACAAACCAGCGTTGCACCTCGTTTATGGCTCGTGCATGAAGGCTGTAAGGGTAGGAATACTTTGTTCGGGCAAGTCCGTTGAGGTGCTCGTCGATGTTGGCAATTCCGTCTTTCCAAATCTCGTCTTTCCATCCGGCAGTTGGTAGGTCGTCGGCAAGCACGCGGTGATAGCCGTAGAGTGTTGCCAATTGGCAAGTTTTTTCTTCCACGGTCATTTGCGAAAGCAAGTCGGCAACGCGGGCGTCGATAGGTTGCGAAGGGTCTTCGTAGATGTCTTTCACTCCGTTCTTGTTAAAATCAATCCAGCCTTTGTGGTAGATTTCCTTTTTTGCAGGATAGATTTTCTGCGAAGGGAACGACTGCGCATTCACTGCCACGGGACAGAGGCACAGGGCAATAATGAGTTGGCTTATCTTCATATAATAATAGATTTATTATGGGTTTGCGTAAAAGGTTCAGAACTCAATTATGAATTTTGTTAGCAGTTAAGCCTTAATTTGGTTAGCAAAATCAAAGATAGTTAAAAAATTTGATATATGATGAATAAGCACTGAAAAAACGAAACAGCCCCCCCAATCGCTCACTTGTGAAAAAAAGGGTGAATGAATAGTGAAAAAAAATGAGAGGGTTCACAATGTGGACCCTCTCATAATAATCATTATCTGTTGATTGAAATTCAGTTTTGTTTCCCGTAACTGAAACTTGCTATGTTGATTAGTTTAACCAAACCATTAGAATGCGATGTTCACGCCAACGCCAAACACGCGGTTGGTGCGATAATAATGGTCGTTTTTGATGCCGGCAGCAGTTTGTGTTGCCACATCGCGACTCTTATATAATGTCTGCATATAACCGAGGTCGATGCTTGTGCGTTGAGAGGCGTGGATGCGAATACCGCCGCCTACGCTGTTGCTCGAAGTGGTGAAACTGAGGTCGTTCATGTGCTCATCGCTGAGGTCGTAGTTGGTTGTTTGCCAACCAGCCGACACGGTGATGAGTTTGCAGATGTCGTATTCCACACCGGCAAGCACCTCAAATGTGCCGCCGTCAACGAGGTCCTGCTTGTCGCCGTATTGGGTGGCGTGGCAGTCGTCGTAGAAGTGATAACCGGCATTGAAGCGCAGGCTGCTGATTGGAGAGTATTGTGCACCAACCGAGAAGAATGCAGGCATGTCGGAAGCCACCTTTGAACCGTCGGCAAACTGACCGAGCACGGCATTAGTTTGCGAAAGGGCGGCTGCGTAATCGTTCATCTCACTTTTGTTTTTGAGGCGCATGCGAGTCTTGAACTCATATTTTGCTGCCACGTTCCATTGGTCGTTAATTTTCCAGTCGATACCGATAATAGGAGCCAAACCGAAACCTGACTGGTCGGTGTTTAGCGAAATGTCGGTTTTTGAGAGTTGCTCGTCAACTTGTGCCTGAACAACAGGAAGCAGTTGTGCATCTACTGGCGATGTTCCTGCCACGATGCGAGCCGAAGCGTCTTCAACCCAACCGTTGTAGTTGCAGTTGGCAAGCACACCACGCACGCCCACAAAGGCTGCAAGATTGTCGGTGATTTTGTATGAACCGCCCAGACTGAGGCCGAAGAAATATTGGCGACCCTTCATGTAGGAGTTGATGCTGTAACCGCCAAATGCCAAGGTGCCTGGCACGCCATACATCTGGTTAGCCATTTGGTTAACTTGGTTGAGTGCTGTGGTCACCGATGAATAGATTTGGCTGGCATAAAGGGCTTCGAAAGTGCCGAGGCCGTTGTCGAACTCGCACTTGCCGCCGCCACCTATCAAAGCAAATGTTGACGATATGGTCCATTTGTCGTGAACGTATGCAAATTGGAAACTTGGGATAGCCGGTGCTTTGGCTTCACCTTCAAACTTATGGGTTGCCGACGGATTGTTTACGTTGTAGGCAAAAAGTGGGAAAGTGGTGGTGATGTCGCGGTCTTGAGTTGCGCCTTGCACGTTAAGGCTCAAGTGGAAGCCGTTGCTGAGAAATGCAATACCGGCAGGATTCATGTAAGCACCTGTGATATCGATGATGGCTTCTTGACTAAGTTGACGGAGAAATGCTGCGTTTTGATTCGTGTTTGTAAGCAAGCCGCCTGCTGTGATTGAGAACGTGCTAAGGGCAGCCATTGCTAAACCTAAAATACTTTTTTTCATTATAAATTATACCTTAAATTGTTTTCGGGTGCAAAGGTAATACATTTATTCGACATAATGGGAAGAATTGACCAACAAAATGGAAAATTGTGCGAATTGTGCCGTTTTTATAATGGTGTGACAGTTAGTTTTTTGATGTGATAGGGGGGGAGTTTGGGCTAATCTGAAATAAAGTGGCAGCCCGACGTGGGATAAATAAACAACGCCGGCAATTATGGTTGCCGGCGTGAAATGGGGTTGAGAGTGTGTGTTGAGCGATTTGCCTAATTATTTGCCTTCGGGCTCTTCGATGAAGGCTTCGCCAATTTCTTTTATAGCCCCGGTTTCGGGATAGAACTTAACGTAGGAAGGCGCTTTCTTGCTGCTGAACAGAGCAGGGTCGAGTCCGAAATCAACACCGAGTTGAGCCACGTCGAAAGTGTGCTGTGCAACCTTTTTGCCTGCATAGTTGAATGTGAATTGTGCTTTGCCCGGCATTGTGTAGACCACGGCACCTTTAGGCAATTTTTTTGTGATACCCTTGTCGTCGACGGGCAATTCGGCTCGTTCAAGCACCGTCATCGACACATACAGCGGTTCGCCGCTGAGGTCGTCGCTATCAACCATTCCGTTGGTGTCGCTGATGCGCATAACCACTTGGTTGGTGGTGTCGACGGTGTCGGGCACAAAGGTGAATTCCTTGATTTCGGTGCTGCGCTGCACGGTTCCGAGGAACAGGGCGCAGAGGGCTTTTTCTTGAGCGTCGAGTTGTTCAAGCACCAGCTTCATGGCAGCGCCGTCGGGCGGCATCTGGTCGGCTTCGCCGGTGGCGTAGTTGGTTCGGCTTTCGCGAATCTTGTAGATTTGCTGAGCGGCAATTTCGGCACGTTTGGCTGTTGATGCGCTCACAAGCAGTTCGCCCGGCAAGGCTTGGGAATAGGCGTTGTTGTCGAGCACTGAAGCGTTTTGCTCAACTGCTTTGCGCTTTTGGCGCGGAACCTGCACATTCTCGGCATTGACCGAAAGCAGCAAGCCGTCTTCCGACTTCATTACAAACACGCTGGTTCCCGGCTTGAACTGCATCAGATATTGATTGTCGGGGTCGGGCACACCAAAAGTGCTGACTTCGATGTCCTTTAATGTCCATTCTTGACTGTCGGCGGTCACCACGTCGTCGGTGCCCAGATATTTCTTTGCGTATTGATAGTACGGACCAGCCTTCTTTACGGTTTTTTCAGCCTCTACGGTCACGCGCACATGTGTGATAGGCAGGCTGTAGGTCAATCCGTATTCGTTATGCTTGGCAGCAGTGAATTTTTGTGTTGATTGAGCATTTGCAGTGTTTGTGATGGCAAATGCTGCAAGTGATGCGAGAATCAATCCTTGAATTTTCATATTTAATGTTTTAGTTTGAATACCTGTTTGTTGCTTATAATTATTAATTCCGCTTTGAGTTGCTCACACAATCCGGTGTGGGGCAAAGGTGGCTTATTTTGCGCCGCGGGCAGCCGTAATGCCTTTAATGGCATTGCCGATGTTGTCCACAATGTCGCTTGCCGTCATGCTTATTTCGCCGTGTTGTTCGGCAGCCAAGTCGCCTGCCAAACCGTGTACATACACGCCCATCACCACTGCCCAATCCATCGCATAACCTTGAGCGATGAAAGCGGCAATGATGCCAGTGAGCACGTCGCCGCTGCCGGCTGTTGCCATGCCGGGATTGCCCGAGCAGTTGATATACACTTTGCCGTCGCTGCGCACCGTCATGGTGTAATGGCCTTTGAGCACTATTGTGAAGCCGTAGAGTTTCGACACCTCGATGGCTTTAAGCAAACGCTCCTCTTGTGTGGCGTGCGCTCCAAACAGACGGTCGAACTCGCCGGCGTGGGGCGTAAGCACCGAGCCGATGGGTATGTTGCGGAGCATCATGGGGCGCTTGGCGATGCAGTTCAGTGCATCGGCATCGAGCACCACAGGCTGGTGACAGTTTTTGAGGAACAAGTCGAGCGCTTCGATAGTGCTTTCGTTGGTGCCCATTCCCGGACCCAGCGCCACAGCACCATAGCGGTGGTTCACGTCGATGCGTGTGGTGAACCATTCGCTGCGGTCGACTTCAAACAGTGCTTCGGGCACCGCCGTTTGCATAGGCTGGAAAGCACATTGCGGAGCATGCACCGTGAGCAATCCCGCTCCGGCACGCATTACTGCGCGCGAAGCCAAAATCGCTGCTCCAACCATGCCGTAACTGCCAGCCACCAAAAATGCTGTGCCGGCATCGTATTTGTTTACGAACAGTCCTCGCGGCTTAATCATGCCGCGAACGTCGTCGTGTTCAATCAAATAGAAATCGCTGCGAGTCTTGCTTATGGCTTCGGGGCTCAGTTCGATGTCGAGCACCTTCACTTCGCCTATGAATTCGGCGTTTTCGGCGAAAAAGAATGCCAATCGGCTAAACTGAAAAGCCAAAGTGAGGCGCGCCCGAATGATGTTGTTGCGGGGCGTGCCGCTGTTCCATTCGCCGCATAAGCCCGAAGGAATGTCGATGGCAATGGTGTAGGCGCCGCTTTCGTTGATGTAGCGAATAAGTGCGGCAAAACCCGAATTGATGGGTGTGCGCAGTCCGGTGCCGAACAATCCGTCGATAACCACATCGTCGCTGCCAAGTTCGGGGGGAGTGAACGTGCCCACCACTTCCGTGAAGTTGATGCCGCCCAATTCCAAAAGGTCGTTGCGGCATTGCTCACATCCGCTCGACAGATGCGACGAGCGAACATTGAACAATATCACTTCAGGGTTATAGCCTAATTCGTAGAGTTTGCGTGCCACAATGAGCGCATCGCCGCCGTTGTTGCCTGAACCGGCAAACACCACAATGCGTTTGCCCGGACTGAAGCGCGACACTATCTCGCCCACAGCAGCCGAGGCGGCTCGTTCCATCAGCACAAGGCTTTCCACACCGTCGTGCTCAATCGTATAATTGTCAATCTCGCGTATCTCTTTTGTAGTGAAAATCTTCATATTTGTTGTTCAAATAAACACATTGTTTTGCATATACTTCACACCAAATGTGTGTGGAGGAATTTGTGTTGTTGCTTACAAGATGCAAAAATACGAGTTTTTTGTTTGATTTACAACATAACAGCCTCACCTTGCCGGCACAATTTTTATGTAACAACTCACGCCGGGCTGATGATGTTCGCTGTGTTGCTTGTCAAATTAATAGTTCACCATGCCAATGTTGCGTAGTTCAACAATGGCATCTAAGCGCAATGCGATATAGAAAAACTCAACAAAGTTGATGCTCATTGATGATTGGAACGCTTTCACCATAGCCTCGTAGCCCGACAGTTTGTTATAAACTTTGGGGTGGCTGTCTTTGATGTTGTTGATAACGCTCAAGATGTCCGAAATGTTCTTGCTAAGATTGTCGTATTCGGATTTTATTAATTCATAAGTGATGGTGTTTCCTGACACTTTGGAGGAATTTTTCGATTCCTTTGTTTTTGCAAACTGCAAAACATAGGGCGAGTCGGCTTTGAGCGCATCGATGTTGTTAACGCTAAAAAGAAAGCGCATTGAACGGTTGAGGGCGTCGGTGTGGTCCACTCCAAGGAAATGGGTTTCGCCCGAAGCGTCGAGCAGACCGATGTGGCGGTGCAGTTCTGGCCTGTTCATGAAATTGTTGAGCCCGGTTTTTATTTTCGAGAAATGCTCCATAACGATTGTGCACATAGTGCGGTGCCGCAGTTCTCCAATAATGTTGTTGTCCTTTTTCTTTTTCGACGACAGAGTGACCAAGTCGTTTTCCAAATTATAGGCGCGTTTAACCAGATAGAGAGGTTTAAACAGCAGGTTGTCGAAATCTTGATATATGGCGCTGTTGATGATGTTCTGCCTCGAGATGTGAAGCGAAGCCACCTCTATTTCAATGTTGTAGTTGCGGAGCAGCAGCCTCAGTTCCGACACCGATGACGCCAATGCCGAGTTGATTTCCATCACCACGTCTTCGGGTTGCACTTTCAGTTTGTACAGGTTGCTCTCTGAGGGGTAGGTGCGCCGATGCTGTTCTTCGCCGTTGTCGGGGTCGAAAAACTTGATGGCTGCAGCAAATGTGCATACCAGGTTGCGATACCCGTGGCGCGAGAGGTCTTTGAACTTGTTGCGTTGATGCTCGATTGGTACGTTGCTGGTGTTGGTTTCGGTGCTTCGTTGCGAGCGGTAGGAACGATAGGTGTAGAATAGCGAACCCAGCGAAATCAAAAATGCCAGAGTGCCGATTATAGTTACGTTGTTTATGTCGAAATCGGTGCTATGGTCCTCGGTGACCACCACAGCCACCTTTTGAGGTTCTGAAACAGATTCTTGGCTGCTCTGTACTGCGGCAGCAAGCGTCAGCGAAAACAGTCCGCAGAACAGCATTGTGGTTATCACTCGGGGAAAGCGTTTGTTGGCAAACAGAGGTTGACTGGTGCAAAGGTTTCGTAGCAAGTTCATTGTGCGAAAATTTTTCTGTGTGATTATTCAAAATAATATGCTCACTTTTGTACGGCAAAAATAATAATAATTAACGGCAAAACGTGCTGCGGCTTAATAATAATTTGTGAGGGGTGGCATTTTGCCAACGAGCGAGTTGCCGACGAGCCTAAAGAACAGAGCGTGAAAATAATGGTCGATTACTCTACAAAATTGAGTTGAAAAGCGTTTTTTTCGTGAACGAAAGGCAATAAATATTTGCAACAGCGAGCAAACTTTTATAATTTTGTGAATAAGTATAAACAAAGAACGTGAGCCGATGAAAAAAATCACATTACAGGGGCTTGAATTTGAGCCTTACATAACCAGGCAAGAAATCGCAGCGCAGGTGAAACGCGTTGCAGCGGAAATAAATGACGACCTCGACGGCGACGATGCTCCGTTGTTTATCTGCGTGTTGAACGGCGCATTTATTTTTGCAGCCGACCTTTATCGCGAAGTTAATCTGCCTCATTCGCAAATCACTTTCATTCGCTACAAGAGTTACGACGGCATGTGTTCCTCGGGAGAATTGCGCCAGTTGATGGGCTTGCAGGAAGATATTGAAGGACGCAATGTGATTGTGATTGAAGATATTGTGGACACCGGCACCACGGCGGCGGAATTGATGAATGTGCTTGTGGAGCATAACCCCAAGAGCATCAAACTTGCCACTTTGCTCTTTAAACCCAACAGCATCATCAATCAAGTGCTGCCCGACTATGTGGGTTTCAACATCCCTTCAAAATTCATTATCGGTTACGGTCTTGACCTCGACGGCGAGGCTCGCAATTTGAGCGACATATACATCCTTAGCAAGGATAAAGATGCCGACGATTTGAACCTGAGTATGTGAAACACTGACTTATAGCCATCGAAAACACACGCGATGCCAAAATAAAATTACAAGTAAAGAATTAAAAAACTAAAATCGTTACAGTTATGTTCAATATCGTTATTTTCGGTGCTCCGGGTTCGGGTAAAGGAACCCAAAGCGACAAATTGATTGCTCAGTACAATCTGTTTCATATTTCAACGGGCGATGTGTTGCGCGACCACATTAAGCGTGGCACTGAACTGGGCAAAACTGCCAACGCTTATATCAGCGAGGGAAAACTCATTCCCGACGACTTGATGATAAGCATACTCGACAGCGTGCTCGACGATAACAAAGATGCCGTTAAAGAGGGCGTTATTTTCGACGGTTTTCCACGCACCATTCCGCAAGCCAAGTCGTTGAAAGCGATGCTTGAAAGACGTGGCGCTAAGGTGAACATTGTGCTCGGTCTTGAGGTGGAAGAGGAAGAACTGATTGACCGCCTGATTAAGCGCGGCTTGGAGAGCGGTCGCAGCGACGATAATCTCGAAACCATAAAGAAGCGTTTGGTGGTTTATCACAACCAGACTTCACCGCTCAAGCAATACTATCTCGACGAGGGCAAATATGCTGCCATTGAGGGCACTGGCTCGATTGATGCCATCTTCGGTCGTATTCAGGAGGCTGTCGACAAAGTGCGCAGTTAACTCCGGCACATAGCAATCGAGGGGGAGAGCATAAGTTGTTGACTCTCTTGTGAAAACGACATAAAAAATAAGCGACGCAGATATCGTTGATAATCGGTGCTGCGTCGCTTTTTGTTTCTTTTATCTGAGTGTGGGCAATATGCGCCTATTTGTGGGTGAACATTTTTGCCACGCGGGCTGTGGCGGCAACAAATTGCTCCACTTCGTGCATGGTGTTGTAGACGGCAAACGATGCTCTCACCGTGCCTTCAATGCCTAAACGCCGCATTAAAGGTTGGGCACAATGGTGTCCGGTGCGCACTGCCACGCCCAACTTGTCGAGCACGATGCCAATGTCGTAACTGCTGGCGCCGTCAACAAGGAACGAAAGCACCGAGTGCTTGTGAGCGGCAGTGCCGTAGATGGTCACTCCGGGGATTTGCTGCAAGCCTGCGGTGGCTGCTTCGAGCAGCGATTGCTCGTGTGTGCTGATGTTTTCAATGCCGAGCGATTGCAGATAGTCGATGGTGCGGCTGAATGCAGCGATGTCGACGAAATCGGGTGTACCGGCTTCAAATTTAAACGGCAGTTCGGCAAAGGTGGTGCCGTCGAACGACACTGTGCCAATCATTTCGCCGCCGCCTTGATAGGGCGGCATGTCGGCGAGCAGAGCTTCTTTGCCGTAGAGCACGCCAACGCCCGATGGTCCATACATCTTGTGTGCCGAAAAAGCGTAGAAGTCGGCATCAAGAGCCTGCACGTCAACCCTCATGTGAGCCGTGGCTTGCGCGCCGTCGACGAGCACCGGCACGCCGTGGCTGTGGGCAATGTCGATGATTTGCTTCACGGGGTTCACTGTGCCAAGCACGTTGCTGGCATGGGCAACGCTCACAAAGCGAGTGCGGCTGTTGAACAGATTGGCGTAGGCGTCAATGTCGAGTTCGCCGGCTTGATTGATGGGCACAACGGCTATTTTCAGGCGTTTGTTGCGTTGCAGCAATTGCCAGGGCACAATGTTGGCGTGATGCTCCATAACGGTGAGTATAATCTCATCGCCATCAGCAAAACGGTCGCCGTAACTGTTAGCCACCAGATTGATGGCTTCGGTGGTGCCTCGTGTGAAAATGATTTCGCGGGTGGATGCGGCGTTGAGGTGGGCGCGCACTTTCTCGCGGGTGAGTTCCACCATGTCGGTGGCTTCTTGCGAGAGCGTGTGCACGCCGCGGTGCACGTTGGCTTTGGTGGTGTAGTACATCTGCTCGATGCCCTCAACCACGCAACGCGGCACCTGCGAGGTGGCGGCGTTATCGAGATAGATGAGCGGCTTGCCCGACACTGTGCGTTGCAGTATGGGATATTGCTCGCGAATCTTTTCTATGTCGAATGGTTCAGCCATTTGTTGCATTGTCATTAAGTTAAAGTGGGTTGGATTAGTTTGTTTTAACCGCGGCACGAATTCATGCACTCGGAGCATTGCGACAACTGTCCGCAGAAGCGTTTCTCAACAAGGTGCTGCAAGCGGTTTTTAAGCGACGACATTCTCACTTTGTCGATTACGTCGCTCATGAATGCCTGCATGAGCAGTGTGCGGGCTTGGTCGAGTGGTATGCCTCGTTGCTGCATATAGAATATTGCGTCTTGGTCGAGTTGTCCAATGGCAGTGCCGTGGCTACACTTCACGTCGTCGCAGTAGATTTCGAGTTGCGGTTTTGTGTAGATTTTAGCGGTATCGGTTACAACAATGTTGCGGTTGGCTTGATATGCTTCCACCTTGCTTGAACCTTCGGCAACGAGTATTCTGCCGGTGAATCCGCCCACGGCATTGTCGTCGAGCACATATTTAAACAGTTCGTTGCTGTTGCAATGTGGGGCGTTATGGGCAATATGGGTGTGGTTGTCGATATGCTGTTTGCCGTCCTCGATAGCCATTCCGTAGAGTTGCGTTTCGGCACCTTCGCCGTCGACGTTCACCACAAAGTCGTTTCGCGTAGTGCCGTTGGTGAGGGTTATGGCGTTGAGCAGCACGTTGGAGTTGGCGGCTTGGCGCACAAAATGCTGGTTACAGCGGTTGGTGTTGGCGGTCGATTCCTCGATGTCGTAGTAGTCGAACTGCGCTCCTTGTTCAGCCACAATCTCCACCACCTGCGAAGTCAGGAACGAGTGCTCCTGATTTTGGGTGTGGTCGCACACCAGCATGGTGGCTTGAGCCTGCTCGCCCACCACGATGAGCAATCGGCGTACAGCCATAATAGGACCGCCTGCATTCATGATGTTTACCAGTTGCAGTGGGCGGTCGAGCACCACGCCTTTAGGCACATACACCAACAGCCCTTCCTGACCGAGCAGCGTGTTAAGCGCCACTTGTGCGTTTTGCATTGGTGCAACCGAGCCAAGATATTTAGCCAGCAATTCGGGGTGATTTTTGGCAGCCACGGTGAATGGCTCCACAATCACGCTGTCGGGCAACGACGGCGATTTGCGTGAGGCGTGGAAGATGTCGTTGTAGAAAAAGAACATCCACGTGCTCATGTTAGGCACATCGCAGCGGAACGCCTCGGCAGGGTCGGCTGAAAGGTCCACTCGGTTGATGTTCACGCCATAGTCGGGCGCAAACATGCTTTCGATGTCGGTCACCTCGTAGTTCTCGTCGCCGCGGCGAGGCAGACGCTCGTGCTGCAGCACGCTCAATGCTTGTGCGCGCAGGGCGTTCATGGCGTCGGGAGCGTTGCGCTCGATGGCGTCGCGGTTGGCGTTGTAGAGGTCGATATATTGTTGTAATGAAGTCATAAGTTAATGTTCTGTTGAAAGAAAACCGTGGAGGCGAGGTTTGATAGCCTGATGATGTTATTCTTTGCCGTCGACTTGTTGCTTAATCCAGTCGTAGCCTTTTTCCTCGAGTTCAAGAGCAAGTTCCGGACCTGCCGACATCACGATGCGGCCCTTGTAGAGCACATGCACAAAGTCGGGCTTGATATAGTCGAGCAGACGTTGGTAGTGGGTGATAACGATAGTGGCATTGTTCTCGCTCTTGAGTTTGTTCACGCCGCCTGCCACGATGCGCAGAGCATCGATGTCGAGACCGCTGTCGGTTTCGTCGAGAATCGAGAGGCGAGGCTCGAGCATAGCCATCTGATAGATTTCGTTACGCTTTTTCTCTCCGCCCGAAAAGCCTTCGTTCACCGAGCGCGAAGCCAATTTGCTGTCGAGTTCCACCAATGCGCTCTTTTCGCGCTTCAGTTTGAGAAATTCGCTTGCCGAGATTGGCTCGAGTCCCAGATATTTGCGCTTGGCGTTGATGGCAGCGTGCATAAAGTTCACCATCGACACGCCGGGAATTTCCACCGGATACTGAAAACTGAGGAACAGCCCTTCGTGCGAGCGGTCCTCGGGTGAAAGTGCCAAGAGGTCTTTGCCGTAAAACTCCACGCTGCCGCCGGTGACGGTGTAGGTGGGGTTGCCGGCAAGCACGCTCGACAGGGTGCTTTTTCCTGAGCCGTTAGGTCCCATTATGGCGTGAACTTCGCCGGGACGCACGGTGAGATTGATGCCTTTAAGAATTTCCTTGCCTTCGATGTTGGCGTGAAGATTATTGATTACTAACATGTCGTTATTCGTTTTTTTTCTTATGGGTTTCGTTTGATGAAATTAAAAATGTTTGTCGCAATCAGCCTATGCTGCCTTCGAGCGACACCGAAAGCAGTTTTTGCGCTTCGACGGCAAACTCCATGGGCAGTTTAGCCATCACTTCTTTGGCGTAGCCGTTCACAATCAGCCCCACGGCGTCCTCGGTGGAGATGCCGCGTTGGTTGCAGTAGAAAATCTGTTCCTCGTTGATTTTCGATGTGGTGGCTTCGTGCTCCACCATCGAAGTGTCGTTCTGACAATCGATATAGGGGAACGTGTGAGCGCCGCAGGTCGAGCCCAGCAGCAGGCTGTCGCACTGAGTGTAGTTGCGGCAATTACTTGCTGCCGGCACAATCTTCACTTCGCCACGATAACTGTTTTGGCTGTGCCCTGCCGAAATGCCTTTCGACACTATTGTGCTGCGGGTGTTTTTGCCAAGATGAATCATCTTGGTGCCGGTGTCGGCTTGCTGATAGTTGCGCGTGAGGGCAACCGAGTAAAACTCGCCGGTGGAGTTGTCGCCTTTGAGCACGCAACTCGGATATTTCCAGGTGATGGCGCTGCCGGTTTCGACTTGCGTCCACGATAGTTTCGAGAAGTCGCCTCGGCACAAACCGCGCTTGGTGACAAAGTTGTAGATGCCGCCACGGCCGTCCTTGTCGCCGGGATACCAGTTCTGCACGGTGGAATATTTCACCTCGGCGCGGTCCTCAACAATGATTTCCACGATGGCGGCGTGAAGTTGGTTCTCGTCGCGCATAGGTGCTGTGCAGCCTTCGAGATACGACACATAGGCATCGTCGTCGGCAACGATGAGCGTGCGCTCAAACTGTCCGGTGCCGCTGGCGTTGATGCGGAAATAGGTTGAGAGTTCCATAGGGCAACGCACGCCTTTGGGAATGTAGACAAACGAGCCGTCGGAGAACACGGCGGAGTTGAGAGCGGCGAAAAAGTTGTCGGTGTAAGGCACCACTTTGCCCAGATAGCGTCGCACCAGGTCGGGATAGTCTTTCACCGCTTCGCTGAACGAGCAGAAGATTATGCCCAGTTCGGCAAGCCGTTCGCGATACATGGTCTTAACGCCCACGGCATCCATCACGGCGTCGACAGCCATTCCGCTCAGTCGCATCTGTTCCTCAAGAGGTATGCCCAGTTTGTCGAAAGTCTTTTTAATCTCCGGGTTGATTTCCTTTTTGTCGTCGGTCTTGGTTTTTGGCGCGGCAAAATAACTGATTGCCTGATAATCGATTTCCGGGATGTTGAGGTGAGCCCAACGAGGCATCTTCATAGTCAGCCAATGGCGGTAAGCCTTTAGGCGGAACTCAAGCAGCCAATCGGGTTCGTTGCGGTAAGCCGAGATGTAGCGCACCACATCTTCGTTGATTCCTTTTGGAATAACGTGGGTCTCAACGTCGGTCACGAAGCCGTATTTATATTCGTTGTTAGCCGCTTGGTTTATTATATCGTTATTGTTCATATTTCAGTTTTTGTTTCACATTGTTGGAATTTGGGTGGCGCGTTGCCGTCAAATCAGGCTGTCGGCGGTCTGCTCGGCTGCCTCAATCTGCTCAGCCTCATGGGTGATTACTTTCAGCGAATCGCCCGGCAGCGACTCCGCCCCAAGCACGCGCGGCGCCAAATTGATGGTTTCAACAAACGGACGGTTGCCAAGTATGTGCTGTGTGGTGAAAGTTTCGCTTGTGGGATTAATCATCAGCCACAGGTTAAGCAAGATGCTGAAGATGAAGAAATACTTAAACAGGCACAGTGCCGAGCCACCGATGTTGTCAACTATGCCCAGATGCAGCATGCCAATCACGCTGCGCAAAAACATTCCTGCCACGCGCACGCTGAGTGAGATGAGCAGGAATAGCACTATCACAGCCACGGCATGCGTGGTGACGCTTGCCAACGGCCATTGGGCTGCGCTCGGCATCACCGTCAAAAGAATGTCGGTGGCGGTGTCGCCAAATACGTTGCATGCGATAATGCCAAGAATATATCCCACCAACGAGGTGACTTGCTTCACCAATCCGCGCATGTAGCCTATCACTGCACTTGCCACAAATAGCAGCACTGTTATTGTATCAACAAATGTCATGTCGGTTTGTTTACGTTTAATCGTGCAAAATTACTAATTTTTGTGCAATTACTCGCCACTATCTCGCCATAACTTGCCCCTTTTCGCCTAAAATGAATGGTTAATCGTCTTCGGGCATCTTCCGCCGAGGCTTTGAAAAAGGCTGCTTCGTGCTGCTCCGCCAAAAAATGCGGATTTTGTTTGGCGTGAGTTAATGCGTTATGATGCAGGGTGTTATGCGTGCATGCCTGCATTGTTTTGATGTAGCTCGGGAGCAAAAATGATGAGGATATTTTGCTAATTCGGCAAAAATGCCTACCTTTGCAGTCGGGTAAGTCCTATACGGCCAGCTCCTTGTCAACTCCCCCAGGTCTTGACCGAAGCAAGGGTAGCAGGTTGTAGCGGCGCGATGTA
>JBJEKD010000023.1:0-36435 GCA_051878455.1 Muribaculaceae bacterium
GGTATTGTTCATGTTTCATCTGTTATAGTTTTAGTCAATATCTTTTGTGTTATTATTATTACTTATGCCATTTATGATAATAAAGGATGTGTTTGTAACCACAGAACTATCACCTTAATCACAAATGAAATGCAAAAGTTTCAAAAAGTTATCTCAATCAAGTTGTCAGCAAGATGAATGGCATCTTTCAAATCTGGACAGTTGATTCCTGAAACAGATATGAACAAAATCTATTTGGGACAATCCATCAACTCGTAGCCATGACGTTCGTCCTCACGGGACAATAATGCTTTAGGAGAATATATACCACCGAAGTTACGGTCTAAATTCTATCAGTTTTACACCGAACCAAACTCTTTCACAAACGGCAAGTAATTTTCGTAAGCTTTGCGGTCTCCTTAACCAACCTTATTCATCAAAGGCTCATATTTTGCGAGGATGTCGCCTATGATTGCTCCTAACATGGCCTGTTTACAATTCTCGTTTATCTAATAACACCAAGTCCCCATTGGTATCTACACCATAGATTTCAAAATATATCTCTTCACCCGTTGCTGGTACAGCAAGTATGTGCTTTTGACTTTTCTTGTCTATATCAAAGAGAAAAAGACTCCTGCAGTTAATTTCTGAGAATCCTTTCTGCCGGAAAATAAGTCCTTTCCCCAAATCTTCCTGCACATCCTCATATCGTCTGTAATGAGGATTACACGACATTCCTTCTTCACTTAACCAATCTCCTTCGTGAGCAACCATAATAGATATTATGTCCTTGCCTGAAGGCAAATCGATTCGGTTAATTTGGAAACTTGCATATATGTAAGAAGGACCGCACCAGTTAATGAAACTGACGTGTCTCGTCTCACCTGTTGTGTAATCAGGTGCTTCCTGACTAATGTCTGACAATTTTGTTGACTGCCATTTCAGAAATTGTATAAAAAACATATCTTTTCGTTTTTGTGTTAAAATTAATTATGTTGATTTTCGGCTGCACTCGGCATAGCATTCAGGCAAGCTTGATGCTCTGCCCTCGTTTGCACTAAAATTCCAATCTAAATCCCTTTTGCTTCAATTCATCGTACTTAACTTTGTTGAAACGAAAGAGGAAGGCTTCTTTTTTCTGCGACGGATTTACAGTCTCATCCATCTGTTCCAACATTTCCAGCCGCTTCATCTTGTTGTAGAAGTTGCGGCGGTCGAAACGGACATCGAGTATTGCTTCATAGAGATTCTGCAGTTCTTTGATGGTGAACGCCTCCGGCAACAGTTCAAAGCCAATAGGCTCAAAGTGAATCTGCTGGCGTAACGCCTGCTCTGCCTTGCGGAGAATCTGGTCATGGTCGAAAGCCAACTGCGGCACTTCGTCCAACGCAAACCAACGGGCATCAGCAGCGTCATCGCCACCCTTCACTTCCTGCATTCTCACCAAAGCATAGTATGCAATGGTGATGACTCGCTCGCGAGGGTCGCGCTGTGGAGCGGTGAAGGTATGGAACTGACGGATGTATGCACCCTCCAAGCCAGTCTCCTCCTGCAACTCGCGCAGCGCACCATCCTCGGCACTCTCGTCCATCTTCATGAAACCACCGGGGAAAGCCCATCGCCCTTTGTAGGGTTCAATGCCTCGCTGCACTAAAAGAACTCTCATCTTTGTTCCGTCAAATCCGAAGATGACACAGTCGGTCGTTACACTTGGATGCGGATATTTATAGCAGTATTTCAACTCTTCATCTGTCTTATTTATCTTATCCATAATTTGTTGCGTTAGACTTACACCACAAAGATAACAAACATATTTTGAAAAACAAATTTTTGTGTAAAATTTACACAAGTAATGGTTGTTTTTTATCCGATAAAAAATGTTTTATGCGACTGAAAAATTTAGGACTGAATCCATTTGAAATAATCAGCCCTATTTGATTACCTTGCTTTCTTCACAATAACCCATAGCAAAAGCACACAATTTTTAGTTGGCTTTAATGTATTTTACCAAATTACCTTCGACACAGATGTATTACAAACTCGTAATACCAACAAAAAAAGGACGACTTTCGTCGTCCCTTTGTACCCCAGAGGGATAGTAAACACTTTGAATGTTTATTAATTGTTGACATTTGCTTTGATGTTGAAACTGTAAGCCGAATTTTTAGAGTCAACAGTGTAACCCTCGCCATTGTCGTTGCCATAATCGAAGTCGATACGTATCACATAGCGGTTATCGCTTGAGGTAAACTCCAATTCAGCCGACAAAGTGTTACGGTTCTGGTATTTTTTCACTTGGGGCGATTCCTTAACTCGGTAGGTGTAGCCTTTCGAGGTGAAGAAGCGGATGAACTCGTTATAACTCATTGTCTTAACAAACCCCTGCGATTCCCATTCCAATGGAATGTTGTCGTAATGTGTGAAATACATGGTTTCAAAACGACCATCGTGGCTGAAATCCCAACACTGAATGCCTCGAATGCTCGAATATTTATCGCCGTCGCTGCGGTTTTCCACATTGTAGCCTTGCGCCTTTAGGTCGCTTACTGTTGATTTACCCAAGTCTACTCCCCACACCGGGAACAGCTTTAACGAACCGCCCGATGAACTGCCGTAGCTTCTGCTTCCCGATGAACTGCCGTAGCTGCTGCCGCTTGCTGCCGGAACATTCTTCAAGGCTTTTACTCTGAAACTATATGCCGTATTCTTCGAGTCGACGGTGTAGCCTTCGCCATTGTCATTGCCATAGTTAAAATCTATCTCAAATGAGTAATTGCCATCGTTTGAATAGAACATCAACTCTGCCGAAAGGGTGTTTCGATTCTTCCACTTTTTCACTTGAGGTTCTTTCTCTACTTTATATGTGAATCCGCGAGAAGTGAAGAAACGAATAAACTCATTGTAGCTCATACTTCCATTCAACCCCTGCGATTCCCATTCCGATGGAATGTTGTCGTAATGTGTGAAATAGATGGTCTCGTAAATGCCATCTTTGCTGTGGTCCCAAAACTGTATGCCGTGCACGTGCGAATAGCTCGCTCCGCTGCTTTGCGGTTCAACCGAATGGCCCAATCGTTTCATATCGCTTACGGTGGTATTGCCCAAAGTGATGCCCCACACCGGGAACAGTTTCAGCGAACTGCCCGACGAGCTGCCGCTGCTGCTTGGCTTGGGTGTAGGCGACTCAGCCTGCTCTTTATCAAGTGTGCCGGCGATGTTTGCCATAAGGTCGCTCTCCAACGGTTGGAACGACGTCATCGTCAGCAACTGTGCCGACAAGCCCATCCAGCCCATCAGCAGCAGCAATATTACTAATTTCGTTTTCATAATCAAGTGTTTTATTCGCTGTAACCTAAGCTCTTCAATTTATCTTTCGCAAGGGCATTGCCTTGTGCAGCCGCTTTTCGATACCATTTCACAGCTTCGGTGATGTCCTTAGTTACGCCTTCTCCGCGTTCATAGCAGACACCAAGCCCAAATTGTGCAAAAGCTTCACCTTGGTCAGCCGCCTTGCGAAACCACTTAACGGCTTCTGTGTAGTTTTGCTCTACACCATTTCCTGTTTTATAGTTAAACCCAAGAGAGAATTGCGACGTGGCATTGCCTTGTTCAGCGGCTTTGCGATACCACATTAGGGCTTCAGCGGAGTTCGCTGTTACACCGTAACCGTTTTCATAACATACACCAAGATTGTTTTGTGCACCGGCATCGCCTTGCTTAGCGGCTTTACGCCACCAAAAAATTGCACTTTCATAGTCTTTTGAATTATAATATTCAACGCCTAATGAATTTTGTGCTTCGGCATCTCCGGTGATGGCTTTATCGTAGTAGCCGTAGGCTTTGGTGCCTTTTGCAGGGATTTTGCCAGTGAAATCACTGTATTTATTCCTCGGTTGGCTGCTACTGCTTGCTTGCGAACCATTGGAACTGCCGGAATTTTTGTTGGAACCCTGAATGGATTGAAATTGCTCAGTCGCTTTGCGGAACCACATTGCTGCTTCAGCATGATCTTGTGGCACTCCTTTTCCATTTATGTAACAATCGCTAAGTTTGGATTGTGCCCATACATCACCTTGCTCAGCGGATTTACGATACCATTTCACCGCCTCAGAGTAATCTTGAGTTACCCCTTCGCCTTTTTCGTAGCAAAAGCCAAGATTATTTTGTGCTAAGGCGTTACCTTGTTCAGCTGCTTTGCGATACCAATAAACAGCGCTCGCATAGTTGTTTTGTTTTTCATACTCACTACCTAATAAATATTGCGCTTCGGCATCGCCAGTGATGGCTTTTTGGTAGTAGCCGTAGGCTTCGGTGCCTTTTTGTGGAACTTGCTTTTCAAGTTCCTTGTTTTGAGCTTGAACCATCATCGGCATACACAAAAACATTGCCAAAAACAATACCAAAAATCTTTTCATAATTGTTCAAAGGTTTAGAAAAACGATTTGTAATTTAATAAATGTTCATATATATCAAATCTTAATCATTGCAAAGTAACATATTTTTATAGATATTTCGAAATTTATGATGCAAATATGGATTTATTAAAACATTGGCGCATGCTGTGAGGCAAGTTGCCCATCGCAGCCGGGTGTGCAACCGCTCTGCGGTTAATATCGGTGGGATAGGCATCTCTCGCAGAAAGCGCAGATTTGCGCAGAAAGGATGATTGGAAGGTAGGAGGGTATCGCAATACGCCCGATGACCCGATACGATGTTGTAGGGGCGTATCGCAATACGCCCAAAAACACAACGCGTCGACATCACGCATGGCATACCTATACCGGGCGTATTCGATACGCCCCTACATTGCCTACGCAGATTCAGCAATTAGGGTGCCTGCACTTGAAACACCATTATCGGGCCCGGTATTGGAGGAATAGCTGCTGAATTTGAGCCAAACGGCAAGGCTGTGGTTCTTTGTTTGGCTGTGACTTGCACTGCATAAAGGTGGTTCGGCAAAAATAGCTTGATGACGTTTGCCGGAATAATAAATTGTGGAACAATCAGACCATTCTTTTTGAAGAAAATAGGTGCGTTCGCCATAAGGTAGTCAACAGGTTGCCCTTCAACGAGTTCCACTATGCGTAAATCATAGGCATAAGTGGCTGAAGGGGCAGCGCTAACCACTGGCGGTGTCCACTGAAAGATTGGATTTTGCGTTGAAACTGTGTAGACATCATAGCCGCCTTCGTTAATGCTGTGGTCGGGTTTGTTAGGATTGACCCAAGCAGGCGCCTGCATATTAATGTTTTGAGCATGCGAGATGCACGATAGAGCGAAGATTGCAAGCAGACTTAGTATGACTTTAAGTTTCTCCATAATGGTTCAGTTATTATCGTTTGACTTACGAGATTCGGCACGATATGCCATTGGCGTAACGCCTACGGTTTTGCGGAATACGGTGCTGAAATAGCCAGGGTCCTCCATTCCGCATTGATAAGTAATCTCTGCAACAGTGAGGTCGGTGGTGAGAAGAAGATTTTTCGCTTTAAGCAGGCGCAACTTCAAGATATATTCTTTGGTGGTTATTCCGGTGATTGCCTTGAGCTTACGGTTCAGCTGCGCACGTCCGATGCCCAATTCGGCAGCTATGGCGTCGTAGTCGAGTTTGCCAACTGACATTGCATTGCCAACTGTGGCAACAAATTTTTCAACGAAAACTTTGTCGTGCTGTTCACGCTCGGTGAGTGTATCTTCAGCTGTTGCAGGTTCTGCCGGCATTTCGGTGGACTCAATGCTGTTATTGGCAGGAAGGTTCTCCAACGAAGCGGCAAATTTCTGTTGGAGAAGGCGACGCTGTTCCATGAGTTTTTCTGCGCGTATGTTTAGTTCATCAGCGTGGAAAGGTTTTTCGAGATAGGCATCGGCGCCAGCTTCAAGCCCTTTCATGCGGTCGTCGTGTGTGGCACGAGCCGTGACCATAATCACGGGAATGTGGTCGAGCAACTGCGACGAGCGAATCATCCTTGTCATCTCGAAACCGTCCATTTCGGGCATCATAACATCGGCAATAATGATGTCGGGAACCAGTTCCTCCGCCTTTGCTAAGCCCTCTTTGCCATTAGCGGCGAAGTAATAGCTGAATGCTGGGTTCATTTGCCCGGCAATATATTTTGCCACGTCGGGCGTATCCTCAACAATCAGCACGCGTGTAGCGTACGATTCGCTGTCGTCGTCGGCTTTCGATACATTCTCAGGAGCGCTGTAGCCGTTGAATTCAGGCGTTGTTGGATGATAGGATTTGATATCGAACGTTTCCTTTACCGATTCTGTGGAGGCAAGAGGGAGCGTTACGATGAATGTTGTGCCCGCATTTTGCTCTGATTCCACTTTTATGGTTCCATTCATGGCTTTTGCCGACAAGGCAGCTAAAGGAAGTCCAAGCCCTGAACCTTTTTGATTGCTGCCATTGGCAATCTGGTGGAATGGCTTGAAAATATGCTTTATTTCATCGGCGGGGATGCCCACACCATTGTCGTGTACGGTAAGCGTTAAATTATTGTCTTTCACCGATGTGTGTATGCCAACAACTCCATTGGAGTGAGAGAATTTCATGGCGTTCGACAGCAAATTCATCACAATGCGCTCGATGTATTCAGGCACAAAGTCCATCGCGATAGATTCGGGCTCTGATGTGTATTCCACCGCGATGTTTCGGTCGGCGCCATACAGGCGACAGCTTTCGCACAGCATAGTTATGTAGCCCGACACATCGCCATGGCGCCATGGCAGTTTTTGTGCTCCACCGTTCGACAGCTTTGCAATGTCAAGCAGTTGGTTAATCAGGTTCAGCAATCGGCTTTCGTGCCTGGCTATTGCTTGTAGGTCGTTGGTGATTATGTCAGTGTCATCGATATGTTTGAGCGCATGACTTGTTGCTCCGCGAATTACGGTGAGCGGAGTTCGAAATTCGTGCGTGATGTTGGTGAAGAACGCAGTGCGGTTTTGTTCTTCGTGGCGAAGGATTTCGTTACGCTGACGGCGCACTCTGTTAAGGCGTATGAGCATAATAATGGCACACGCGGCAAGCAAAAGAATGATTGCTGCGCTAATGATAACAATGCGATTCTCGCGCTTTTTATATTGTAGCGTGCGCTCGAGCTGCTGTTGCTGTTCGCTCAGTTTCTCGTTCTCATATTTTGCAGCATATTCACTTGTGGTCTTTTGAATCTCGTGGCGATACAGCGAATCCTTGAGCACACACACCCTTTCAAGTTGGGCTAATGCCGCCTTTACATTCGACGGCTTGAGTGCTTCATACAGACCCTGACGACTCTTTGACTCGTTGAACATATCGCCGCTTTTGCAAAAGAAATCAAGGGCCTTATTGAAATATTCGGTTGCCAAAGCCGGATTATTGTCTGCCAAAGCAATTTTGCCAAGTTGGTTGCAAGCAATGCTGTATGACTGAATGTTGCCGGTGCGGTGCAGAATAGGCAGAGCTTTCAGCAGATTATCGCGGGCGCTGTTCGTTCTGCCCATTGCCAGTTGAGCAGCCGCCATCTGACAAAGCCTAATAGCCGCTTTGCCTTCTCGTCCGGCATTGGAGTCAATTTCGTAAGCTTTGTTAGAATACTCGAGTGCTTTTTCGTTTTCGCCAAGATTTTGGAATATCTCTGAAGCCATGCCCATCTGTATTGCCATTCTAACCGAATCGCCGGCAGCGGTGCTGTTGTTGATTGCTTCAATAATATATTTGCGGGCATCTTTTGGCCTATTGGATTGGATATACATGAATGCCAAGTTGCTCAAGTCGCTGCTAATGGCACTCTTGTCGCCCGAAGCACGGTCGATTTCAAGCAGTTTCTTGCCGAGCTTGATTGCATTGGTATAATCGGATATGCGGGCATACGACGCCGAGAGATAGCTGAGGCAGTCGGTTATCTTGGGCGTGTTGTCACCTTTGATGATTAGGGGAAGTGCTCGATTTCCGTAGTTGACTGCTTCACGGAACTGTTGTTTTTCGTAATAATATATAGTGGCTGCCAACCATACTTCAGCCCGTAATGAGTCGGTAGGCCAATTGGATGGTATTGCGAAAGGCTCATCGAAAAAGTTTTCTTCGTTGAGTATGTCGAATAGGCGGTTCGCCAACAATCGTTGTTTGTTGCTGTCTGTTTTGTCAAATTCACTCAGGATTTCAGGAATAGTCATTTCCCCTATTGAACCGGCTGCGGGAAAAGCTCTACCATAACACAAAGTGAACAATAAAAGCAGAAAGGCTTTACGATAAAACGAGGCTATATTCATGGCTGGTATTAATTTTTTAACAATTCTGTCATTTGAATATTTATTCTTTGCGTGGTTTTTTTAGTATGTGCATTAAAGTTACAATTTATAATTTGAATATCTGAACAAATTCACGTAAAATGCTGGGATTTAGTGACCATGTTCCTATTTTCAACTATTTTACCCGATGCGTGTTCCTATTTTCAAGTTCTTTGGTACTTCAAAATTGTATCTTTGCATATTAACAATATTTCACTAATGCCAATTAAAAAAGTCTTAAAATACAATAAGTGCTTCTGCTTAATCAAGAACTGTCTGCCCATTGTGATGGTGCTTCTTGATATGTTGATATCCGTAGGAGTCAGTCCTGCAAAAGCCCAGTCGGAAATCGAATGGGTGAAAGGGCGTGAGCATAATTTCGGTGCTGTTTTGGAGAGCGACAGCATGGTGAATCACCGGTTTGTAATGCGCAACGGCGGCAACGAGCCATTCTCGATAGTGGGTGCAACACCACGCTGCCGATGCACCGAGGCAAAATTTACTCCAAAAGTTTTAGCACCGGGCGACACTACTTCGGTGCTCGTTACATTCTATCCCCGCAACCGCTCGGGAACCTTCGTTCAGCGCGTGGCAGTAACCACCACATCACGCTCACGCATCAGCTATCTGTTTGTGAGGGGGAATGTTGTTCCCGGGGCAAACGATGCTGAAGTACCACAATCTGAGACAGTAAATCATAAGAAACTATAACAAATATTCTCAATAATCTTTAAACAAAAGAACAATAATGAAAAGATTACTACTACTATTTGCCATTACATTTATGGCAATCGGGCAAACACTCCAAGCGAGAGATTGGACGGTTTCGTCAGGGAACTCTTCTACCGAGGCGGTTTTCTATGTGACCTTACAGGACAAAGACGGAATCAATGTTGCACCTTTAGCCGAAGGCTTTCAACTCGGTGCCTTTGTTGGCGAGGTATGCCGTGGTTTGGGAACAGCCACGTATTCAACCGAGACCACATCATCGGCATGTGTCTTTGTTTTCCGTATCCCGGTAACAGACGCCGATAACGGTAAGACTGTCAGCTTTGCGCTCAAGGTTGGTGACGATACTGAGTACACTCTTAACGAAGTTTCTGGAACAGAAACCATTACACTTACCGGTGGCGACCAAACTGTAGGATATCCTTCAGGTAGCCACACGTTGCTTTTCACAGCTCCAACAGGTGTGAAAGCTACAGGCGATGGCGTAATCACGATGGATGTGTACGGCAATGTTACTCTGTCGGATGTCCTCGTATTTGAGCCGGAAGGCGCCAATGTCCCCGACAATTATAATGTCAGTGTAGGCAATTATAGTGATTACATGAAGGTGGAAAACGGTGTGCTGACAGCATTGAAACCAAATCAACCGTCAGAGTTCAACCAGGCCATCTTTGTTTCATTCAGCACCAATGCCGAAAATAATTCTGTGCTGGCAGAGATACCGGTTGCAATTAACAACCCTATTGCTGCCATTACGCTCAAAGATGGCAGCACAGGTGCTTTAACAGTAGCTGTAAACGATAGCGAAACTACTTCGAAACTTGCTGCTCTTATCAATGTAGTTGGTAAATATGCCGATGCCGACTATACCGACCAGGTTGTTTGGACTCTGAAGAGTGGCGATGAAACCGGTATAGAAATTGTTGAAGGTGGTACAAGCGTAACACCCACCAAAGTAGGTGAATACGTGTTAACCGCCAATAACGAAGCCGGCACTCTCACCGGTGTTGATATTACATTGACAGTAATTCAACTTGCCACCCGTTTGGCTGCTAATTATCCAAATGGTATTACGGTGGTTCAAGGTTCTGAAATGAATCAATACCTTGAATATCTTTATGAAATTGACCCTGCCGATGCAACCCACGGCAAATCAACTGTTACATATACTTTTAGCGGTACAACTGACGAGGGCAACGCGATTTTCAACACACTTAGTTATGAAGGTAGTGGTGAGATAACAACCGCAGCCAATATAGGTTCAGGTACAATTACTGTAACACACCCTGATATACAAGAATCATTGTCAATTCCTGTTACGGTAATTAAGGGCGTTCCAGGTTCTAAGGAAGGTGTGCTTGAGCCTCTGTCAATCAGTGTTCCTATAGAAGACTTGAATACTTTGGATATTACTGACAACCTTAAGACTCATGTAGCTACTTATTCAAAACAACAATGGGATTGGAGCGAGTTTACATGGGAATCGTCAGTTACTACAGTAGTTGCACCGGCTGTTACATCAAGCGGATTTATTGCCGCCGGTTATGGCACAACTACGCTCGCTGGTTCAAAGACTGTTACCGCTTGCGGTTTCGATGATGAAGGCACTTTCGTAGCTGAGTTGGAACAAACCGGCAACCTTATGATTGAAGTGACAATCGTACAGGGTCTTTCGAGCATTAGCATCGAAGGCTTCACAATCGGTTGCGAGGACAAGGAGCAGATACTCACTGTAACAACCGACCCGGCTGGTATTCTTCTCGATGACGCCGAAATTACGTTCAGCATTCCTTCGCTTTCCGACCAGACCCCAATATTAAGCCTTGAGCGTGTTGAGGGCACTAACACTTGGAAGGTTACTCCCGCTTATCCTGGTTCAGGCGCTTTGACCATCAACTATGGCAATTTCTCAGACGAGGCAACTGTTACTGTTTCGCAACACCTGACTCTTGAAGAAGGATGGTCGTGGATTTCAACCTATGCAGGTGCGATAGCACTCACTTCTGAAAATGCCGATGCTATATTGGAAGCCCGTTCGCAAACGAAGCTTACCTACAACGACCCTGTTTATGGCTTCTTCGGCGACCTCGATGCTTTGGACGGCACATCGGCTTACAAAGTGAAGGTGAAAGAAGGCTTGACATTCGATTATACAGCTGAAAATGCTCTGTTGTACACCAATAAGGCAACTACCGTTACCTTGCAGCCAGGTTGGAACTGGGTGAACAATCCTTGTGCAAAGAACCATCCGTTCCTTGAAATCTTTGGTAAAGCAGAACTTCCTGAAAACAGTAGCGTAGTTGCACTGACCGGTTTCATGGCATACTCAGAAGGTAACTGGAGCGGTTCGTTAGAGTCGATTAACGCCGGTGAGGGTTATTTGATTTATAATCCCGGCACTGAAAACATCTCATTTGAAATACAACCCGATAGATTGTTGACGGAGTATGTTGCTTCTACCGAAGCTGAAACAACTCAGACACGCACTCTATTGGCAAATACAAGAGCCGATAGAACTGTGCTCACCTATAACCCACGACGCTTTGCCGATAACATGTCGATTATTGCAAGCTTGCCAGAGGGCGTTGACTCGGAATGCTACACAGTGGTTCCATTCGTAGGCGAAGAATGTCGCGGCGAAAGCAAACTTGTCGACGGCCGTTACTTCATCACCGTGCACGGACAGAAAGGCGACAAGGTTTCGTTCCGCATATTCGACAACCAAACCGGCGAATATGAGGTAGCGCTCAGCGAAACATCGTTCAGCATGATGGAAGGTACTATTAAGGCTCCGGTGGTATTGAGCACATCCACTACCGGCATTGATAGTATCACTATCGACCAAAACAATCAAGACGGAAGTGACCCTGTAATATATGATATGCAAGGTCGTCGCATGAGCAAAGATGCTCGTGGCCTGTTGATTATCAATGGTCAGAAAGTCTTTGTGAAATAAAACTTCATCAATCTCGCATCACATATACCATGGCGCCCGTTCAATCAAGGCGCGGTGCCATGGTATTTTTCTCTTTAAAGTCAAAAACAAACATTTAATAATTCCACTGATAACCTCCCCATCTCCATAGCGAACAATTTGTTCAACATTTACTGCTATTTATAGCCCCTAATTTAGAAAATTCGCCTTTGGCAAAACAACATATATTCAAAACATCACAATGCGAAAAACCAATCCACATAGTGTCATCAAGTATCTGAAGCGCATCGTCGCCACAGTCTTTATTGTGGCATTATGCGGAACGGCTACCCTCTATGCACAGGACATCTCTCAAATAGGCAAAAGTGACCCGTTGATTATCTCTGGTTCGATAGGAACCAACAACACCTATTACCATTCATCGATAGGGTCGGGCTATGCCTCGCCTCTGAGCAATAGCTTTTTTGCCAACCTGAACGTGAATATCTACGGATTTTCGTTCCCATTTGCTGTTTATTACTCAAACAACAACACGAGTTTCAGCTATCCCCAGATTTCGTTCAACATCTCGCCAAGCTATAAGTATTTTAAGGCTCACTTAGGCAGGTCGACGATGCCTTTCAATTCCTATATCCTTAACATGTCGTTCAACGGCGTGGGATTGGAATATAATGGACCTAAATTCCGCACATCGGCTTTCTATGGCATATTGCGCAAGGCAATCAACGACAATCCCGAGGACCCGAATCCGCGCAATCCGCAGTATGAACGTGTGGGCTGGGGCTTCAGCGCAGGTTACGGCAAGGGCGGTAATACTATCGACATTTATCTTTTGCGTGCATACGACCGCCCGAACACCCTCGACGAATTTTGGCAGCGCGATAATCGTCCGCAAGAAAACTTGCTTGTGGGCATCAAAGGACGAGTAAGTTTTAAGAGATTTTTGTCGCTGACGGTCAACGGCGCCACATCGGCTTTCACTGCCGACCGCGAATCGCCTAAAGTGGAGGTGGGTGAAGCCACTCGCTTCGACAAAATATTTGATGCGCGTTACACCTCCCGCATACGATTTGCCGGCGATGCGTCGTTGGGATTTTCGTTCCCGGGTGTAAATGGCTCGATATTCTATAAGATTATCCAGCCCGACTATGTGTCGTTGGGCACTTATTACACGTCAAACAATTATCAGAGTTTAGGAGCATCGCTCAGCACCATGCTGTTTAGGCGCATAAGTCTGTCAGGCAATTTCTCAATGCAGAACGATAATCTGTCGAAGAAACAGCTTTACACAAATAACGGATACGTTTATTCGGCAATGGCATCATATAACCATACCTGCGGGTTTGGTATCACCGGAATGTTTAATGGCTATTTGCAGCGTCAGGACGATGGAGCTGCAGTGGTGAACGATACAACCCGCGTGAATCGCGAGCTGCGCTCGTTCACAATCATGCCATCATACTCACGCGTAGGCGAGAATTTCGACCATTCGGTTTCGTTGTCGGCCAACTACACTGAGAACATCGACCACAACCGGTTTAACATCGGCATGAGCGATGTGCAGACGCTTGCCCTCGGTGCATCATATAATCTTGGCGTCAAGCCATGGGAGATGGATTTCGGTTTGTCGTCGAGTTTGCAGCAGTCAAAAGGATTCAATTCGAAATACACATCGGTGGTGACATCGTTGAGCACCGGGCGAGGTTTCTTGAAAGACAAGAACCTTAACGTGTCGGCTAGCGTGTCGTTGTGCTACAACCATGTGCAGTACACGTCGAAGAATTTGTCGTTGGCGTTTGATATGAGTGCATCTTATTCGATTAAGCAAGCCCATTCATTCAGCGCTTCGGCGTCATTCAGCAAATATGGCGATGTCAATCCCACGCAGACGCGCTCAAGCCTCGACGCCACCGACATTCGTTTGTCGCTAAACTATGTATATACGTTCCAACTTCTTCAACTAAAGAAGAAACCCAAGAATAAAAACTGAGACTCGCTGAAAAATTATTCCCGATAAAAAATATGACAACATGATGAAGTCAATCAAATATATAGCAATCGTTATCGCAACCTTTTTGACAGTATTGTCGGCAAGGGCACAAGAGGTATCGGTCAATGTCAACCCAATGAGGCAGATACTGCCGCCTCATGTGGCGTATTATTTGAGTAATCCCGGACAATATTTCAGTATCTCGGTTCAAAACAACACGCAGGAGCAGCAGAACATTTATTTCGGTGTGCGACTCACACAGCTGTCTGGCTCAGATAATCTTGAAATTTATGTTCCCGGGTCGCCATATATTCCCAAGTCGCCGATGGTGCTCAATCCCGGTCAGATGAAGGCGTTGAACGCGGTGGAGATGCGCACATTGTTCAACCATGTGCCTTTCAACACCATCACCATGCCGCAGTCGCTGTTCGATAACGCTTTGAGCAGCTCGTTCGGTTTGCTGCCGGAGGGAACCTACGAACTCACCCTGCACGTCTACCGCTGGGACCCCTCGACTCAGGCACCGCAAATCATCAATAATCCTACACTGAGCAAGTGCACCTTCCAGGTGTGCTACAATGCTTCGGCGCCAATGTGGGTGAGTCCGTTCACTCACAGCGGCATGGACGCCAACTACGGCGCACTGGTATATACGGTTTCGGCACAATCGCCCATGTTCCAGTGGATGGCACCTGTTGTCAACTGCAATCCGCAGGCGCGCAGCTATACCTACGACTTCAAGATTATTGAAGCCCCGGTGGGTATGGACCCCAATTATCTGATGGAGTATGGCCCAACATTCTATGAGATAAAGAGCTTGACGTCGCCTCAGTGCATCTTGCCGGTGAACGTCACAAAATACTTCTGCGAGGGAACCACCTACGCAGCACAAGTCACGGTTCATTCCAACGCCACTCAGGAGGGAAGCCTTGATTTCATAATGCTGGAGAACGGCGGCAAAAGCGAGATTCGCCTTTTCCAGATGACTGACTTCTACGAAGGCGACGTCATAAAAACACATTACACAGCGCCGACAATTGAAAAACCCGAGCCAACCTATGCGCTCAACAAATACTCGATGCTTTCGCCACTCGACCCCACTATACGCTGGAACGCACCTGTGCGCTCGGGCGACGTGTCGAAAAGCGTCAACTTCAAGTATAATGTGCGCATTGTAGATTTCCTTGACTCCTACGAGACTACCGAGGAAGGCATGCGCGCAGCCCTTCGCGAAAGTGAGCCAATCGTGGGTGCATATTCGTTGACGGGTTCGGAGTACCGTATTTCTGACGAAGACATCAAAAAGTTCGAAACCGGAAAGGCTTATCTCCTTGAGGTTGTGGCATGTCCCGACACGGCGGCATACGCTTGGAAGCGCTTTGAATTTGAAGACGAAGGACATTCGCGGCCTTTAATTTTCACTGTATCGAAATCGATTGTTCGTCCGCCGCAATTCATCTCGCCCAAACCAGTCACCGAAATCGACGGTGATATTGGCGACAAAGTTGAGACGCTATATATGGAGTCGCCAACTATTTCGTGGTCGCCATACGCCGTTGACGAGGGCAGGCTGCCCGATGGTGTTCGTGTGACATACAATGTAAAGATAGTTGCACCAACAGCCGAATATCCGCATACGCTTGAAGGAATGCAGGATGCTCTTGACGAACTTGAACCATCGTACACCTGGGGCAATATGTCGGACACGAGCTGCGATGTGCCTGCCCGAATATTTAAAGAAGGCGACTACAACCAGCTGTATCTCATGCAGGTTGAAATGAAGCTTGTGGGTCCGTTGGACGAGCTGGAAAAGGTGATGCTCAGCAACGGCGGCAAGTCGAAGCCAGCCCTTGTGCGCCTCTCGACAGGCGGACGCCCAACCACCTATTCCGCTCCGTCGTTCCTCGAGCCAAAGCCTCAGACTGAGCTGTTGAGAACCAGAGCCGAACTGGTGGAATTGCAGTATCCTATGATTCGCTGGGAAGCCCCGTCGATGTCCGGCGAGACCAACAAGGCAGTAGATTTCTCCTACGACCTCAAATTGGTGCATCCTAACGAAAACTATGAGAACACTATTGAAGACGTGCAACGAGCTGTGGAGGAACTTCCTGCCGTTTATGAGCGCAAAGGCATTACCGGCACCCGATTTGTGCTGCCTCATGAATTTGCCGATGAAATCGACACCACACGCATCTATGTGATGCGAGTATATGCCCGCCCCGACACCACTGTTGTTGGCAAGAATTATGTTTACGACAACGATGGGCGTTCGGTGCCGTCGGTGGTGGCTTTCACCAACTCCGGCTCAATGGGGCGCATTGAATATTCCGACACGCTCAACAACTTCGAAAACCCGCGTCTGGTGGAACCCACGTTCCTCGACGATGAAGGCTGTCGCAAGAAATTCATCAATTCGGACATCGCCGTCAGCTGGCGCCGTCCGGCTTATTTCGGCGGCTTCGGCGCTATCGATGCCGATTCCGTTAAGTTTGCCTACGATGTGGAGTTCTACGCTGCCGACACCTACTGCTCGCGCAGCGAAATGCTCGAAAAAGAGCCGACGCTGAAGATTAGCGGCATAACCGAGTTGAACGACACCATTCACTGGGATGACATAAAAGATAAGGTGATTACCAACTCCTATTGTATGGTTCGAGTGGTGCCGCACGCAACCAACGACACAACCACCTTATTCACAAACGATTCGATAAATGTAACCACCTTTGCACTCGCCGACCTTATAAGCCGCGATTACTACAACTGCCAGAGCCGAGTGAAGTTCACCAACAAGGAACTTACCGCAAGGAAAGCAGCCGACCTGAAGGGCACAACTGTGAAAATCGGCGAATACGACCTCGTTCTCGATGGTGTGCTTGAGGACAAAGCACCGGGTGTGTTCAAAGGCAAAGGGCATGTGCCATGGTCGCCTATCGGCATCGACTGGGAACTTGAAGTGGAGTTCGATTCGCTCGTCGTAAACACCGACAATCGAGTGATTGCCGGCATAGTAGAGACTTGGGGCGGACCGAACAACAAGATGACATCGACTGAGGTTGTTGACAAACTCTTCTCCGACTGGGGCATCGACAATCTTATTGGTGACGCCAACATACCCTACGCCGAACAACTTCAAGGCGAGGCAGACAAACGCATCAAGGGTTTGGCTGAAACCCTTCACATTGCCGATTACTACAATGAGGTGTCGCAGAGTTTGGCAAAGGCAGAGAACTTCTTGACAGGCGGCCCGATTGGCTTCCCCTTGCAAATTCCCGAGAAATACAATCCTTCGCCGGTGAATTTGCAAATCACCAAAATGAAGTTCTCTCCGGAATATGCCACTATGGACCTTATAGGTACATTTGTTATTGGTGATACCAAGGTCACCGAAGACGAGATTCTGGTGTTTGGTGCTCCGCGCCTCTGCATCAGCCCCGAAAGCCTGATTCCCGAAGGCGGCACTGTAGCATTGCTCAAGGACTTCACCGTAAAAGACCCCAACAGCGACTTCGATTTCACGTTCAAGGCTCCTTCCGACATCGTCGAGCCGATGGATGGCTGCTTCGTGATATGGAGTGGTGGCGAATTTGCCGCCCTCAGCGCCGACTTTGAAATGACATTGCCAAACCTCAAGAAGGTTGTGGATGGCAAAGTGACTGAAGAGAATCCAAAACTGCGAATGCAGGCAAAAATAAAGAGTTGGAACGATTGGACATCAAAAGGTCACCTCGATTCGTTTGAGGCTGAAGGTGCTCCGGGCTTCACATTCGGCGACACTGATGTAATCATCGACTATTCAAAAACCGAAAATCACCCTAATTGCGGTTCATCGGTATTCCCTGATGACTACAAATGGAACGAAATCGGTCTGGAAGGAAACACTATCAACGCTTGGACAGGTATGTATATCCCAAGCATTGAAATGTCGCTTCCCGAATCCATGTCAATCAATGGCAAGGACCGCATTAAGATGTCGATTACTGATATGATTGTCGACAAATCGGGTATAACCATGAATGCCGGGTTTGAAAATTTGGTAAACTACAGGGCTGGTGACAACGGCACCATCGGCGGGTTTGCCTTCTCGATGGACCATATATACGTGAAAGTGCAGCAGAACGACTTCCGCAAGTTTGCCTTCGATGGCAAGCTCGAGATTCCGTTGTTCAAGGGTGAAATACTTTACGACTGTAATATAGCCCCGCTCAGCGTATTGGACAACGACAAGAAAAAGAAAGGCTTCGCTTATGTGTTCCGCACCCGTCAGATTGAGGACCTCAATTTCGACTTTATGCTTGGAGAACTCAATCTCGAAAATGCACTCACCTACTTCCTCGTAGAGGCTTACGACAAATACAATGGCGACATCAAGGAAGAAACCATCACCAATGTGGAATTGTGTGTCGGCGGCACGGTCGACATCGCGGGTAAGGATAAGATAAACGGCGCCCTCAAGAAACTTCCGTTCGACCTGCACATGCCCGGCATCAAGTTCTGCCGCATGCGTTTGGCAAACAACGAGAATTGGAATACAAAATACGACGACCTGAATCTTCAGGAAAAGCGCCGCGAGAAGGAAAACGCAATGATTAGCGATAATTCCATCCATTGGTGGAATGCCGATACAACTTATGTCTTTGGCGACAAGAACAAGATTTATCTGAGTTGGGGTCGTTGGGGTTATGCTTCTCCCGAGAAAAAAATCGGGCCGTTCACGTTCACCCTCACCGACTATGCCCTGAAGGTGGAGAAAGGCAGCGGCACAAGTGCACTTATTTCGGCTGTATTCGGTGGCGACATAACCCTCGATGCCGGTATGGAAATCAAGGGCGGAACCACTGTTGAAATCCAGTCGGAAATCTCAGGGCTTGATGACATCAACAATGCCTCTATTGCTTTCAAGGATGTGATATTCAATCAAATACGCCTTGGAGTCAAGACCAATCAGCTCGAAATCAGCGGTACGCTCGACGTAGTTGATACCGAAACGCGCAGCGGATACGGCGGTAAACTCAAAATCAACCTTGTGGACCTGTTCCGTCTCGATGGCGAAGGAGGCTTCTACGAGGAGACGAGTAGCGAAGGTTCGTTCGCGTGGGGATACTTCCTGCTCTACAGCAAAAAAATTGAATTTACGCCGGTTACATTATATGATATGGTGGGAGGTTTCTACCTGAACGCCCGCCGCAAGAACACAGAAAGCGAAGACGACTACTCGGCAGAACCCCTCGAGGGATGCAATGGCGTGGTGCTTGGCTTAGGCATGAAGATGGGTGGTGGTTCCACTTTCGACGGCCATTTCGGTGCTACGGTGCTCATCTACAATGGCAAGCTTGCCACATTTAAGTTCACCGGCGACGTGAAATGTGCCGGTATCATCGACGCTGGTATGACATTCGTCTACGAGAATACACCTGTCGACAAATACTTCAAATTTGATGTAACAGTCGACTTCTCAGCCGATTGCGGTGCCGGTGCGGCATTGGAGGGCTTGCAGAACGTAACTGCCGAGATGCAGAAACTGAACAATAAGTTCCAAGGATATATCGACACATTCAGTGCCGATGCCGTGGGCAATGTTATGGGCGACACCAATGAGAACAAAGCCTCCACCTCCGGAAGCCTGAACGATGTGAAAGGCGGCGACAAGAGCAGTTGCGCTATAGGCAAGGTGCACATTGAGCTTTCGCTTAAGGTTACTTTCCGCAAAGACGGAAGTGACCTGAAGCGCCCCGATTGGTATGTTTGGATAGGTCATCCCGACAAGGATAAGCGTTGCTACTTTAAGTTTGTCGACTTCAAGTCGAAGATAGTCACCGTCGACATCGGTGCTGACGCCTACGTATGTTTCGGCTCGGAGTTGCCTAACAATGGTCAGCTGCCTCCTCTCCCTGAGGATGTTGCAGAATTCCTTGACGGCGGACAGCACGGCGCGGCGCAGAGCGACGACATGGGCTCAGCCCTCAAGGCTCAAGCCGACATCAAGAAGAAATTCGATGCTATGTCGATTGATTTGGGTGGAGGCGTAATGCTGGGTGCCTCGGTATGGGGCAAGATTAAATTCGATTTGGGCCTTATCTACGGAAAACTCGGTGCCGAAGCCGGCGTTGATGTGGTGGTTGCAAAACTGGCAAGTAATGCAGCATGCACAAACCTCGGTCATGCTCCAGGTTTCACTGGTGCAGATGGTTCTCGCTGGTATGCGCGTGGTCAGCTCTATGCTTATCTCTACGCCAAATTCGGTTTCCATATCTATCTCGGTTTCTGGAACGGCGACATCGACCTGGTGGACTGCGGAATAGGTGGTGTGCTCAAGTGCGCACTCCCTTCGCCGAATTACTTCGAGGGAAAAGCTCGCATTAAGATTCGTCTGTTGGGAGGATTGGTAAATCTTAACAAAAAATTCACATTCGAGTGTGGCGACTACTGCCAGCTGTTCTTGGGTAACGCCCTCGACAATTACGAATTGTTCGAAACACCGTCGATTGGCACCAAGGACAACGAAGCCTTTGTTGATGCTTGCCGAAATCAAGCCAAGGGAGAAAGCAACGTCGGTGTTGACGAATCGGTGGCTAACCCCTACGAGTATGATGCCTCAAAAATCGCCTCGCCATATTTCATCACCAATGCCGAAATCAACCGCGACATAAGCATTGTCGACCCTACGGCGCTCGACTTGGTGGATAACACTTCGAATATTGAAAGCGAGGAGGAAAAGAATAGCCGTGCCAACCGCAAATTCAAATTCATCTGCGTCAATCAGAAGGCTACGGTTTATACATTTGAATCGTATGAAGACATGGGAAGTTGGGAAACGGTTGCCAACGACACAACCAAGATATTCAAAGTGAAAAACGTCCAAACTGTAGAAGAGTATCCTCTTATTTATTCGGGTCAAAAAGTCATTCTCGATGGATTTAAGCCCGAGCCCGGCAAATATTATTATATTGAGTTCGTTGGCGCATCCAAGGAATTCCGCGGTGGCGCATACGTCGACCCGGAAACGTGGGATGAAACTCAATATAAATATGTGAATAAACCATGGCGTCAAACTCGCGGTTTCTTCTTCAAGACCAGCGACCCGCTGCCCGACTCGTATTACGAGAATCTTGAGGAACTGCAGCCTATGGCTAAGTTGGCATTCCCGTGCTACTACACAACCGAAGGGCCGCAACTCATCACCGGGAAGCCGGCGGCAGGCAAACCGTTTATTCCCAGATGCCCTGTACAGGATGCCAAAGCCCCCGTCATCTCGCTTGACGGTAAATACAAAGACCGCATGTTCAAAGAGGGCAGCCTGCAGTGGGTGATATATCGCAGTGGCGAGCGTGTCGATTCGGTGGCTAACCAATGGATTGAGAACGATTCTGTGTCAATCCTCACGCCCGAACGCGAGTTCAACATCACTCGCAACGGCTCATACAACATCATGCTAAAGCATATCTACTATCTCCCGGAGAACGCTTTCGGTTGGTTTGAGGTGCTAAACGTGCAACTCAACTTTGCCGATAAGGCTGCCGCCGTGAAATATGCCAATAGTTGGATAGAAAAAAAATACGGCTTGGCGGCACTCTTAAAAGGCACTTCTTTCCAGATAGAGGTGAAGCCTCTGGAACTAACTGGAAAAACAGCATCGACACTTGGCGTCTTGCGCAGTACAACCACATCAACGACAAGTTCCGGTACTCCTTACACTGTGCGAGTGTTCCATTATGAGAGAGGAATGGTGGCACGACAGCATGAAACTGTGCTTTACTGCCAATGGGCAACTGTTAACCAGTTGAGCGAAGTCGGTCCGAACAATCTTTATAAAGACAACAGCGAATATTATGTAAGCAACCGCCCGGGCTACGGCTCAAATGGCTACGGCTACGGTTACTACGGCGACTGGTTTGCAGGCGAGGTAATGACCGACATCGACATACCCGGTGCTGAAACAACTTTGTCCGACTTGAGCCTCACCGGCGACGCGTCGGTTTATGGAAACAGTGCCGAACCCAATAAGGTTACGGTAAACGGAGTGGAACAAACGTACCTGACATCGAAGCCTCAGACTTATTTGAGTTTCATAAGCAACTACTTCTTCGTAGGTGGATATCCGGTGAATATTAGCCGCTACGATTTGAATGTCACCACTTCCGAGTCGCTGTTTATAGAATCGACTATGGGCACATTCCAGGGAAGGTTGTACACTGCAAAAAGTTTACCTGCCGGCAGGACACTTAATAATCAGATTACTGAAGGAGAGGCTGAAATAGAGCGACTGTTCTATCCTAAATACGACTACTTTGTTGAACGAGGCGTCTACTATCCGCTCTACTATCAGAGCACCGACTCAATGGCAGTGTATCTCTACGCCGAGCAGCAACCCAACTTTATGAATAGTGGAGTTCAGGAATTCTTCTGCACGTCACCCAATGGTTATAAGGAGCGGTTGCGCCTTGTTAACAGAACCTGCGATAATCTATGGGCGAATATGGCCTTGAATCTTGTATATTTCAACGCGCGCTCCGACAATAATGAGCGTAAAACATGGCTTAACGCCACCGCCGGTTATAACCGCTACTCATATAATAATCAATATGACAGTTTCCAGGTTTATTTCCCGAACTATCAATATGGCGTAATCGGTTGCAGCAGTCCCGACAGCAAAAAGGACATACACCGCGCTGTAAAAGTAAGCGACGAGGCATACCGCCATAAACGTATTTCGAGTGGTGAATACGCCCCATATGTCTATGGGCTCAGCATGTACAGGGGTGAGGTGTTCTACGACTCTACAAGGGCGCTTAATAACATCAAATCGATGACTTTCAAGCGCTACCGCTGCAATGCCTGGAACTTTAGCCGCAACACCTGGACGGCGTTCAACGACGTTTCGGTGCCTGCCGGCAAGTTTAATGCCGCTCTCTGCGACACCAAAGTTGTTGAAGACCCATTCAAGTAATAAACATATAACCGATAACAATTCGTAAGCAATATGAAGCAGTACAATAATATGAAAAATCTGGTCGTGGCAGTTCTTACGGTGGCTGCACTTCAAACCATGGCGGCGTTGAGCACTGGCGCGAAGGTTCAGCCTCAGAATTTGGCATCCAAGGAGGTGAAACCAGCCACCGCCGACACTGTCGACCAGCAGTTGCGTCCTACACCCGTGCGCATGCGCCTGCTGGCACGCTCCTACGGCGATAGCGTGGTTCTGCGCTGGGCAATCGACGGTTTCCCGGAATGGCGATACCTCACTCAAACCGGCGTCAACGTGTTCCGCTATGAGCCATCGACAGGTCTCAAAATCGACACCATTGCTTTTCGACTCAAACCTATGAGCCGGGAGCAGATGCGCCAACGCTTTTCGCAGACCGACTCTGTGGCTTTGCTTGCTATGGGCTCGCTCTATGGCACCGGAAGCCTCACCGCCGATATGACGCCTTGGACACCGGGCTCGATGGGCGCGTTTGTCGACATCGAACAGGACCAGAAAATGCGTCTTGTTACGGCTTTCCTCGCTTCGGAGTGGCGCTCCGACTTGGCTGATGCTCTTGGCTTGCGCATTGTCGACCGTACGGCAAAGAAAGGGCATTCCTACACCTACATCATTCGTCCGGCAGTTGAGGACACAACCGGCTTTTTCCTCATCGAAAGCGACCGCATAATGAACCTTAAAAACGAAAAATATCGTCCTAAGTCTTACGATGTCACCCTCAGCGATTCGATAGTAGGCCATGGACAGGTGGTTCTGCGCTGGAACGACCAAAATAACGGTTCGTTCGAGATTTATAGGCGTCGCAAAGGCGAAAAGGAGTGGATGCACATCAACGAGCGTCCCTATCTGCCGCCTTACAAATTCGAACTTAACAACGAGGATGCCATCTTCTCCAACTCGGTGTCGGAACTTGGCACTTACGAGTATGCCGTGCAGGCACACGACGCCTTTGGCGACCTCACCGAAATGTCAGCCCCTCATGCCGTCACTTTCCGCGACCTGCAGGCTCCCCTGCCACCGCGAATCACCCAAATCATCATCGAGCGGCCTAACCGTCAGGACCCTTCAGCCGAGGTGTGGGCAAACATCTTTTTCCGCAAGGACACCGTGGAGAACGATTTCGTGCGGTATGTGCCTATGTACTACAACGAGCGCGACAGCCTCAAGTCGTGGCGTCTGCTCAGCGACAAATACGTAGCTCCTGAAGATACAATGATGCGTATCGACGTGACACACGTTTCTACGGGCATGATGACAATTGCTGCCGTCGACACCGCCGGCAACATGGGCTACGCAATGCCTACACTGCTGCGTGTGGCTGACCTCAATCCACCATCCGCTCCGGTCAACCTTACGGCAATCCCTAAAATTACCGGCGAGATTCTGCTATTGTGGGATATGCCCGACAGCGTTGACGTGCAGCACTATGAGGTGTTCTATGCCAACGATTTGAGCCACCATTTTGTGTCAGCCTCCGAAAATGAGATGATTACCAGCCGTGCTTGGCAGGACACAATATCAACGAATGCCAACCAACGCTACATTTACTACACTGTTCGCGCCCGCGACTTTGCCCGTAACATCGGACCTTTCTCCGACACCATCAGAGTGCTGCGCCCCAATCCAAATCCACCCACTGCGGCGCACCTCGACTCGTCGTACATCTCACGCAACGAGGTGTTTATGCGTTGGGCTGTAGGCGGTGAGGAATACATCAGCCGCCACTACCTCAAGCGCAAGATGGAAAGTGAGCCCGACGACCGATGGACCACGTTGGCTGTATTCGACGGCGACAGCGTGGCTGCTGCCGGCTACTATCTGACTTACACCGACCGCCCGGCTATTAACCGCAACGACCGTTACCAATATATGGTGGAAACCGTCAGCTTTTGGGATATAAGTTCAGGACCATCGGCGTCGCTGTTGGCTCGTGTGCGCGGCGACAACTATATCGCGGGGCTTGGGCTCAAGGCTTTCGCCACTTACGACTCTCGCAACAAACAGGTGCGTCTGACTTGGGAACACGCCGACGTGCCCGATGGCGCTCCTTACTACTACTGCATCTATCGCAAAGAGGGCGACAGTTCTGTTTTCCGCTATGTTATTAATGTCGACAGTTCCGAGCGGCTGTTCACCGACCGCCTGTTCGCCGGCGAAACCAACGAATACTATGTCACTATCCGTTTCAAGGACGGCCGTGGCACTACACCGTCAAACACGGTGAAAGTCACCGCGCCAAAGCCTAAAGACACCGATAATAATCATTAATTATTAATTCTTTAAGTCGAATACAATTCCAAATGAAGTATTTAATACATACCATTGCCTTGATAATGCTGCTGTTCTCCGCGGCATGCGGCGACTTCTACGTATTCGAGAACGAGCCGGACTCGTGGGATGGCGTTACAATGCGTGTGCTCTGCGACTCCAACTATGTGATGGAAGGCGACTCTATGCCACTCCTTGTCGATTTCTCACCCGTGAATCCCGACAGTGGAGCGGTGTACTGGTTCATACCCGATACTGCTATCGCAAAAATCAGGCATAACACCTTGTTTGCCAAGAATGCCGGCGAATTGCATTTGGTGGCGATATCGAACAACGGACGCCTTCAGGATACTGCTCGGGTAACCGTATTCGAACATTGGGATACCGACAGGCTTGAGTTTTCCAACGCGTATGATAAGGTGATTTACGCAAACATTACCGTTGGCGGTAAGGAATGGAATCCTGAATCGCAACTCGTGGCAGCCTTTGTAAACGACCGCGTGGCAGGTGTTGCCGAGGCTCGCGAAGACCATGGCATAAAGTATGCACGCATACGCATTTGGTCGTATGCCGACGAGTATGCCGGATATGTCACTTTGCAATGCTACGACCGTACTCGCTACCGCCTGTATTCCACCCTCGGCATTGATTTCAGCGTTGACCCAACGCTTGGCACTCTATCAGAACTCTATCCCATCAATTTCTAAATTTATAGCAAATTATGAATAAATTCTTAGCAAAATATTTCGTTGCAACCATATTGCCTCTAATAGTATGCTCATGTACGCTCATGCTTGAAGAGCCGCCTGCTCCCGACGCTACCGAACCGGAAGAAAGCGGCGACGGCATAACCTCGCCACGCACCGAAATCAACGAATTCGGCAAATCGACCTATCAGTACAATGAGGGTGTGCGCATTATCGACGAGTCCTATTTGCCATATCTGGTAAAGGCATATAAAGACGAAGTTAGAGACACCACTCTCACAAAGACATTCATCATTCTGAAAAAAAATACGCCAGCTGACATGATACCGCAGCGCGGCGATTTAATAAGCACACAAAATATGCCTATGATTGACTTCGCATTGTGCGACCAGGTTGATGCTGTAGAAACCGAAGGAAATTACTTTAAGGTTACATCTCATGTGGTTGCCCTTAACAAAATCTTCAAAGTGCTCGAGGGCGAATACATTTTCGATATTGTAGCTGATGGCGACAGCGCATCAGCAGGCACTCGTTCGGGACAGTCGTCGGGTGGCGGAGCGCATTTAGAAGGCGGATATTATCGCAATTTGAGGACGCGCGCTACCGACGAAGAACTCCTTACAGGTGAAAAGCCGATGGCTACGATCGGCATTTCGAGCGCCGGAAAGACATCACCACAAGATATTTTCAAGACACTTCAAGATAAAAAATGGAGTAACCCTGCCGATATATCGGATAACTTGAAATATATTAGAACAAATTTTAAGACTGGAGAAGGCTGTGAATATTATTATGGATTACGGGTGTTTTCAACAGCAAGAGTGAACTTATCACTTTTGGGAATTGATGTTTCGATGTCAAATACATTTGAAACTGCCTTAGGCGTGCACGGCAAACAATTTAGCGGTTCTATCTCAACCGGGGCTTTTGCAACAGATGCTTCGGATGTCGAGTCCGACGGTTTCTTCCCGGCTAATTCTTTCAAAAAATCTGAATACCTCAACCAATTCCCGGATGTTCTGGCCATTCCTATTACCATTGGAATACCAATGACACTGACTATCGGTCTGAGTCAGATATCTGATATGAAATTTGAACTTGAAAGTTCTGACACTTTTCATTTCGAAACTAGTTATACAGATGAAAACTTTAAATTTGGCGCAAGCGACAAGGAATCAAAGGTTAAGAAACGGGAAGATGGGGTAAAACACCAGACCACCGAGCATGATGGCACCGTAAAATTTAAATATGGTAACCGAAACACCTTTGAAGTAGCAATAGGTCTCGCACTCGGTTATCCAGGGCAAGACTATGTAAAAAAACTTATGGGAACACAAACTCTGAAACTGACTCAGAAAAATTTGGCAGACATTGGTGTGGACTCACAGTTCCAATTGCCCTCATTTAAACCGTTAATGATACGTATTCTCTTTACGTATAAAGACATCAACTTTAGCGATAACTCAGCAGTAAGTCCTCCTACTATCGAATATAATGGCAGAACATATAAATGCGGTGGCAACTCATGGCGCGACAGAAGTCTTTCGATTGGAGTAGGTGCCCGATTCTTACAGCTCACCGGTTTTGGAGGAAATGTTTCCGATAAGGTAGACGAGGCATTAGCGGCATACGGCAGCAAGGATATACAAAAAGCATACGATTTTTTGGGTAAATTAAGAAGCATTCTTTCCACACCAACGGCAAGCGGAGAGATTTGGAGTACCAGTTCAGCAAAATACGCGACATTTAAGTATGATATAGATACTGATGAAGATATCGCTGATATAATCTACGAAGTTGAGGTTACGCCTGGCGTCGTTGATGAGACTCATGAAACTGGCGATTTTTATGCTAATCGTTGTTTCACCAATTTGCAATTGTTGGTTCTGGATAGGAATAATCAAATAATTGCTGTTGGAGAACCTTCGGGCACTCCTCCCGGAAATGCGAACAAAATAGTTCCGGAGGAAAAGGCTTATCAAAGTATTTACCCCAAAAAAGATTATGAGTTTAAGTTTGTACTTAACAAACGATATGCTATCGAAGGAATCAAACTTGTTCCGGCGTATGCCGAGTGGTATAATCCAAATAATCCAGGCAGTTATGTCGGATGGTCCAAGACATATATGTATGACATTCCATACCAAGTTTTTGGAGAAAATACAGCCATAAAATTCAATTCTCCAAAAGGTAGACATATATTAAATAAGCCTAATTTTGTGGGAGTGCTCTTTGATGCAGACTTTGTTTTATCGGAGAAAGATAACAACCGACGCGCTGACTCAAAGATTTGGATTGAAGTTCAGGGCCTTGATGATAAGGGAGAAGTGATTATGAAGGGGACACTGTGCTTCGACGGTCAGTCGAAACGCGCCGGTACCTTGAAAGGATTGGCATATTTCCCTGCTGAGGAAGTGGATTCGGTTAAACAAATCACACTTATTGCGAAGTTCAGCTATCTGAATTATGGCATAAAAACCCTTCAAGAGATAGGCCGCCAGACATTCGATTTCCCATTTGTTCCTAATGGAGAATCGTACACTATAGATTCCAAACAATATCAAAATGATGGGTATGCAATAGGTACTGTTTACTAACCGGCATTTCCGCCATGAGAGGGGCATATTGGACGAGATAATGCTTATGGCATACTAATATTATCACTAAATCTTATTGGAGCGACAACGGAGCAATGATACTTCGTTGTCGCTCTCTCATTTAGCGAAGCGCAACCCACGGCTAAGTGCCCCGCCGTCACATGAAATGGCTGGTGTCCGCAGAAGTGTATGCAGTAGGGGCGTATCGAATACGCCCAAAACCCTTCTTCGCAACACACGCTACGATGTCGGGCGTATAGCAATACGCCCCTGCTGCCATACGGGCGAAGCGTAACCGACGGTAAGCGCCCTGCATTGATGGTGTGTTAGGGGCGGGGAATAGACACAAAAAAAGGACGACTTTCGTCGTCCTTTGGTGACCCCCGACAGGTGCGGTGGTGATTGGGTAAAGCTTGGGTGTTAATTAGCGGTTAGAAATTTTTTATGTGGTAAAAAATTATTTAGTACGGTGTAAAAAATTTGTAAAAAAAATGTTCGCGATGTGCTGTTTTGTGATGTTTTGCGAACAAAACAAAAACACGCAAAAATCGGAAAAAGTTCATTACAGCACCCTGCAAGGGCATATAACGAAAATGGGAACGGCTTTTTGCCATTCCCATTGTGACCCCCGAGGGATTCGAACCCTCGACCCACTGATTAAGAGTCAGTTGCTCTACCAGCTGAGCTAGGGAGTCATTTTGATGTCGTCTCAGCGATTACGGATGCAAAGGTACGCATATTTTTTTAATTGGCAATAACTTCACGCTAAAATTTTTCAAAAAACTGCAAAAAATCGCATTTTTGATTGACGTAACCACTCTATGAGCATCCCGAGCGCTTGTATAACAGTAGGCATTTCCAGGCGGTGACGAACGGTTTGTTTGCTCAAAAAACGAGCAATGTTTGCTACTCTGCGAGAATGTTTGTAAATTTGCATTGCCCGTGCCCTTGATAGGGCATCCGCTGCCCCGGTAGTTCAACGGATAGAATGGAAGTTTCCTAAACTTTAGATAGGGGTTCGATTCCCCTCTGGGGTACTATGATTTTGTGAACGGCATTGCAAGCGCGAGGTTTGCAATGCTTTTGTCGTTATTGTGAGCACCTCTATTCAACCCCTATCGGCTATTAATCTGTAAGCACAAACATACCTTCCTTTTGTCATCTGCCCCTCTGTTATTCCAATTATAATAGAACTTCTTTGCGCCATTACCCAAAAAAACAGGTGCGCTGCCCGATTAATGGGCAACGCACCTTTTGCGAAATCGCTTTGTGTATATTAGCGTTTTATTACTTCTTCTTGTTTGCAGCGCGGTTGGTCAAAGCGTAAGCAGTAGGAGCAGCGATGAACAACGAAGCGCATGTACCGATGATTACGCCGAGCAACATTGCAAATACGAAGCTGCGGATTGATTCACCACCAAGGATGAAGATTACCACGAGCACGAGCAATGTAGAAAGCGATGTCATCATTGTACGGGCAAGAGTGCTGTTGAGCGAGTTGTTGAACGTGGTCTTGCCATCCTGCTTAGGATAGAGGGTGCGGTTTTCACGCACACGGTCGAATACAACCACGGTGTCGTTCACTTGATAACCAATCACAGTCAAAATAGCGGCGATGAATGTCTGGTCGATTTCCATTGAGAATGGGAATACACCATACAAGCCGTAGATGCCAATGATGATGAATGCGGTGAACGCAACGGCAGCCAAAGCACCGAGCGAGAATGCGATGTTGCGGAAACGCAGCAAGATGTAGAGCGCCATAGCAATGAGTGAGAAGATTACAGCCCAGATGGCTTCGCGGGTCATATCGCCTGCGATGCTTGGACCAACCTTTTCAGATTGCACAATGCCCACTTCTTCGTTAGCCTGACTGAAGTCGGCTTCGCTCATATCGCCGAGTTCGCTCTTGCAGCCCTTGTAGAGGATTGCAGCAATTTCGTCGTCGATATTTTGGTCGTTCGATTCAATCTTATAGTTGGTTGAAACGCGCACTTTGGTGTCGTTGTCGATGGTGATAACCTTCACGTTAGCGTCGCCAAAGAGTGGCTGCAATTGTTCTTGCAATTGCAATGTGCTCACTTCCTTCGGGAATTGGATAACGTAGTTGCGACCACCCGAGAAGTCGATGCCCAAACTCAAGCCACGAACAGCCAAGAGGATTGCAGCAACGAGAACGATTGCACCTGCAACAACTCCGCTCTTGCGGCGGTTGCCCATAAAGTCGAAGTTTGTGCCTTGGAACCAACGGCGCGAAATGGCTGTTGAGAAGGTCATGTTTTGGAACTTCTTCTTGGTAATCAACCATTCCATTACAAGACGGGTTGCAAACACGGCTGTGAAGAACGAGCAAGCAATACCGATGATGTAGGTGGTAGCAAAGCCCTTGATAGGACCAGAACCATTGAAGAACAGAATGATACCGGTGATAACCGAAGTCAAGTTAGAGTCGAAGATAGCCGAGAAGGCGTTCTTGTAACCGTCGGCAACAGCAGCCTTAACATTCTTGCCTGCGCGAAGTTCTTCCTTGGTACGTTCAAAGATAAGCACGTTAGCATCGACAGCCGTACCGAGGGTGAGCACGATACCGGCAATACCAGGCAATGTGAGCACTGCTTGGAACGAAGCCAAAATGCCGAGGGTGAAGAACAGGTTGAGAATCAAACCGAGGTTAGCAATGCAGCCAGGACCAAAGCCGTAGCCCATATACATGAATGCCATGAGCAGCACAAGAGCCACGATGAACGACCAGAAACCTTTTTCGATTGATTCTTGACCAAGCGACGGACCGATAACACTTTCGCTGGCGATGTTGACGCGAGCAGCCATCTTACCGCTCTTGAGCACGTTAGCCAAGTCTTTTGCTTCCTCAACGGTGAAGTGACCAGTGATTTGCGAGCGGCCACCTTCGATAACAGAATTTACGTTAGGATAAGAATAAACTTGATCGTCGAGCACAATGGCAACAGACTTGTTGAGGTTCTGTTGAGTAACGCGAGCCCATTGACGTGAACCTTCGTCGTTCATAGTCATCGACACAACGTTGCCTTGAATATTATCGAAATCGTTCGAAGCATCAGTAACCACGTCGCCACTAAGAACTGGACGACCTTGATTGGTCTTGAGGGCAACCAGGTTGAAGTAGCGGCCCTTGTCGTCGAGAGCCTTAACCGACCAACGAGCCTTGAGGTTGGTTGGGAGTAGGCGTTTTGCCTCAGGCGAATTCATAATCTTGTTTACGAGCGCAGTGTCTTGCACGTTAACGGTACCGATAACCGGACCGCCCATTTGTCCGTTAGCCCAAAGCAGTTGAGCCAAAGGACGTGCTGCTTCAGTCTTGGCAGGAGCTGCCTTTGCAGTGCTGTCGGCCTCGGCAACGGCAGTGGTGTCGACAACTTCAACAGTTCTCACATCACCAGTGTAGGCGTTGCTGAGCGATTCAAGAGCCCCCTGCAAATCGTTGATTGTATAAGTTTCGTAGAATTCGAGGTTTGCAGTTCCTTGCAACAACTTGCGAACACGTTCCGGTTCTTTCACACCCGGGAGTTCAAGCAATATGCGGCCAGTGTTTTCGAGTTTCTGGATGTTAGGAGCAACCACGCCGAAACCGTCGATACGGGTGCGGAGCACGTTGTAAGAGTTGTCGACCATAGCCGAAACTTCGTCTTTAAGAATAGCCACAACTTCGTCGTCGCTCATTCCGGGCTTAACCTTTTCAACGCTGCGGAAAATCTGATACAGACTGCCATTACCAATTTTCTTGTATTCGCTCACGAATGCTGCCACGAAGTCTTTTTCGTCGCGGTGGAGCGAATCGGCGGCTGCGATGGCCTTGTTGAAGTTAGCATCCGGATTTTGGTTTGACAGGGCTTTAAGGATGTCGGGTACAGAAATCTGAAGGGTGACATTCATACCGCCTTTCAAGTCAAGACCAAGTCCAAGTTCCATTTCTCGAACTTCTTGGAAAGTGCGCCAATTCAAATACACTTTCTCGTTTGCAATAGAGTCGATATACGACTTATAATAAGTTTTGTATGCCTGATCTGATGCATCGGTGGTCTTTGCCATCGATTGTGCATATTCCACTGCCTTACCCTCATAGTGACTCGACACAAATGAGAACGAAAGGTAGAAGATACATACCAAAACCAACAAAGCAGTAATGACTCGTATAAAACCTTTACTTTGCATGAGTTTGTTTAACTAATTTTTAATTTATTTTGTTACTAATTTCGTTTGCGTTCGATTTCAAAATGCAAATATACATCAAAATATTCAAGTGAAAAAAATTTCGGCCTCTTTTCCAATAAAATAAGGTGTAAATCGCCGGCTTTTGCCACGTTTTATGGCTTCCAACCACCCTAAAAAGGCTGTTTACTCAACTTTGAGGCGATTGCAGTCAACTCGTCAAGCATGTGTAATGAAAGCGTTACACCCCACTCATTGCCCAACCATCCAAATGCAAACCGCTCACCCCGGACGGAAAAATAAGCAGATTTAAATCTGCTTATTTGGAAAATCGGGGTTAACACATTGTTTTTCAATGCGTTATAACGGTAAAATAAGCGAGCACCCAACATTTTCAGGGCTTTTTATCGCCTAAATCCCCCAATTTTAGTGCCTTTGGGGCAGCAATGCAAGGCTAAAAGCCATAAGCAAATCCCGCGAAAGGCTTGGCGAATATTCAACACACCACAAACGAATTGCTGATGCAAACCGCTGCTTTTGGTATAACAAGTATTTTTTTGTAACTTTACGGCGCAATATGCCACTCCTGAAGCGCCACAGCGATTTCGGCGCATTTTCGGATGTTTGAACTTTAGCATAGTGGCATACACATATTTATAAAATATAGAAAGTGAAACTCGAAAAGACAGCATATTTTGTATTGGCTACTATTGTGGCACTTGCCCTTTATTCGTGCGCTAACATAGGCCGCCCCGACGGCGGTCCGCGCGACTTGATACCTCCAGTGTACGTCAACAGCAAGCCCACACCCAACCAACTTAACTTCAAAGGCGAAAAAGTTGAAATCGAGTTTAACGAATACATCCAACTTAAGGACCAGATGAAGAAAGTGGTGGTGTCGCCGGCACAAAAAAGTATGCCAATCATTCGCAGTCTTGGGCGCAAAGTCACCGTGGAACTACGCGATTCGTTACTGCCTAACACCACCTATTGCATCGATTTTGCCGACTGTATTCAGGACAACAACGAAGGCAACCCCATCGACGGCTTCGCAATAGCCTTTTCGACAGGCGACACCATCGACTCGCTGCAAGTGTCGGGCATGATGCTTCGCGCTCGCGACCTCGAGCCGATGCAGAGCGTGATTGTGGGATTGCACGAGAACCTTGCCGATAGCGCATTTTCCAAACTGCCGCTGTCGCGCATAGCACGAACCAACGAATACGGGCAATTCACCATCCGCAACCTAAAACCAGGCAGTTACAACGTGTTTGGGCTTAACGACGTTGACGGCAACTACACATTTTCGCGCAGCGAAGACATGGCATTCTATGGTCAGGTGGTAGTGCCGTCGAGTTATCAGCGCGAAACCACCGACACAATCTTCAAATACAATGGCGAAATCGACACCATTCAGCCCGGGTTGCACACGGTGTTCACTCCAAACGACATCTTCCTTGCCATGTTCAACGAAGAATATCGGTCAATCTACTTGAAGAAGAACGAGCGACTCAACGAGGGCAAACTGCACATCCTGTTTTCAGGCGCAGTTGACTCGCTGCCTTCGCTGCGTGTAATTAAGCCTACCCCAACCCGAAGCGACTGGTATCGCCTGCAACGCACTGCTGCCAACGACTCACTAATCTATTGGTTAACCGACAGCAATATGATTAAGAGCGACACGATTTTGGTGGAAACACGCTATCTGCGTTCCGACTCGCTCGACAATCTCACATTCACCACCGACACGCTGAAGTTTAACATGCGTCACTCAAAGGCGAAAAAAGAGAAGAAAGACGATAACAAAAAGCCTGACAACCAGAACAAAAAGAAGGATAAGAAAAAAGGCGGGATTGGAGCACTGATTAAGTCTAACGACGGCGAGACCACCAACGGCGACGGCGAAACTAATGGCGATGACGAGACAGCAAATAAGCCGAAATCGCGTTTCGACACCATTCCGCCAATATCAGTTAGAATCACACAAAGCGTGGATTACGGCAAACCGTTACCGGTGACTTTCGACACGCCAATCGACTCAATCAATCAAGCCGCCGTGCATCTTATGCAGAAAGACGACACTGTGTGGAATGTGGTGTCGCGACCTGTGAAACTCGAGCCGATAGACTCGGTTGACATCATGGCATACAAAATTGACTATCCGTTTGAGGCTGGCAAACAATATCGGCTCGAAATCGACTCGATGTCGGTTTTCGACTGCTTCGGAAATATGAACAAACTTGAAAAGGCCGATTTCAGTATTCCTTCACTTGAGGAATATTCAAACCTCTATTTCAAGGTAAACGTGACCGACAGCGCATTTGTTGAACTGCTCAGCGCCAGCGACAAAGTGGTCGACACCACATCGGTGGTAAACGGCATTGCTGCGTTTGAAAACATCAAACCGGGAACCTATTACGCCCGTCTGGTGATGGACACTAACGGAAACGGCAAATGGGATACCGGCAACTATGCCCAGCAACGTCAGCCCGAGGATGTGTTCTATTATCCCAAGAAAATCAACCTGAAGAAAAACTGGGATGTTGAGCAGAATTGGAACATCTACGAAATTGCCGTCGACAAGCAGAAGCCCAACGAACTCAAGAAGAACAAACCAAAGAGCGACGCCAAGAACCGCAACAACAACCGCGATGGCGACGAGGAAGACGAAGAAGATGGCGAAAACTGGGGCGTTTCGGGCTTTAACCGCAACTCTTCGGGAGACAACCGCACTTCAGGCTCACAACGTCAAAGCACAAACCGTCTTACGCGCTAATAACCTACAAGGCTATGCCTATGCGTTCCTCTCATTTTTCGCATACAAATGAATAGTGCGTGGAACGCAGGTGCCCCACGCTGACTGAATGTGTTGATATTAAATCATTTTTTGAGATGCTTAAACTGCTTATATAGCAGCAAGGCGGCAAGCAACGATGCGAGGGCGTCGGCAACTGGCATACTCACCCACACTCCGTCGATGCCAAAAAACTGTGGCAACACAAGGAGCATAGGCACCAGCATGAGCATTTGGCGCGACATTGAGAGCACAATGGCTTTGCCGGCTTCGCCAATGCTTTGAAAGAAGTTTGATGCCACCATCTGCATGCCCACAATGGGGAACATGAGGCTCACCACGCGCAAGCCCCGAGCTGAGAGGTCGATGAGCACGGCATCGGTGGTGAAGATTTGCACCACCTCGTTGGCAAAGAGCATAAACACGGCAAACGATGTGGTGGTGACTATGGTTGCTGCCACCATGGTGCGTTTGAGCACGCTGATGACGCGGCTGTGAAGTCCGGCTCCGTAGTTATATCCGGCAATGGGCTGCATGGCTTGGTTGAATCCCACCACTATCATAACCATCACAAACACCAGACGGTTGACAATGCCATAGGCTCCCACCGCCAAGTCGCCGCCATAGCGCACCAATCCTTGGTTGACGAGCAGCACCACCAGACAGGCGGCAAGGTTCATCAGCGAGGGCGACAATCCAATTGAGAAGGAGTCTTTCACTATGCCCATCCGAGGCATGAAGATGCCTCGTTTGAAGTGTATAATCTCGTTTTTGTTGCTGAAAATCTTCAGCTGCCACACCAGCGAAATCACTTGCGCAAGCACGGTTGCCACGGCAGCACCGCGTATGCCCATGTTGAGCCCGTAGATAAACACGGGGTCAAGAATGGTGTTGATAACCACGGTGGCTATGGTGGCATACATGGCTTCTTTGGGGTGGCCCGACGAGCGCAGCATGGCGTTCAAGCCCATGTAGAGGTGGGTGATTACGTTTCCTGCCA
>JBJEKD010000024.1:0-35890 GCA_051878455.1 Muribaculaceae bacterium
AAAATCGCCAAGCCACTTAAATATTACGTGGAATAATAGCTGAATTAAGGATTAAGTGTAACACCACAAATGCCGATGAAGTGGCTATTGGTGCCACCGGTAGCGGCGACATTAAAGTGAAATGCGTGGTTGCCGACAAACTATCGTGCGGCGTAACCGGCAGCGGCGACGTTGTGCTCAGTTCAGGAACTGTTGACAATGCCACCTATGCCGGCAGCGGCAGCGGCGACATCAAGGCGATGAGCGTGAAAGCCTCTACGGTGACGGCAAATTCGAGTGGCAGCGGCGACATTGCTTGCCGTGCAACATCGCAGATTGTAGCAATATCCACTGGCTGCGGCGACATTCTCTACTACGGCAATCCTGCAAAGGTTGTAGGCAAGGGAAAACATGTGAAGGCTCGCAGATGACGGGCGTGCCCCCTCGGGTTTAGTTTTGATTATCCATAATAAGAATACACAATATTTCAATAACCCTTTTCTTATAAAAATTTCTGTATAAAAAAAAGGCTTTCGTTAGCGCGATGTTAACGAAAGCCAATTTGTTTTTTATTGAACCGTTGAAAGTAGGCTTAACGGGCAATGTCGCTGAGTATTTCGCTCACAGTGGGGTGAATGTGCACCATGTCCTGGAGTTGCTGCAATGTGGCGCCGCAGCAAATAAGCGACGACACTTCTTGCACAATCTCGCTTGCACGAGCGCCAAAAGCGTGGCATCCCACAATGGTGCCGTCGGCACGGGCGGTGAGTTTCACCATGCCTTCGCCGCTGTTCATGGCAAGAGCCCTGCCGTTTGAGCGCATAAAGCCTTTCTTAAGCACGAAATCGATGCCGGCATCTTTGCATTGCTGCTCCGAAACGCCCACGCAGGCAATTTCGGGGTTGGTGAAGATTGCCGATGGCATCACTTCGAGGCGAATACTGTCGCTCTTGCCCAAGATGGTGTTCACAGCGCGGAAACCTTGGAATGTGGCTGCGTGAGCCAGCATCATGCGTCCGTTCACGTCGCCGATGGCGTAGATGCCCGGCACGTTGGTTGCCATGTTGTCGTCGACGGCGATGCCGCGGCGCGAGTCGTAGGCAACGCCTGCCGCTTCAAGGTTCAGCCCGTCGACATTAGGCTTGCGTCCGGTGGCAACAAGCACCACATCAGCCTCGAGGCGTTCCTCTTTGCCTTTGCGTTCGTAGGTCACGCCGCCGTCGGCAATGGCTTTAACGGCTGCCTGCATAATGAAGTCGATGCCACGTTTTTCAAGCACTTTGCGTGCTCGTTTGGCGATGTCGGCATCGACAGCCGGCAGACATTCTTTGAGAAACTCAACCACGGTGACTTTCACGCCATAACTGTTGAAGATTGAGGCAAACTCCATGCCTATCACGCCGGCACCCACAATAACCAGATGCTCGGGCAACTGTGGCAACGACAGCAGTTCGGTTGATGTCACCACTGCGGGTGTCGAGCCAGAGCCGATTGCGTTGGTGGCAAGCAACTCTTCCGACAATCCCGGCGGGAACTTCGACGACGAACCTGTGGCAATGATGATGTTGTCGGCGGTGTATTGTTCGCCGTCGACAGCAATGGTTTTGGCGTCGACAAACTGAGCCTTGCCTCTCACAAGCGTGATGCCCGGCAGTGCGAGAATCGATTCCACAGCCGTGCGCAGACCCTCTACGATGCCTTGTTTACGCTCGAGAGCCGCCTGCCAGTTTGCTGGAGCGCCTTCTTGTGCCAATTCGGCATCGTGGGCGAGGCTTTTTGTGGGTATGCAGCCACAGTTAAGGCATGTGCCGCCTGCTTCGGCTGCTTCAACCACTATCACTTGCTGACCGTTTTGTGCGGCATATTGCGCTGCGCGATAACCGCCGGGTCCACTGCCGATAATTATGAGATTGGTATGTGTCATTGCTTGTCGTCGTTAACAATCATGCGATAGGTGGTGATTGGGTGCATTGCAGCCAGCACGTCGTCGACGCGAGTGATTGGCGCATTGTGCGGAGCCGTTTTCACCAGTTCGGGCGTATTTTTGGCTTCGTCGGCAATCTTGCGCATCACCTCTATGAAGCCGTCGATGGTTTGCTTGCTCTCGTTTTCGGTAGGCTCAATCATGAGCGATTGATGGAACAAGAGCGGGAAATAGATTGTCGGGGCATGGTAGCCATAGTCGAGCAGACGCTTTGCCACATCCATTGTGGTGACCTCGGTTGACTTGTCCTTGAGGCCGTCGAACACAAATTCGTGCTTGCAAACGCCCGGTATAGGCAATTCGTAAACGTCTTTGAGCGACTCCTTGATGTAGTTGGCGTTGAGAGTTGCCAACGGGCCCACCATCTTGATGTTTTCACGTCCGAGCGTGAGGATGTAGGTGTAGGCACGCAAAATCACTGCAAAGTTGCCGAGGAATGCGCCGATGTGGTTGCGAGTCACATCGTAGTTGCCGTCTTGCAGGTCGTTCACCAGGGCAAACGAGCCGTCGTCGAGTTTCTGCACAGTTGGCTTAGGCAGGAATTGCACCATGTCGGCACGCACGCCCACTGGGCCGCTGCCCGGACCGCCACCGCCGTGAGGCGTTGAGAATGTTTTGTGCAGGTTGATGTGCATCACGTCGAAGCCCATGTCGCCCGGACGGCTTGCGCCGAGCATCGGGTTCAGGTTGGCTCCGTCGTAGTACATCAAGCCGCCGCAAGCATGCACTAATTGGGCAATCTCGGGGATTTCCTTTTCAAACAATCCGAGGGTGTTTGGGTTGGTCATCATCATGGCGGCTATGTCGTCGCCGAGCAACGGTTTCAGGTCTTCAACGTCGACCAGACCGTTGGCTGTGCTTTTCACTTCCACAATTTCAAGACCGCAAACGGCAGCCGAAGCAGGGTTGGTGCCGTGAGCCGAATCGGGCACAATCACTTTCACGCGTTTGTTGTCGCCGCGTGCTTGGTGATATGAGCGGATTGCCATGAGTCCGGTGAGTTCGCCGTGAGCGCCGGCACATGGATTGATTGTAAATTCGGCAAGTCCGGTGAGTTCGCAAAGAGCCTTTTGCAGGTTGTAGTACACTTCGAGTGCTCCTTGGCAAGTGTAATCAGGTTGAAGTGGGTGCAAATTTTGGAATTGAGGCATCATAGCCACTTCCTCGTTGATAACGGGGTTATACTTCATTGTGCACGAGCCAAGCGGATAGAATCCGTTGTTCACGCCGAAGTTGTTTGCAGAATGGTTGGTGTAGTGGCGCACCACGGTCATCTCGTCACATTCGGGCAGTTCGGCATCGTTGGCGCGGAGCATTTCGGCAGGCACCTCGTGATGAGGGAAACGGTTGGTTGGCAGTGAGTAGCCACAAGTGCCGGGATGGCTCAATTCGAATATCAAATTTCCGTATAGTTTATTGTTCATGGCTAAAACTGCTTAATAAGTTCAACAAGACGGTCAATTTCTTCTTTGCTGCGCTTTTCGGTTACAGCAAACATGATGGTGTTCGAGTCGATTTTCACGCCGCCAAGCACGCCGTTATCAATGAGGTGCTTTTGCAGAGCGTCGACGTCACCGTTGAAGTCCACGCAAAATTCGTTGAAGAACGGGCGTGAGAAGGTGGCGGTGAAACGGCCTGTTGCAAGCAGTTGTTCTTGCAGATAGTGAGCGCCGTCGAATGAGAGTTGAGCGGCTTCTTTCACGCCTTGCTTGCCCATGAGGCTCATGTAGATGGTCACCCACAAAGCCATGAGGCTCTGGTTAGAGCAGATGTTAGAAGTGGCTTTTTCGCGGCGGATGTGTTGCTCGCGGGCTTGCAGGGTGAGCACAAAGCAGCGGCGACCTTCGGTGTCTTGGGTGCGTCCTACGATGCGTCCCGGCAATTTGCGAATGAGTTTCTCGGTGCAGCACATATATCCGGCGTACGGACCGCCGAACGACATTGGCACGCCCAGCGATTGCACGTCGCCCACAGCGATGTCGGCACCCCATTCGCCTGGAGTGCGCAGCAGAGCCAGGTCGGCAGCCACGCTGTTGATAACGAACATTGCCTTCTTGGCGTGGCAAGCGTCGGCAACGCCGCTGAAGTCTTCAACCACGCCGTAGCGGTTAGGTTGTTGCATCACCACACCGGCAACGCCGCCTGCATCGAGGCGGGCTTGCATATCGTTGAGGTCGGTGGCTCCGTCAACGGCGTTAATCAGTTCGATTTCCACGCCGTGGAAGTGAGCATAAGTGAGAATCACGTTGAGGGTGCGAGGGTCGATGGTCGACGACACCAGCACCTTGTTGGCTTTCTTGGCAGCGGCTTTTGCCATGAGCACTGCCTCGGCGGTGGCGGTTGTGCCGTCGTACATCGAGGCGTTTGAAATAGCCATGCCAGTGAGTTCAGCCATCATCGATTGATATTCGAAGATGTAGTGAAGAGTGCCTTGCGAAATCTCGGCTTGATAAGGAGTGTAGGAAGTGAGGAATTCCGAGCGTTCAACAATGCTTGGAATCACTGCCGGAGTGTAATGGTCGTAAACGCCGGCACCGGCAAAGCAGGTCAACTGCTTGTTGCTGCCAGCCAAACGGGTGAACATTTCGCGTATCTCGAGTTCGCTTTTAGCCTCGGGCAGGTTGTATTCCTTGCGGAAACGTATGCACTCGGGCACGTCGCTATAGAGGTCGTCGAGCGATGTTACACCAATACGGGCCAACATCGCTTGGATGTCGGCCTCGGTATGTGGGAAATACTTATATGCCATAAAGCAATGAGTGTGAATGAATTGTGCGAAAGATGAATGATTATTCGTTGGCGCAGAATTCTTCGTAAGCCTTGGCGTCCATAAGGTTGTCGAGTTCGGCTGCGTCGCTCATTTCCACCTTGATAATCCAGTTGGCGAAAGCGTCTTTGTTAACCAAACCAGGTTCGTCCTCAAGTGCTTCGTTGATTTCAACAACGGTGCCGCTCACTGGCGAGATGAGGTCGCTGGCTGCCTTTACGCTTTCCACAGCACCAAATTCTTCGCCTGCTTCAACTTCGTCGTCAACTTCGGGCATGTCAACATAAACCACTGTGCCAAGTGCGTGTTGTGCATAGTCGCTGATGCCGATGTATGCTACGTTGCCTTCAACTTTAACGTATTCGTGTGTCTCTGAATAGTAGAGACCTTCTTGAAATGTTGCCATATTATTCTGTTTTTTTTTGAGTTTTTTATTTGTTTATAAATTTATTATTTCTTGTAATGTTTGTCGTAGAATTTCTTTTTGGTGATTACGCCCGGGAAGGTTTTCTTGCGAATTTGCACTTCCACGGTGTCGCCCATTTGAATGCTTGCGTCAACCAGCGCCACTGCGCAACTCTTTTCCACCGAAATGAGGCGGTAGCCGGTGGTCACTTCGCCCACTGGTTGTCCGTCTTTGAGCACTGTGTAGCCATGACGTGGCACTGCGCTGCCTTGCAGTTCGATGCCGCGCAGACGTTTGCTCACGCCTTCTTGTTTTTGCTTGATGAGGGCGTCACGACCGAGAAATTCTTCCTTGTCGAGTTTGCAGAACATTCCCAAACCTGCCATGATAGGCGAGATTTCGTCGCTGAGTTCGTCGCCGTAGAGAGGCAGACCCACTTCAAAGCGCAGGGTGTCGCGGCAGCCCAAACCGCATGGTTTGCAGCGTCCGCTTGCCATGAGGCTGTCCCACATGCTGTTGATGAGAGCGTGCGAAGCATAGATTTCAAAGCCGTCTTCGCCGGTGTAGCCGGTGCGCGACACAATCACGGTTTCGCCGTTCACTTCAAGCGTCTTAACGGTGTAGAACACCAGTTCTTTGCAAGCCAAGCCGAGCACTTCTTCAACCACGGCTTCCGATTCAGGACCCTGCACAGCAAGTTGTCCGTAGTAGTCGCTTTGGTGGTCGATGGTTACGCTGTAGCCTTGCGCTTGCTCATTAATCCAAGCCACGTCTTTGTCGATATTGGCTGCGTTGATAACGATAAAGAAATCGCCGTCGGCCATTTTATACACCAGCAGGTCGTCAACCACGCCGCCATGAGGGTAGCACATCATGCCGTAGAAGATTTTGCCGTCGGGAGCGCCGGTGATGTCGTTGGTGAAAATGTGATTTACAAATTTCTCGGCATCGGCGCCAGTAACGCGCACTTCGCCCATGTGAGAAACATCGAACACGCCACAATGTTGGCGCACTGCATTATGCTCATCGATGATTGATGAATACTGAATTGGCATATCGAAGCCGCCGAAAGGCGAAATCAAGGCTCCTAAAGCCACATGTTTGTCGTACAGACAAGTTCTCTTGTTCATATAATAATTAAAGTGTTTATGGTAGGTTAATTTGTTATGTTAATAATAAATGTTTCTTGGTTGTGGAGGACATTGCTAAGCATCAGTGAGGAGCAGTGTCGCCGCGCAAGGTGCGCTATTTTCCGTAGATGAATTCCGGTTTAAGGTATTCTTCTTCGATTTTGCTTATCTGGTCCACGTCGTGCAAGGTGAGCAAGTGCTCGCTTGAGCAAACGTGTGCGCGCAGACGGCTTTTAATTTCTTCGAGGCTCATCGAGGTGTGGTCCTTGAGCAGGGTGATGCGTTGTCGCACGCTTTCCACGCCGTGCTTTTGCAGTTTTTCTTTGCTTGGCGTGATGGCAGAAATCATGTTTTTCATCACCGTGTCGTAGAGCAGGGTGCCGTGGGCAATTATTCTGCCGGGCAGGTGGTAGATGGCGTTGCCGCTCACTTTGGCGTCGCCGATTAGCAGGTCGTTGTTCTGGGTCTTCACGGTGTCGATACCCAGAATGGCGCTCAGCGCTTCAGCCACAACGCTCATATAATGGTCGAAAGTTTTTTCCACGTTGTCGTCGCGTGTGATGTAGGAAAGCATCACATTGTTGCGGTCGGCATAAACGCAGCCGCCTCCGCTTTTCCGGCGGTAGAATTGTATGCCGTTTGCCTTGCAATAATCAATGTTTACTTCGTTCTCAATCACTTGATGGCGACCGAAAATCACTGTCGGTTCCACTTGCCACATGAAGAAACAATCATCGTCATCGGCAAGTTGCTGTGCCACAAATTCCTCCATGGCAAGGTAGAAGCAAAGCCGATGTTGCTCGTCGTTGGGTAAACTAATATATTTCATAAGTTATGTGTAATAACAGTGCAAATATATAGCAAATATTCTGCATTGCAATTCTTTGTTGTCGAAAAAATTTTTATTGCTTGGTGGTTGGCAATTTAGCGTCGGTCCAGCCCATGAATCCTTTGTCGAGTTCCACCACTTTAAAGCCTTTTTTCACCAGAATTTGCGCGGCTTTTTTGCTGCGACGGCCACTGCGGCAGTACACAGCCACGGTGCGTTTCACGTCGAGGCAAGCGTCGGCTTTCTCGGCAAAGTCTGCTTGCAGCACGTCAATGTTCACTGCGCGGGCGATATGGCCCTCGGCAAATTCGTCGGCGGTGCGGGCGTCGACCACCTGCACTGTGGTGTCGGCAATCACTTCCTGGAATTGTTGTGGTGTTATTGAGTCGAAATCGGCGGCGTTGCAGCCTCCCATAGCGCCAAACAGGCAACTAAGCAATGCAAAGAGTGAGCGTTTCATCGTTGTTTTTTGTTAAGTGAGAAATATTTTTTCAGCCGTTTCACCCCATCCACGCCCAAAATGGTGAGTCCTGCATATTGGAAAGTCTTTGCCAAGCCAAACAGCACTGTCCAGAGCACGGCTTTGGTGGCAGCCGACGTGGGCAGAGCGGCTTGTGCAAACGATGCAATGTAGCAAGGCACGCAGCACAGCGTTACAATCGCTCCGGTGCGGAACGAAAGTGTGGCAAGCCATTGGCGCAGGCGGTTAAGAAACTGCTTCATCCTTTTTTTCTTGCAAATTTAAGCATTATTCTCCGCTTTTCCCAAAAATCACAGCCGCCATGCAACCCCAGCGACACGGCATATTCAAAAGCCGCAATAGAGAGAGGTGATGTGCTTGGCGGATGGGATGTTAGATTTCCTGCTTTGCGGAATTATAGTTATCTTTGCCCCGATGAAAGCAAAAATCGTAATATTGCTGATGGCATTGCTGACTTTTGGACGTGTGCCGGCGCAAACGCCAACCGACAGCACAAGCACGGTGCTGGTTCAGGACAGCGCATATATTGCCAGCCAGACTGCTGAGATTGAGCGACTGCTTGCTGAGGTTCGTATGCAGCAAGTGCTCGATTCGCTGGCTGCCGCTTATGCCCTTACGCCTCGCTTCAAGGCAAAAGACGCGCTGGTTCCTGCTGCGGTGCTTGCCGTGAGCGCGGTGGCAGTGTGGGAGCACAATTTGTGCAAGGCAAAGCAACATGTCTACGAACACCTCGAAGCGAGCCACACCAATGCCGACGACTATCTGCAATGGGCGCCGTTGGCAATGGGCATAGGTATGCACATCGGCGGTCTGCGAAGCCGGTATTCGCCGTTCGACGATATGCTTGCCACGCTCAACAGTGTGGCGCTGATGTATGGCGTGGGTGCTGCGATGAAGTATTCGATTCGCGAGCCGCGCCCCTATAATGCCAATAATCGCACCAGTTTCCCCTCGGGGCACGTAGCCCGAGCATTCCGCTCAGCCGAGATGCTGCGGTTGCAGTACGGCAACTGGTGGGGTTTGGGCGGATATGCTGTTGCCACCACGGTGGGCTACCTGCGTCTGCGCAACGGCAAGCACTGGTTTAACGATGTGCTTGGCGGTGCCGCTTTTGGCATCTTGTGTGCCCGCGCCGGCTATTGGCTTGTGCCTATCGAGAAAAAACTGTTCGGCTGCGAGAACCGCACTCAGGTGATTATAGGTGCTGTGCCATACTACGACCCCTCGAGCCGAAGTGTTGGAGCCGCTATGGCAATGCGATTTTAACTGACGAAATCTATAACCCCTTTTTCCATAGAATTGCGAGATTTATGAAACGAAAAATTTGCATAGTAACCGGCACGCGAGCCGACTGGGGATTGCTTAGCCCGGTGGCGCAGGCGCTGAATCGCCGCCCTGACGTGGAATTGCAGATTATTGCCACCAATATGCACTTGAGCGAGAAATACGGCAGCACTTGGCGCGAAATTGAAAACGACGGGCTGCACATCACGCGCATGGTGCCAATGATTGTTGAAGGTGATGGCGCAGAAAGCACGGTGAACGCCATGAGCCAGTGCATGAGCGGCATGGCGCAAGTGTTTGGCGAACTGTGTCCGCATTTGCTGCTGATTCTTGGCGACCGCTATGAGATGCTTGCCACGGCAAGTGCTGCTCTGATTTTCGGTATTCCCATTGCACATATCGCCGGCGGTGCGGTGAGTCAGGGCGCTTACGACGAAAGCATCCGTCACAGCATCACCAAGATGAGCCATATCCATCTCACCGAAACCGAGGCTTATCGCCGCCGTGTGATTCAACTTGGCGAAAACCCATCGCGGGTGCACAATGTGGGTGCTATGGGAGTGTATAACATCACTCACCTGCAATACCCGACACGCGACGAACTTGAACAAGAGTTGGGCACTTCGATTCCCGAAGGCACGTTGCTGTGCACGTTTCATCCTGCCACGCTCGACAGCATGTCGCCACGCCGTCAGTGCGAGAACCTGTTGCGTGCTCTCGACCGTTTCCCCGACAATAAGGTGATTTTCACCTATCCCAACAACGACACCAACGGAGAGGTGATAATCGAACTCATCAACGCCTATGCCGACGCTCACCCCGAGCGCGTGGCGGTGTTCCCCTCGCTGGGCATGCGCCGCTATCTGTCGGCTTTGCATCTGGTGGCTGCCGTGGTGGGCAACTCGTCGAGTGGCATTGTTGAAGTGCCGTCGATGGGCATACCCACGCTCAACATTGGTATTCGCCAGCAAGGACGATTGGCTGCCGAGTCGGTGGTCAACTGCGGCGTTGAGGAAGAGCAGATTGCCGATGGGCTGCACAAAGTGCTTAGCCCCGAGTGGCGTAAGCATTGCCGCCATGTGGCAAACCCCTACGAGCAGCCCGACACGCTGCAAAAAATTGTGGATGTGGTGTGCAGCACTCCGCTCAACGACATTATCACCAAACCATTCTACGACTTGAAATGAAACCGCTATTTGTTATCCCTGCCCGTGGCGGCAGCAAGGGTATTCCCGGAAAAAACATAAAGCCGCTTGGCGGAAAACCGCTTATAGCCTACTCGGTGGAGGTGGCGCGTGAGTTGGCTCCCGACAGCGACATCTGCGTTAGCACCGACGACGAGGCTATTGCCGATGTGGTGCGTCAAATGGGTCTTGAGATGCCGTTTATGCGTCCCGACTATTTGGCTACTGATAATTGCGGCACCTATGAGGTGCTGCTTCATGCCGTGGAGTTCTATGAAAAACTCGGCAGACACTACGACACTATGGTGCTATTGCAGCCCACTTCGCCCCTTCGCACCGCCGACGATGTGAAACGGTGCATGGAAAAGTATTCACCCGACATCGACATGGTGGTGACGGTGGTAGAGGCGGCATCGAATCCCTATTATAATTGCTACGAAACCGATGCCGACGGATTTCTGCACATCTCGAAGGGCGACGGCTCGTATGTCCGTCGTCAGGATGCGCCAAAGGCTTGGGAGTATAACGGCGCAGTGTATGTGATTAACATCAACAGCCTCAAGCAGATGCCGTTGAGCAAATTCCCTCGCCGGCGCATGGTGGAGATGGAGCGACGCCGTTCAATCGACCTTGACACGCCGCTCGACTGGATGGTGGCAGAAGCGGTGGTTGCACAAATGCAAAAATGAGCGTTGTTGCCAACCGCTTTTGTCGAGTTGAAAACTATATTTTTTGTGACACACAAGAATCAAATTGATATATGACTGAAACCGAAGTGTTTACTGCCACGCTGCCCAACGGGCTGCGTGTGGTGCATGTGCCGGGACGGGGCAGTGTGACCTGCTGCGGAGTGGCTGTGAATGTGGGCAGCCGCGACGATGCCCCCGACAAGCACGGTATGGCACATTTCGTTGAACATACAATATTCAAAGGCACTGCGCATCGCAGCGCATGGCACATCATTAATCGCATGGAGAGTGTGGGCGGCGAACTGAATGCCTACACCACCAAGGAAGGCACTGTGGTGTATTCAATAGCACCTAACGAGCACTTGCCGCGTGCCACCGAACTGATTGCCGACTTGGTGCTCAATTCCGAATTTCCGGCAGCGCAACTCGACCGTGAGCGCGAGGTGGTGATGGACGAGGCGGCTGCCTATCGCGATACGCCGTCAGAAGCCGTTTACGACGATTTCGAGGATATGTTTTTTGCCGGAAGCGGACTTGGCCACAACATTCTTGGCAACGAGCATCATCTGCAAAACATCAGTTCCGACGATTGCCGTGCTTATCTGCACACTCATTATGTGCCGAGCAACATGGTGTTTTTTGCCTATGGCAACTTCCCCAGCCAGAAGGTGATGCGCCTTGCCGAGCGCTATTTCGGCGCTGCCGACGGCTGCTTGCAGCGCGAGCCGCGTCGCCAGCCTCCTGTGGTTGAACCTTTCAGCCGAAGCATAAACATCAACGCCCATCAGTGCCACACGGTGGTTGGGGCACGCCTGTTTGCGCTCGACGACCCTCGCCGCTATGCTATGGCGCTGCTGAACAATATGCTTGGCGGTCCCGGCATGAACTCGCTGCTCAACGTGCAGTTGCGCGAGCGTCGCGGCATGGTCTACACGGTGGAGTCGAACATGTCGCTGATGACCGATTGCGGAATGTTTCAGATTTATTTCGGCTGCGATGCCCACCATTTGCAGCCCTGTTTGCGCATAACAGGCAATGTGGTCGACCGTTTGGCGTCGACGCCGCTCACCGAGCGTCGGCTCGATGCCGTGAAGCGTCAGTATCTTGGGCAGTTGCTTGTGGCAAGTTGCAGCGGCGAGGCATTGGCATTGAGTGCAGCAAAGAGTATGCTGTATAGCGGCAAAGTGTTTTCGCACCGCCAAACCACCGACAACATTCTTGCCGTCACTCCAGCCGACGTGATGCAAGCCGCGCAGATGATTACGCGCGACCGCTGGTCGGTGCTTTCGTTTGTGTGACGGTGCCGGGTTAATTGTCGGACCCGATTCCCGAAGCCTCGTTGATGAGCATCACGGCAGCCTGATAGGGGTCGCTGTAAGGTTCGGCGTGGCTGAAGCCTTGACGTTGTTCAACCCAGTTACGTTCCCAAGCGGCAAAGTCGGGCTTTTTGCCCGTGTGCCGTTGCTCGAAATACATTTTCCAACGATTAAGATAATAGTCGCGCACCAGTCCCGACCAGATGCGTGCCGAATAGTCGTCGACCGGCGGCCCCCAGATGGTGACGATGCGTCGGGCGTTGTGCTCGTAGTAGTTGGCGAGCGCGTCATTGCCGTTGGCGTGGCTTCGTGCCATGTCAATCCATCGCGCCATATTGTGGTTGGGATGCCCGATGAGGATGCGGTCGATGCCGAGCATTGTTTTGGCAAATTGCTGCTCGAGAGCCGTGGCTCGGATGGTGTCGGCAGCGACGTAAGCCGAGTCGATTAGATGAATGAGTTTTTCGGCTTTGCCGCCCAGATAGGCAGCGGTGAGTTGGCGCACGTCGGCTTCAAGCAGTTGGTTGTGAGGCATCGTTTCTGCCGCTTTCACAAACGAGGCAATACCGCGATAGAAAGGCTCGCTATCGTTGATAGAGCCATGGCGCGCCACACCGGGGCGGAACTGCCACACGAAGCGCGGATGGTCGGTGAATGAGCCGTAGACCGATGCAAGCATATCGTTCCAGAACCTTTCGATGTCGGCATTAAAGCAACCATATCGGCATCGTGAATAGTTTTCAAGCCATTTGTTCACATCAATTCGGCTGCTGCTCCACGCAGCGTCGGCAATCAGTTCGTAAACCACCTCGTTGTTTTCGAGCCCTTCGGGAGCCATGCCAATGGCTTTCAGATTGCCGCGGTTGGGCGAATTGAGCGCGTCGAGGTGTCCGTTAGCGTAGAAATCGAGTATTCCCGTCATTCCGGTTTTGCCGCCCATGTTGGGGATTACGCTGTAAACCCACGGCTTGCCGAAGAACCCGTTGTAGAACTCCCAGTTGACGCCGTTTTTCCAGAAGCATTTGTTGTAGTCGACAGCCAAGTCGAGCAGCAGCATTTTGTCGTCGGGCACGCGGCTCACTAAAGCCTGCAATGTTGCGCTGTCCCAGATGTCGCGTTGGTAGCCGAACATCCACCCTTGCATAACCCACACCGCATTGTTGTTGCCGGCTTTTATGGAGTTATAGACCAGTTCGCCATAGTCGGCAAGCATTGAATAGCGTTTAGGGTCGTCTTTCGGCGGGAATGGGATGTCCATTTCGTTGAAACTGTCGGCAATATAATATTTGTTCTCGCCAAATTCCTTTTCCCATTCTTCGATGAACATTTTGCCAATGGTGTGAAACAGCGGTTGGTCGGGGCTAATCATCCAGTTGTGGAAAGCGCCGCCCCACGATGTTGTGGTGACGTGCAGTTGGGGATAGATGCGAGTGATTTCCTTTGGCACAAATCCTGCAAATGCCGGGCAAATGGGGTTCATGCCCAGGCTGCGCATGCGGTCAAGAATTTTGTGCTGGAGGGCTATCTGGTCGGTGTGCCATTCCTGCGGTAGCGGTCCGTCAACTTGGCTTATGTTTCCCATACGCATCCAGGGCAGATGCGCCGGTCCCACAAAGTAGTTGGCTATTTCGTCGTCGGTGAGCCCTAACCGTTTCCACACTCGTGCTGTGATGGCTTCGTTAGCCGCCAATGCCAGCGGCATGTCGATGCCGTGCAGCGCCATCCAGTCGATTTCCTGCTCCCAGCGTTGCCAGTCCCAGTAGGCTGTGGTGTAGCCGTAAGTCACCACGTTGAGATAGTAATGATGCTCAACCGGCGAAACCACTGCGGCGGTTGTTGCTCCGGCAAGCGATGCCGGGGCTGAATAGCGGATGCCGCTCCAACTGTTGATGCCCAAATGGTTGCGGCGCACAAAATCGTAGACGCCACGGCACAACGCCACTGCGCTGCTGCCTTTCACCACAAGCCGGTTGCCCTCGACGCGTTGCTCGAAAGCGGGTTTGCCCTGTTGCTCGGGCATGGCTTGCAGGCTTACGTTTTGTGCCAGTTGCGGAAATGTGCGTTGCAGCACTTCGCGGGCTGCGTTGATTTCAGCCTTGTCGGGTTGGGCATAGGCGATGGTGTGCATAACAAATGCCGTTGTAAAGATTATTGCACTTTGCAGTATGCGGTTCATTGTAGGGCAAGGGTGATAAATGGCGGGTTGTATTTATTTGTTTTCGGGCACATACCAGCCGGTGAGGCAATTATTCTTGGTCGACACCACAAATTTATATACCGACGATGTGGGATATTTGCTGAGGTCGATGGTGCATTGCTCCTTTTTGGTGAGGGTGCGTGCCACGACTGAATATTTGTCGGTGCCGCCCGAAGCAAACTTGTTGGAGGTAGCCATATATACGGTGGCGATGTTATACGATGAGTCGCTTTTCCAGCGCAGAGTGGCAACGCCGTTGTTCACCTCGATGGTGAGGTGATGAATGTCGGTTTTGCCGATAAACGGCGAGCCATCGAGTTCAAAACGGCGGTCGCGTTCGAGTTCCCAGCCCATCCACGAGCAGATGGTGGGGTGGATGTCGACGAGCGAGAGCGAGCCGTCGGTGAAATGGGTGTTTACGTTGCTCACGTTGGTTGAAATCCACACGGTGCGTTCGCGGTCGCTTTGTCCGCCGTGGCCGTGACCGTCGTCGGTGCGGCCGTGGTCGGTGGTCACAATCACCATCCATTCTTCGTTGCAATAAGCCTCACGATATTTCACGGCGTCCCAAATCTGTTGCAGTTGGGCGTCGGTGCGTTGCACATAGTAGTCCATAAAGTCGCTGTTGCCATAGAGGTGGAACCCCGAATCGGTGTACCACAGATACACCCACGAGAGGTGGGGCGCATAGGTGCGTACACATTCGGCTGCCTTTTGGCACACCACCGAGTCGATGTCGAAGATGTGCAACTCATCCTTCTTGCGAGGGAAGTTTATGGTGTCGAGTTCAAAGCCGTCGGCAACGTAGTCGATTTTCAGATTGCCGGTTTGCGGTTTGCCTTCGCCGATGAGCACAGTGCGGTTGTCAACCCAACTCGAGAACAAGCCGGTGGTGTAGTTGGTTTTCTGTTCCTTTGCCACGCGGAACAGAGTCCAATAGTTATAGTTGGGGTTGAGGTTGGAGTTGCCGTTCACGTTATGCTTGTTCATCCATGTTCCGGTGAGTATGTTGGTGTAGCCAATGGCTGAAATTGTGGGCGTGAGCGAATAGCCGTTTTTGTCGCCGCCGGTGTAGGCGCGCGAATAGTGGCCCGTCGACGCTATGTCGAAAATGGTGGGCGTGTGCAGTCGCTCGATGTAGTCGGCAGGGATGCCGTCGACAACAATGTAGATTGCCTTTCGTTCTTTGGCATAACTGGTGGCGATGATTGTGCTCAGCAGGGCAAATGCAAATAGCAGTTTGAGTTTCATGATTCTCCTGAAAAAAAGTTCTTGTTAGTTTATGAGTTTTTTTTGATTGTGGGCTTTGTGATGCACAGGCATGCTCAAACCCGAATGCGAAGATAATAAAAAACCGTCACACTTCACAACTAAAATGAATGTGGCGGTTTGCGTTATGCTGTATTTTTGGTTATTTGTCGGATATGATGTGCTCTTTTCGTTGTCGGGCAACCGGCACGTTCAGCCGTTCTTCGCGGTATTTTGCCACGGTGCGGCGTTTAATGGGGTAGCCCATTTCGTTGAGCATATCGGTGAGGCGCTGGTCGGTGAGCGGTTGCGATTTGTCCTCGTTGTCGATAAGCGATTTCAGCGCTTTAATAATCTCGCGGGTCGACACTTCCTCGGTGTCGTTGTCGGTTTCGCCTTTTTTCACCACCATGCCTTCGGTGAAGAAGAATTTAAACGGCAGGCAACCGGCACGCGTTTCAATGTATTTGCTTTTTGTGGCACGCGAAATCACCGACACGTCGCTGCCCACCAGCGGTGCGATGTCGGCAAGCGTGAGCGGTCGCAATTGGGCTTCGTCGAGTGTCACAAAATAGTCCTTTTGCTTAAGTGCGATTGCTCTCACCACTCGCAGCAGCGTGTCTTGGCGTATTTTCAGCAGCATAATCATTCTCTCGGCGTTCGACACATAGTCGCGCACCACCTTTTGCTGCCCTTTCTCGCTTTTGGCAATGTTGCGGGGCAGGCGTGTGGTGCTGGCAATCTTGTAACTCTCCGACACTTGCAGTTCGGGCAGGCGGTTGATTGATGTTATCTCGATTTCGCCCGATTCTTCGTTGTATTCCACATGGAAGTCGGGGTTCACGGTGATTGCGTGCTGCACGGTGCGGTCGGCAACGAATCCTGCTCCGGGATAAGGGTTAAGGCGACGTATGGTTTTGTTCACCTCGGCAAGAGTGGCGTCGTCGATGTGCAGGGCGCGGCGCAGTTTGTCGAAATGCTTGTTCCCAATGTCGTCGAGATAACGGTCGACGGCGCGATAAGCCAGTTCGGCAATCTTGTCGGTGGCGATGCGCTGACGCAACTGAATCATCAGACATTCGCGCAGGTTCATTGCGGCAATTCCGGGAGGGTCGAGCCTTTTTATGATTTCAATCACCTGCTGCACGTCGTCTTCGCTGATGTCGAGGCTCTCTTTAGTGAGAATGTCGTATGAGATGTCGTAAGCCGAGCGGGTCAGGTAGCCGTTGCTGTCGATGTTTCCAATCACATAGTCGCCAATGAGCAACTGCCGATTTGTGAGTTCGAGTTGGCTAAGTTGCTCGGAGAGGTGGTCGTAGAGGCTTTCTTCTTCCACCACTTGTGGCACATACACCTCGTCGTCGTCGCCACGTTGGTTGCCTTGTCGCATCAGGTAGGATGGCGTGTCGTCGTCGCTGCGATAGTCGTTGCGAGGGTCGTAATCGGTGTTGCCGCCTTCGCTTTGTTGGTCTTTGGCATCGTCGTCGCCAAAAGAGGTGTTGCTGTTGTCTTTGGCTGGTTCGGTGTCGGTGCCAACCAGTTCAAGAGCCGGATTTTTGTCGAGTTCGTCCTTGACGTATTGTGCCGCTTCTTCAAAACTTTTTTCAAGAATCTGACCCACAAGAATGGTGGACGGCAACGCCACTTGGCGCTGTGTCTGCTCCATTTTTTGTGTCTGCTCCATTCCTGTTTTTGCTGCCATATACGTTTTCCTCGCCTAAATCAAATTGATTTTCATTTACGCCTAACACGCTAAAATGCTGTGTTTTGAGCCTTTTGAATATTGTCTTTGCAAAAGTCGTGCCAAACGGCGCATTTCATTGCTGTTACAAATTTATCATTCTTTTGTTGGTTTTGCAAGCGTAACATTCTCTTTCAAGCAATTAGTGACGCGTAAAATTGGGCTAAAAACGGGGGTGAAAGTTAAAAATGGTTAATTTTTGAAAGTTTTTATTTATTTTCTATTGCGTATTATTGTAATCGGAGTAATTTTGTAATCAGACCTAAAAAGATTTATTGCTATTTTAATGCGTTGAGTGCTAAATGTATGGCTTACTGATTAAAAACTATGATGTAATGTATTTGCCTTAATATTGTTATTTTTTAGCAATAACTGGGCATTGTTGGTATATATGATATTTAGTCTCAACTCATTTAAAGTATTTAATTCTCAAGGACCTGACTGAACTGAAAAATTTAAAGATTAAGTGACTTATTAATTATTTCTAATGATGTTTGATATGAGAAGAAGAGTAGTTTCTCTCGGCTTGGCACTTATTGTGTCGGGCCTGATTGGTGTTTCTGCACAGTACATGAAGACTGACTATGTCAGTTATGGCAAAGATGGCAATTATGGAACTGGTTTCCGTGTGTCATCGTATAGCAACGATGATGAGAATTTTTTCATTTCTCGTGTAAAGCCAAAGGCTCGTTTTACCGACAAGTCTACCCAAGTAAATCAGAACTTTGTGAATTGGTGGAACTGGACTGACGGCACTTCTGCTGCTAATGTTAGCCGTAAGATTGCAATGTGGACACCAATTGGTTTTGGCCATAGTGCAAAAGGGTCGGAGTCGCCATTTGCGGCAATGCCAAACGGCATATACAACAGCGAAGTGTTCTCAATGTGGCAATATATTTCGCATTGGGGATTGTGGAACGAATATTTCATGTGTGTTCCAGGCAATTTTGCCGACGTTGCTCACAAGAATGGTGTTTCAGTATCTACACATGTGTCTACAAGTTGGGGTACATCATATACATATAATGATGGTACTTGGGGCGGTACAATATATAATTTGTCTCAAAACACTTCATCTGCGACTGACTTTCTAATTAAACATGGTATTGATGGCATAGGTTGGAACTCAGAGTGGAGTGGTACAGGCATAAATTCTTATGCTGAAACTTTAAATGAAGCGGTTGCTGCGGCTATAAACAGTCAATGGAGCGGCATCATAGACCCTGTAACAAAAAACGTTACAGTTGCCACCGATAACCTGTGGTATGATGGTGTAACTGAAACTTCTGGTCCGACATTTGATAATGGTTTGACAGATAACACAGATGCCTTTTTTGTGAATACGTCAACTAAAGCTGAACGAGGCTCTTTCTTCTTTAACTATAATTGGAATAGTAATTCATCAAATGCAAGAGGCTTGTATTTGCCAACTTCAGCAACAACTGCTAAAGGTTACGGAAGAAATCCTTATGACAACTATGCCGGTTTTAACCTTCAGGGAAAGGAACCGCAATTGAGTACGGGCACCAGTGCCGCTTCTGATAAGCGTTGGACTTATTTACAGACGCAAGAGGCGTCGATTGGTTTATGGTCGGGTCACGACACCAATATGTTTTGGGAAGCCCGCAACACCAATGGCTCAGACCCATATAAATCGCAGTTGACATATCAGCAACTGCTTGAGCGTTGGTTCACTGGACAGAACGCCAATAAAATTTGTTCTCCAATTGACACTTCGGTGGCTATCGACGAGTCGCTCAGCAATGACTTGAATGAGACGTTCTTTGGTATGTCGAAGTTTGTGGCTGCACAGAGCACATTGTGTTGGGATTTGGGAACAGAGCCGTTTATCACTTATTTCAACATGGGTAACGGTAAGTTCTTTAACTATAAGGGAAAACGTCAACACTCAAGTGAGTGGTATAACATAGGTGTGCAAGACTATTTGCCAACATGGCGTTGGTGGTGGTCAACAGCTGCACTTGGCACAACAGCTACAACATCGATGAAAGCATATATTGATTGGAACGATGCATGGTTTGGCGGCTCATCGTTGCATATCACAGGCACCGACGCAGGCTCGAACTACCTTAACTTGTTTAAGACACACTATGCTTTGAAATCGGGAGATGTTATTACTTTCCGTTACAAAATCAATTCGGGAGAAGTAACGAATCTTGATTTGGTGCTTGTAACCAGCGATGGTACAACATTAGGAACCGTTTACGAAGAAAAAATTATTGAGAGCAGCGCAACCGGATACCGTGGTCTTTGGACTGAAAAATCAATTATTTTAACCAATGATATTTCAAATCTTGCTGCAATAGCATTGAAGTTTAATGGAGTTACGAAAATCGATATGAATGTAGGCGAATTGTCGATTAAGCGAGGTTCATATAGCAGTGTTAAAACTCCAACAATTTCTAAAACTGAAGTTTTGTATTTTGGTCTTACAGGTATTGATGGCAAGGTGGTGTTTGATATGTCTGATGCCACATCGCAATATAATATCGACAATGGCATATCGATGTTTAATATCTATGCAAAGATTAAATACAGCGATGACACAGAAACCACCACATTGATGGGCTCAACCACATCGTGGGCAGGATTGTTCTATAGTTGTCCTTACGATTTGGAAAAACTAAAGAGCGATGCAACGATACAGATAGGTGTATCGGCAGTTGGGCTTGACGGTGTAACTGAATCAGAAATAGCATGGGGTAGTGCAATCAAGTTGAGCTATGATGATGATACGTCAGACACCAATTACACTATCAGTAATGAGATTGAGGTTACGCCAAGCAATATCACCAATGGCGAAGTGTTCACCGTTAAATATGCCGACCCGCAGCATGCTGCTGCAACTTCTTGGAAGTTGGTTGGCCCATATAACGGCAAAGTGGGTTCAACGACATCTATTACCGCGGCCACAAACACAACCGGTTTCACAGCCACAGCCAACACCGCCATAACCACCATTGACGGTGTTAATCTCCAAAATTTGCCAGTGGGATTTTACGATTTGGTAGTTAATGAAAATGGCACAGAAAGAACTCTTAAGGCATTTGTTCAGATATATAGCAAGGAAGTAAGTTATCCAACCTTAACCAAACTTGTTGCCATCGATACTGACGGAGCCGGCACAATGGTTCATGAAATCAGTGCAGAAGAGGCTGCAAAATTGAAGGTAGGTGGCAGCGCTATGCCGGTATCGAATGTGCAGATAGTGACCAGTGAGGGCGTGCAGACGATTGAAAGCGGCAAGACGTTAACCGAAGGTGGCGCCGGAGCCGGCATTAAAATCTCAACCGGAAGCGATGGACAAGTTACTCCGCTCTATCTCTACTACGAAGCCGACAGCAAGTCAACCGGAGAGATTTCGGCAGCAGCAAGTCTTAATGACCAAGCATTAGGCGTATTGTCGAGTGATTTGGGACTCACTGCAACAGATCAAAGTTTTACTGTTTCGTTCTGGTTTAAACTGAAGAGCATTAATGCAAACTCGTGGCTGTTGAATATCCGTAAACCACAAGAAGACGTTTGGCCGGCACGCGCATGGGGTTGGCTGTGGACAGAGTATCTTCAAAAGGACGGCACTTATGACAATGTAAAAGTGGGTGGTTCCACTGAATCGCATTATGTATTCAATGGTGCAGTGAAGTTTGAGAAAAACTCATGGTATCATGTGACGTATGTATTTGACAATTCAAAAGACAGTTTCACATTCTATCTCAACGGCAGCCCTGTGTCATACACCATAAGTCAATCTGGCACTTGGAAAGATTATAGTGATGATTATTATATTTCGCTTGGCGGTATGGCAGGCAAGGGTGCTTTCTCAGGTTTTGATGCTGATATCGATAACTTCTGTGTGTTCAATAAAGCATTGACTGCAGATGAAGTAACAAAGGCGATGGTTGAGGACCCAAGTAAAGATGCGGATATAAACGGCAGTTTGGTTGGATATTGGGATTTTGAGCCGGAAGCAAAAGGCGGAACAATAGCTTACAGTGGTGGTTATGCAAATAAGAGCACTGTCGAAACTTATAGTAATGCAAAACTTATTCACCACTATTGGCCAACCGACTTAGATGATAGTGCTACGCAAACAATGGTTGAATTGGGGAGTGCAGTAACAAGCCTAGGCTATCCAAACTTTGAAGCCGGTGGCATTACTGTGAATGTTGAACCTTCATATACCGTGGTTGGTGCTCGTAGTTATACTATTGGCGAGCAGGCATCGGGTAGCGAAGTAGTTGGCTCAACAGTGATTGGTGGTGCGGCAACTGCTACTGCCACTGCTGAAGTGCTCACGGCATCGCAAATTGAGTCAGTACCAATGCTTATTGAAACTCAAGATGTTGCAGAAACCGATATTGAAACTGGATTGAAGGGCTTCGCCAAGGTGGTTTACGATGCTCCTGCCGAAGGAACAATGAACGTTTACACCGTGAAACTGCATGTTGACAACGGTATCGGTACAGATGATGCAGAATATAAATATGTATATGTCACTAATTACCAAAAAGGTATCTACACCGGTATAACCGATGTTGCAGAGGGCAAGGTGATGGTATTCCCTAACCCTGTGGTTGATAACGTGTTTGTATGCGTAGATGCCGATGGACAATATAAGGTGGATGTGTTTAACATCGAAGGTAAACAGGTGGCAACACACAGCGAGTATGCCAATGCTGGCGGATGCATTGCTATGCCTGCCGACTGGGCTCAAGGCGTTTATGTGATTCGTGTTGCCTGCGATAAAAATGTAATCAGCACCGTAAAGGTTATTAAAAAGTGATTACTTTAATAATTGGCAATGAAGGACTGCACTGTGAAGTGCAGTCCTTTTTTTTATCTCACACAAAACTGTTGGGAATGAAAGGAAGGTTTTTTGATTATCTGTGGAGCATTGGTCAGCGCTGCGGAAAATAATTCTGGGTAATTCGCAATGTGGCATGTTCGTGTTCATCTCATGCCGTTGCCAACATTTTGCATAGCCAACTATTTTTTACTACCTTTGTGGCATAATTATTAACGAAATAAAACTACATAGTCTTCATCAAGTTTATTAAGGAATTTGGCGTGTAAGCATCGGTGGATGCACCGCGCAGCAGCAATGCCATCTGGTGTGTGTGATGGCTGGTTGCAATTGTAAAAAGGCTGCTTTGAGCCTTGACGCTAAAAAATATCCCCAAAAGAATTTTTAAAGATTATATTTTTTTATGGCAGAATCGAATTTTATTGACTATGTGAAAATATTGTGCCGCTCGGGCAAGGGCGGTGCCGGTTCGGCACATCTCCATCGAGCCAAATATGTGCCGAAGGGCGGACCGGATGGCGGCGACGGCGGCGACGGCGGCAGCGTGATTTTGCGCGGCAACCGCAACCTGTGGACGTTGCTTCACCTGAAATATCAGCGCCATGTGTTTGCCACCGACGGTATGCCGGGCAGCGAATGTCGCAGTTTTGGCAAGGCTGGCGAGGACCGCATCATTGAGGTGCCTTGCGGAACAGCCGTGTTCAATGCCGAGACAGGAAAGTTTATTTGCGATGTCACCGACGACGGTCAGGAGGTTGTGTTGCTCAAAGGCGGACGCGGCGGCTTGGGTAATTGGCATTTCAAGAGCCCTACCAACCGCACACCGCGCTATGCGCAGCCTGGCGAGCCGCGTCAGGAGTGCGAGGTGATTATGGAACTGAAACTGCTTGCCGATGTTGGACTTGTGGGATTTCCTAATGCGGGCAAATCAACCTTGCTATCGTCGATTTCGGCTGCAAAACCAAAGATTGCTAACTATCCGTTCACCACACTCGAGCCGAACCTCGGCATTGTGAGTTATCGCGACACCCGCTCGTTTGTGATGGCTGACATCCCGGGAATTATTGAAGGCGCTCACGAAGGTCGCGGATTGGGTCTGCGATTTCTGCGCCACATCGAGCGCAATGCTGTGCTGCTGTTTATGATTCCTGCCGACACTGCCGATATTCGTCACGATTACGCGGTGCTGTGCAACGAACTCGAAAAGTTTAATCCCGACCTTGTTGACAAACCTCGCGTGCTTGCCATAACCAAGTGCGACCTGCTCGACGACGAACTTATGGAAATGATGCGCCACGAGTTGCCCGAAGGCATCGAAACGGTGTTCATCTCGGCAGTTGCCGGCATGGGGCTTGTGGAGTTGAAAGATATGCTTTGGCGCACCATCAACGACGAGCGCAACCGAATACCCGAAACGCTCACTCATCGCGACCTCGACACCAGTCACCGCGTGAAGGAGGAGGACGAGTTTGTGATTGAAACCGACGACCTTCCTATCGACGACGAGGATGTGGAATTGGAATGGGACGATGAGTATTGGCCCGAAAAATACGAAGATGAGGATTGAAACACTGAATTTCGACACCTCACTCACCACAATAGAGGCATTCACCACGCTTAGGGGCGAGGTGGATGCCTCCGATGCTTATAGCGAAGTGAACCTGTGCCACTACACGGGCGACAGCATTGAGCACGTAGTTGATTGCCGATGCCGGTTCTGCCGCCAGTTGGGCATCGAGCCGGAGCGGCTTGTTATGCCGAGGCAGACGCACACTGCCAACGTGGCTGTGATTGACGAAGCGTTTTTCAGCCTCGACTCTGCCGAAAAGGAGTCGTTTCTTTGCAACATTGACGCACTTGTGACCACGCTTCCTGGCGTGGCAATTGGCGTAAACACCGCCGACTGCGTGCCCATAGTGCTTGCCGACCCCGTCAGCGGCATCATCGCCGCTGCACATGCCGGCTGGAAAGGCACGGTGAAGCGCATCGCCGCCGCCACCGTCGCTGCTATGGTGGAACGGGGCGCTGTTTTAGACGACATTCACGCCACTATTGGCGCGTCGATTTGTCAGGATTGCTTTGAGGTGGGCGACGAGGTGGTGCAGCAGTTTGCCGAATCGGGTTTCGACATAGCGCAAATTGCCTATCGCAATGCGTCGACCGCAAAGGCACACATCTCGCTGCAAGAGGCTAACAGCATTGTTCTCAGGCAAAGCGGCATAGCAGCGAGCCACATAACCATCAGCGGTAACTGCACGCGTTGCCAGCCCGAGCGTTACTTCTCGGCACGCCGCTTAGGCATCGCCTCCGGCCGCACCTTCACCTGCATTATCCGCCGCAAGTAACACGCCCCCTATATTACTGCGCTCATTCTTGGGGTTCGCAACGCCTTTTTTCACAACAGTTCGTGCATCTGACCAAAGTGCAGATTCAGATGACTGATGTAGCCGCGAATCATTGCATCAAGAGTCACCCGGCAACCCTCGTAGTCAATCCAATAGTTATTGAGTTTTGTGCGGTCAACCGAACGGATTACGTGACAAATGTGCTGATTATATAATTTCAACAGCATAACGAGTTGTTGCCAATCTTCATTCTGATAGTCCTGAAGGGCAATCCACAGGTCGTTATCCTGAGTGTAGTCAGGGAAAACAAGCATGCCCATCTCGGTGTTGGGCATTGAGTGACCGCAACGAGGGGCATATTGCAGTCGCACCATGCGCTGATGATTGTTTGATGCCGAATCAATTAGATGCCCTACAAGCATTTTCACGGTGCGGTTTTGATTGTTTCGTTTCACGCTCACCTGCTCTTCAGAGAGCGAGAGCAACAATGGTATTTCGCGGTTCATAACCTCGTTGATACCGTCAATAATTTCTTGATAGTCCATACTCTAATAATAATTTTGTTTCTTTATCCACGAATAGAAGCAATCTCTATGAGATTGCATTCAGGGGCAGCGACTCATGTTCTGCAAACCGTTTTAACAACACATATAACACTGTCTTCATAATTGTGAAGTAACTAAAATTTGATTCAACCGCTAAGTTATGGCGTTTGACGAGAATTGCCAAGAGAATTAGTAAAAAAGATGCTCACACTAAGGGCAGCACACCCACACTCTCAATAATCATGTGGGCATAATTAAAGCGGTTGCCGGGAAAAGGTTTGTTATTCCTTTCTGGCAACCGCGTTTATTTGATGAGCATCAAGCCCAACACAAGTTCATTCACTTCAACTGTTATTCCTTTTTGGCAACCGCGTTTATTTGATGAGAGTATTCAACCCTGTGGGCTTCAACGATTGGCTGTGACTTGGGCTATCCACTGGAACAACTCGTTGAGCGCGTAATCGCCTGAATGACCGCGGTTCCATGGCAGGAAAAAGTCGACATCAAGCCCCTGATTTTCCAGTTTGAGCGCGAAGCACACCGGAACCGGGAACGCCGTGTCGCGGTCGCGAGCACCGTGTCGCACCCACCAGTGCTGTGCTTTGGTGGCTTTGTCGTCGGCAATGTAGCACATAGGGTTGATGAGGCGCACGCGTTGCTGCAAATCATCGGTCAAAGTGGCTTGCGCATTTCCGGTGGCATAACGCAGCGAGAACAGGGTGTAGTTGACATTGCTGCCATGTTCGTCGCCGAACTCCTCGTTTTCGCCACTGGGTCGCGAGCCCGCCACGCCTTGGCTGTCGAATGCAGGAGGCGTTTTAAGTGCTTTTGTTGTAACCACATAATTCAGGTAACGGTCCAAATCGAGGTCGACCACATATTCGTCGCTGCCGCGACCGATGAAACGTGCCGATTGCGGACGGTCGCCTACAACTCTTGCCGAGCGGGCATTGCTCAGCACCAAGCCCACCGAGTCGGGCATATCGGCACCGGCATCCTTAGCCTTTTGGGCACTGGCAATGAGTAAACTCTTGATGTGCTCACGCAGCAGGTCGGCAGTGAGAAGTTCGCCTTCGGGGGTGCGCAGGTTCAGCGAGTTGAGGTAGTTGGCATAGTCGGCAGCCAAAAGCCTCGACACCTTTTTTTGCTCATCGTTGAGCGGTCTTGTCACGCCGTTGGTCACTCCGTAAAGCCATTCATAAGCCATATCGGCATGTTCAAGGTCGATGATGGGGCAATAGCACACCGAGGCAAACACGTCGTCGCGCTCGGGGGCAGCACCCATAGCCTTCAGCATAGGTTCATAATCGGGGTGATTGCCCGTGGCACCCAACAGCGCCGACATTGCGCCGCCGGCACTTGTGCCATCGGTGATGATACATTCGGCGTCGCCCGGCATCACATCGTCGAAGTGGCGCAGATAGCGCACCGCCGCTTTGAGGTCGAGCAGCCCGTTTGGTGAACGACCGTTGAAATGTTTTTGTCCTTTGGCATCGGTGGTGAAAGAATTGCGTCCGCGTGCACCGGCAATGGCAACCACATAGCCCTCGGCAAGAGCCCTGCCCGTGGCGTCGCCAGCGTTCAGCCCGCTTGCCCGGGCAGCCATGTAGCCGCCCACATAGTTGCGCATGAAAATGGGCGTGCGGTCGTCGGCACCCTCAGGCACATACACGTTCATACACTGGTAAACCGAGTCTTCAACTTCGGTTACATAATACAGTTGTGTGTAAGCAGTATAGTTCACGACCCTACCTTGAGGCATCGTAACAGACCCCGCCACGCCTTTTGAAGCATCGAATGCCAATCCTGGCACTCGCTTCTCTGCTTGTGTCGCATATACACAGGCTACAGCCACAAGCAGTGTTGCGAAACGTAACTTTGTCATAGAAAGAAACTCGGCACTTTTTATGCCGGTAACATCGCAAGCAAAGTTAAGAGAAACTTGCCAAAAACGCAAACGCGCAACAGATATTTTGCTCATCTTCGGCGTTTTGCCGGGCGATAGCGATTTGTTCGCTTACAGATGCAATAAAGCCCTGTAGAACACTACAGAGCTCTATCCTTGCATCTTTGCAACGCCTCCTCAAAATGTGTAATACATAGGTGTTATAACGAAAAATCTATTGAGGAGTTTACAAAACGACGCGCAAAATATACTAATCTTCTAAATGTTTTTCGGCAGATTTTTCTGCTTTAATCGCCCGCTCCGTCGTAGAGCATCCGCAATAATCCATTGCAACTGTCCATTCACTGAGCGGAATTCGTCGGCAGCCCAGGCTTCGATTGCACTCATCGTCTTTGCATCGACGCGGAGTGCGAAGCTTTTGATTTTGGGTTGTTTTTCATCCGCTGCCATAATTAAACTTTACATTAAGGTGTTGAAAATCTGCCTTGCCTAATTATTTATTTGGTTTTAGATTTTATAAAAAATTTATGTTTTAATGATTGAGTGTTCCAGTATTTATCACGGGAGTTGCGCTCTCGTCGCTACAGAGAACCACCAAAAGGTTGCTCACCATTGCTGCGCGTTTCTCCTCGTCGAGTTCGATGTTCTCTTGTTGCAGACGGTCGAGTGCCATCCGCACCATTGTCACTGCTCCTTCAACAATCTTTTCGCGAGCCGACACCACTGCCGAAGCTTGCTGACGGCGCAGCATCACGGCGGCTATTTCGGGAGCGTAGTTCAAATTGTTGATGCGTGCTTCAATCACTTCGATTCCTGCCATGCTGAGGCGTTCGTTGAGGCAGTCGACCAACTGCTCGTTAATTTCGTTTCCGCCTGAACGAAGTGTTGTTTCGTTGCTGTTGTTTTCTGTTTCGGTGTTGTCGTAGGCATATCTGCCAGCCACTTGGCGCAGAGCGGCGTCGCTCTGAATAGAAACAAAGTTTTCAAGAGCATTCATGCGCGAGTTCACGTTTTGCGACGCTGCGTTTTCTTGCAGGTCGACGTCGAACAGTGCCTTGTAGGTGTCTTTCAGTCGCCACACCACCACGAGTCCAATCAATATGGGGTTGCCTTCTTTATCGTTCACCTTTATGGGTTTGCCGTCGAGGTTTCGGGCGCGCAATGTCATTTTCTTTTTCGACATGAACGGGTTCACCCAGAAATAGCCGTTTCTGCGCAGCGTGCCGCGGTATTTGCCGAAGAACACCATTGCAGCAACTTCGTTAGGCTCGAGTTTTACAATTCCGGCAAGGCAAATCATTGCTGCAATCAGCAGGAGCATCGAAGGCAAAATGAGCAGTTCCTGACAAGAGATTCCGTAAGCAACCACTGCTATGCTGCCTGCTATCACCAAAAGAAGGGTGACAAGCATCATAATTCCATTGAGAACGGCGCCTTTGTAGTCGTATTCGTTAGTTGTTACACTCATATCAAATAGATATTACTTTAATCGAATAACAATATCGTTTTAATATCACAAAGATATAAACTATTTTTTATATCTGCAAGAAGTTTTCTCATTTTTTTCAAGAAAAATATACCTAATTTAAGGTATTGTGAGCCAGCGCTGAAGGCATTAACTTTGCACTTGACGACAGACGTGAATTAATTCGAGTTATTATATAAGTTAATTTTGTTATTTAGTATGGCGACTAACATTCGGGAGAGATGTGAAGTGCCGTTGTTTTAGCCTCGGGGCAGAGCTGTGATTGTTTTCAGTCGTGCCCTGAGGTTTTTTTGCGATGTCGGGGTTGTGGAATTTGGCGAGATGCCTTTTGCGTTGATGGCGGAAGAAAACAAGATTGATGAATTGGCGTATAAATGAAAAAATGCTCCTGCATGTGGTCGACGTTTCGATTGTAATCGTCAACGTTCATGCGGGAGCATAATCAATTTCAACAGCAGCCTTGTGTGGAGGCGTTGTGAAGTTTAGTAATGGGTTGCAGTGTCGCTCCGCCAACACGGAGCGGATGAGTTTTTTTACACTGTGAGAATTTCTTTTTCTTTGGCAGCGAGCAGAGCCTCGATTTTTTTCACGTATTTGTCGTGAATCTTTTGGGCTTCGGCTTCGGCGTCTTTGCCCACGTCTTCAGGCATACCGTCGTTTTTCACTGCTTTCTTGAGGCCTTCGATGGCTTCGCGGCGAGCGTTGCGCACACTCATTTTTGCGTTTTCAGCCTCGCTCTTCGATTGTTTAACCAGTTGCTTGCGGCGGTCCTCGGTGAGCGGTGGAATGCCGAGGCGAATAATTTCGCCGTTGTTTTCGGGAGTGATGCCGATTGACGAGTCGATGAGCGCTTTTTCAATCACCTTGAACATCGATTTTTCCCAAGGGGTGATGGTGATGGTGCGAGCGTCGGGTACCGACACGTTTGCCACGTTGCTGATTGGGCATTGTGTGCCGTAGTAGTCAACGCGCACGCCGTCGAGAATCTTTGGGTTGGCTTTACCTGCACGAATGTGAGCAAGAGCCTCGTCGAGGAAGTCGACTGCTAATTGCATACTTTCCTCGGCTTCGTTAAGATAGTGTTTAGGGTCGTTCATGTGGTTTTATTTTTTTGTTGTTTGTATTTCGTGTTAAAGTGGGGTGGCGGTTTATTTCGATTCGTAAACCAGTGTGCCAATCGGTTCGCCGTTCATCACCTTAATCAAATTGCCTTTGGTGTCCATGTCGAACACAATTATAGGCAGGTTGTTGAGTTTGCAAAGAGTGGTGGCTGTGAGGTCCATCACTTTCAGTCCGCGATTATATATTTCGTCGTAGGTGATTTCGCTGAACTTGGTGGCAGTGGGGTCTTTCTCGGGGTCGGCGGTGTAGATGCCGTCAACGCGAGTGCCTTTGAGCATCACGTCGGCTTCCACTTCAATGCCGCGCAGTGCCGAGCCGGTGTCGGTGGTGAAGAACGGGTTGCCGGTGCCGCCTGCCAGGATAGCCACCTTGCCGGCGTTCATGGCTTCGATTGCTTTCCACTTGCTGTAGTGTTCGCCAATAGGGAACATGTTGATGGCAGTGAACACCTGAGCCGGTTGTCCATGAGTCTCGAGGCTGCTGCTGAGTGCGAGCGAATTGATTACGGTGGCAAGCATGCCCATTTGGTCGCCTTTCACGCGGTCGACGCCTTTTGCTGCGCCGCTCAATCCGCGGAAAATGTTGCCGCCGCCAATCACTATTGCCACTTGCACGCCGCTTTCAACCACTTGCTTGATTTGTTCGGCATAGTCGGCAACGCGTTTGGCGTCGATGCCGTAGCCTTGTTCGCCCATCAGCGATTCGCCGCTGAGTTTCAGAAGTATTCTTTTATATTGCTCTCTCATAGTTACAAAATATTTTTCCTACAAAAATAATCTAAAACACTTATTTCCCAAAATTTTCACCTCTAAATGTTTGTTGTTTATTTTTGTCGGTGCGTGATAAATGCTTATTGGCAGGTTGCGTGGTGCTGTTTGGCGATGCGTTAACAGGTGTTTCTGGCTAAAAGATGATGTGTGAGGATGGTAGGGCGAAATTGCGGCGATAATTTTTGAATTATTCGGCAAAGAGAAGTAACTTTGCTGCTGACATAGCCGCACGCCAGCCGCCGATGAGCGCGCGGGTGGGTGCAGATGGCGATTATTCGATTGATAACCGGTAACATATTATGAAGATATTTGGTGCTTTAGCAAGATTTTTTTCCACGGTGTTGAGTCCGTTGTTGATGCCAACCTATGGCGTGTTTTTGGCGTTGTGGGTGTCGGTGTTGTGTTACATTCCTTTGGGCATGCGCCTTATGGTGATTGTGGTGGTGTTCGGCATCACCTGCATTTTGCCTATGGCGTTCATTGCAGTGTTGCATAATGCCAAGATAATCACCGACAAACGCTTGCTCAATCCGCGAGAGCGTTGGCTGCCCTATGTGTTTTCGGTGCTTTGCTATATCGGTGCTGCATTTTATCTGCGTCATGTCCACAGCCCGGCGTGGTTGGTGGCATTTATGTGGGGCGGTGTGGTTGCCGTGGGCGTGTCGGGCATCATCACCATTTGGTGGAAAATTAGTGCTCATGCCGCCGGCATGGCAGGCATTTTGGCGTTGCTGATGGGTATTCACGATTTGGGGCTTGAGGCGTTCGGGCTGTTCGGCACCATTTGCGTGGCAATTCTGCTTTGCGGATGTGTGTGCACCTCGCGCATCCTGCTCGACCGTCATAACCTGCTTCAGGCGCTTGCCGGGGTGCTGAACGGATATGTGTGGGTATATTGGGCTATGCTCCTGCTCGGTTGAAATGAGGTAATTAAGTTGTTTATATAATATTTTTGGATTTTGATTATGAAACCATTGGTAAGTGTTATCATGGGCAGCACAAGCGACCTTCCCATTATGGAAAAGGCGTTGAATCTGCTCAACGACATGGAGATTCCGTTTGAAGTGCTTGCGCTCAGTGCCCATCGCACCCCTGCACAGGTCGAAGAATTTGCTCGCGGAGCAAAGGCCCGCGGCGTGAAGGTGATTATTGCTGCTGCGGGAATGGCGGCTCATCTGCCTGGCGTGATTGCTGCAATGACTCCGCTGCCTGTGATTGGCGTGCCCATCAAATCCACCGTCGAAGGCATGGATGCGTTGTTGGCTATCGTGCAGATGCCTCCGGGTATTCCTGTCGCCACTGTTGGCATCAATGCTGCGCTTAATGCTGCTATCCTTGCCACTCAAATGCTTGCTTTAGCTGACGATGCTGTTGCTGCTAAGGTGGAGGCTTATAAGGCTGACCTCGCCGGTAAGATTGTGAAGGCCAACGAGGACCTTGCCAAGTTGGAATATAAGTTTAAGACAAACTGAGGCTCTGCTTGCCGCGGCTGTCGCCGTGACGCTTTGAGCATATAAATAAATTGGTCTGCCTGCCCATACGTTGCGTTTTGGGGTCGGGGCAGCCTTTTTTCGGATGTGTTTATTTGAAGAATAAAAACTGTAATTGGTGAATTATGATTAATTATAAACGCCGCAAAACCACTTCGGTGCGCATCAAGAATTTGATGATGGGCTCTGACTATCCGGTGCGTGTGCAGTCGATGACGTCGACAAGCACTATGGACACAGAGGGCAGCGTGGCTCAGTGCCGACGTATTGCCGATGCCGGTGCCGACCTTGTGCGACTCACTGCCCAGGGTGTGCGTGAGGCTGATAACATTGGAGTTATTCGCAGCCGGCTCATTGACGAGGGCTATGAATTGCCTTTGGTGGCTGACATCCATTTCAATCCGCGCGCTGCCTTTGCCGCTGCTGTCACTGCCGACAAGGTGCGCATCAATCCCGGCAATTTCGTAGATGTTGCCCGCACGTTCAAGAAACTTTCGTTCACCGACGAGGAGTATGCTGCCGAGTTGTCGAAGATTAGCGATGCTCTGGTGCCGTTTATCGCTTTGTGCCGCGAACATCACACTGCTGTGCGGTTGGGTGTTAACCACGGTTCGCTCAGCGACCGAATCATGAGCCGTTATGGCGACACGCCTGCCGGCATGGTGGAAAGCGTTATGGAGTTCTTGCGGGTGTTTGTGGCTGAAAAATTCACCGATGTGGTGATTTCAATCAAGGCATCGAACACGGTGGTGATGGTGGAAACTGTTCGCCGTTTGATTGTGGCTATGGATGCTGAGGGCATGAGTTTCCCGTTGCATCTTGGCGTTACCGAGGCTGGCGACGGCGAAGATGGCCGCATAAAAAGTGCTGTGGGCATTGGCACATTGCTTGCCGAGGGCGTGGGTGACACTATTCGCGTGTCGTTGAGCGAGGACCCCGAACTTGAAGTGCCTGTGGCGCAGAAATTAGTTGAATATATCTGTTCGCGTGAGGGGCATGCTCCAATAGCGGGCAGTGAATACGAAGGATATAATCACATTCAGCCCGAACGGCGCCGTTCGCTGGCTGTGGCTGATGTGGTGGGCGCAAGGCGTCAACCCGTGACGGTGGCTTCTTACGCTCCGGCTCAACTTGCCGGCAGGCTGAAGCCCGATTTCTATTTTGTGGCTGACGGTGAAGCCGACGCTTCGTGCCGGTGCATTGTGCCTGCCGAGAAATATTGCGGTGCTGAAAACACTTTCCCGCTTTTTGATGCTGCCCGCATTGCCGATGCTGTGCAGTGCTCGGCACCTATGGTGTGGCTGAAAGTGCCTGCCGATTATCCGCTTGCCGAACTGGAGTTGCTGCGCAATGCTGCCAATGTGGTGCTTGTGGTTACGCCAGCCAATGTTAATGTGCCGGGCAGCGTGCAGGCTATGTTGCACGGCTTGATGTCGGCTGGAATTGATTGCCCTGTGGTGCCGCTGTGTTCTTATGCCGATACCGACAAGGAATGGCTTCAGGTGAAGGCTGGTGCCGATATGGGCACGTTGCTGCTCAACGGCTTTCGCGACGGCGTGTGGGTGGAGGCTCCCAGTTATGCTTCGCCCGACGATGTGGTCAGCCTTGAATATGGCATCTTGCAGGCTGCGCGTTTGCGCATGAGCAAGACCGAGTTTATTTCGTGCCCGAGTTGTGGACGAACGCTTTTCGATTTGCAGCACACGGTGGCTCAGGTGAAAGCTGCCACTTCGCATCTTTCGCATCTGAAAATCGGCATTATGGGCTGCATTGTCAACGGCCCGGGCGAAATGGCTGACGCCGATTACGGCTATGTGGGAGCGGCTGTTGGCAAAATCAGTCTGTATAAAGGCAAGGAATGTATCGAGAAGAATATTCCGCAGGAAGATGCTATACCCCGGCTCATCAATCTCATCAAGCAGAATGGCGATTGGGTCGACCCTGAATGAAAAATCACTGTTAACTCTTGCTGATAACCTTTATTTTTAATGAAAAAGATAATTGTTTGTGTGGCTATGGGAATGTTGTCGATGTTGCTCGGCAGTGTGATGAGTGCCGGCAACAAACGCGATTGGGCGCAGTTTGGGCGTTATGCCGAGGCTAATGCTGCCCTCGAGTGTACCCCGGATGTCGTGTTTATTGGCAACAGCATCACCGATTTTTGGCCCGGCAAATCGCCCAAGTTTTGGGCTGAACATAAAGGCTTTGTGGGTCGCGGCATTTCGGGTCAAACCACTTGCGAAATGCTTGTGAGGTTTCGCCAGGACGTAATCAATCTGCATCCGCGTGTGGTGGTGATTCTTGCCGGAATCAACGACATTGCGCAAAACAACGGCCCTATATCGCTTGCCAACGTGCTTGGCAACATTCAGAGCATGGTGGAACTGGCTCGCGCTCACGGCATAAAGGTGGCGCTTTGCTCGGTGGTGCCCTGCAACCGGTTTGCTTGGCGCACCGACATGCAGCCTGCTGCTCAGGTAAAGCAGTTGAATGGCATGATTGAGCAATATGTTAATGGCCTTGAAGCCGACGATGTGATATATGTCGACTATTACACGCCTATGGTTAACTCCGAAGGCGGGCTTGATGCCGACCTTGCCGACGACGGGTGCCATCCCACGCCCAAAGGCTACGCCATTATGGAACGCGTGATTGCCGACGCACTTGGCGGCTGGCTCAAATGAAAATAAAATAATTTTGAAATAAACACTTTAATTTATCAATCATGAAATTAGCAAAAGAAAAGGTATTGTACCTTAGAGTGAGAAACCTTTGTGGCGTTCTGGGAATTGTGCTTCCGTGGCTTGCGTTGTTCTCGGCAGGCATTGCCCCGCATCCAAGCAACGAATGGTGGTGGAGCATTTCAGCCACCTACTATCAGTCGCCGGCGTTGGTGGGCGTGCTCGTTCCGGCAAGCATTGTGCTCATCACTTATGTGGGCTACAACACTCTCGACAATGTGGTGACCACGCTTAGCGGCATTTTTGGACTTGGTATAGTTCTGTTCCCTTGCCATGTGAGTTGGTTAGACGAGGCTGCAAAAGTGGGATTCTTCCAGGTGCCGATGAATATTTCCAACATAGTTCACACTTTGTGTGCGGCAATGTTCTTCATCTTGCTTGCCTACAACAGCATTTGCCTCTTCACCAAGACGGGTGGTTCCACCACTCCTCGCAAACGGTTGCGCAACAAGATTTACCGGATTTGCGGTTGGGGAATGCTTCTTTTTGAATTGTTGTTTGCAGTCACTACGTTCTTCCCCACGCCGGGCTATCTCACAATGATTGTTGAGATTATTTTGCTTCACCTTTTTGGCATTTCGTGGCTTGTAAAGGGCGAGGCCATCAAGTGCTTGAACGATAACAAACATTAATCATTATTATTATTAATGGAAGAACCGATTCTTAACGCACATAATAAAGAGGAGTATCCGCCGGCTCACACTGCCGAGCACATCCTCAACGGCACAATGGTGAAAATGTTTGGGTGCCGTCGTGCTAAAACTGCTCACGTTGAGCGGAAGAAGTCGAAACTCGACTACGATTTCCCTCGGGCACTCACTCCTGACGAGGTGGCTGCCATTGAGGCTCGCGTGAATGAGGTGGTTGCTGCCGACATGCCGGTTACTATGGAATACGTCAATCAAAACGATGTGGCTTCGCGCTTCGACCTTGAACGCCTTCCCGAGGGTGCTTCGCAAACGGTGCGTATTGTGCATGTGGGCGACTACGATGAATGTCTTTGCGCCGGTCGGCACGTCGACCACACCGCCCAGATTGGTCACTTTCGCATTTCAAGCACTCGTTTTCAAGATGGCACTTTGCGTTTGGTGTTCCGGCTCGACGGTGAGTGTTGCTGAGCCGCCGAACACTGCGATTGGGCCAGTTGATTTTGCCTCAAAAACCGATTTTATGTTGTAAAACATATATTTCACATCTTTTAACAAATGGCTTGTTTTCTGTAAATCAGCAAATTAGTTGAAAATGGTGAAAAATTGGTTGAAAATTTCTTGCAAAAGTTTTGCAGGTTTAAAATAAAGCAGTAACTTTGCACTCGCTTTTGGGAAACCAAATAGCGACAACAAAAGGTCATTGAAATAATTGCGATAGGAAAAATTGACAACAGTGAGAGACAAGGAAAAGGTAAAGACCTGAGAACATTGTCCT
>JBJEKD010000025.1:0-35398 GCA_051878455.1 Muribaculaceae bacterium
TGAGCGAAAACGTGTTTGAAATTCAAGTTGACGAAGGTCAGAAAAACATTGTCGACCAATTCACACAGGACATTCTAACTGCACTTCGCAACTATCTGCAAAACGACTTTGTGGGTATGAACATCAAAGTGGTGGCTGCCGCCCCAAAGCAGCGTTACAAAACTCAACGCGAAATAATCGACGAAATTCGCGTGAAATATCCCGGTGTGGAAGCGCTTATCCAAGATTTCAACCTGTCGCTTTATTAACCACTCCCCTAACCTTGCCTACTAACACACACCTTTCAATCTTTCACCTTTCTTTTTGTTTGAAAGAAATCGTTGTGATTTCTGCCTTTTCAGCGTCACTATTGCAAAATCAATCATCGGTGTGTTTTTAAATGTTTGTGTGTCAGTATGTTACCTTTTAATCTTACACGCAGCCAAAAATCTATGTGAAAACGCATTGATAATCAATCATTTACGCCTTTGTTAGATTATTTGTGCTTAACGCCTTTGCAATGTATTGATTTTCAATGGTTTACGTCGTTAGATGTAAGATGATTTCATCGCCATAAATTATGCTGAAAGCAGTTTTTTCCCCTAAATTTGCAACATCCGAAAGTTGAAAAAACAGATTATGGAAACACTGACAAAACATCTAACTCAAAAAAGCACAGCCGAGGCATTGAAATTCACTGCCGAATGGTTGCTGTTATATGTGCTCATTGTGGAGCAAGTGTCAACCGTGATGCAGATTCTGTTTATAACAGTGGTGGCATTGCTGGTGATATATTATGTGCTAAAACTTAGGAGCCACCAATGGAGTATAAAAAATTTGCTTCTTGATGATGACTTAAACGAACCGTTTGCCTTAACCGCAAATCTGTTTTTGACAATAATTTTGATTGTTGTTCTATTGTTTATAAGCAATCCGGATGTCAACGAAATTGTTTCCGAAGCATCGTTGCTAATCATTATTTTGGGACTTATAGCATTGCTTACGGTGAAAAAATGAATTAATATATAACAGAGTGTGTAACAAAAATTTTTAAGTATTATGAAAAAGTATTTTTTAATTGTGCTTGCGGCAATCTGTCTGGCAGCATGTAGTTCGAAAGATGAACCAAAGTGTAATGAATTTGTTCAACCTATGCAAACATCATCCGTCACACTAAACCAACTAAAACAATTTAACGATAGCGTTTTTAAGACTTGTGACAATGTGGCAACAAAAGGGGTTATGAGATGGTTGTTTGTCACATCAGCTGATATTGCCGGCGCTTTAGCTTGTGGAGAAGCTGGTACTAAAGTTGGTGGAGTCATAGGCTCTGCTTTTCCTGGTGCTGGAACAGCTGCTGGTGCTGTTGCAGGTGGAACAATCGGTGCTTTAATAGGCGCAATTGGTTCGTCTTATGGCGCATATATGGGCTCAAAAAATTTCTCTTCTGGAATTATGCCCATATCAATAGATGATGTAAAGTATGCATATATTAACATTAAATCGGATAAAAATATGGAGATCTCTTATATATGTGACTTAGATCTTCCCGAAGAATGCGACTCTTTATATATTGTAGGTGTATATCATAATCTTGTATTAGAAAACCTTATCTCTCTTGAAAATGAAATTGCACCTCTTTCTAATGATATTTCAGAGCCTGTAGACGAGCAAGTGGAAGAATTATCTATGTTAGAAAATGCGGTATTAGAATCTTCTCAATATGTATCATCTTTTAATGAAACAGTTTCTTCACTATATAATGATAACTACTCTTTTGAAACAATAATGGATGGCACCATGGTTGGGTCTATATTGCAATTATACTTTCAAGCAATCAATAATATTACAGACTACAATTCATATGCAGAATTTCTTAGTATTACGAATGGATATGTCAGTATAATATCTCAAAGCAGCGAAATAAGCGATGATGATAAAAGGATTTTATATATGGCTTTATCAGTTGCAGTGAACAGTTATAAGTTTTGGTCATCACACCTTTAAATTATCAATTTATGGAAATATCAAAAATCTTTTCTTCAAAACAAACCTGTGGCGCGCTGCTGTTCGCGTTGGAATGGATATTGATTAATACTTTTGTCAATTATCCTTGCCCGGATATAGTTATGGGATTAATATATGTAGTGACTGTGCTATGTGTATTGAGTCAAACACTGTGCTTAATGAGATATGGATTGGATGCAATAAAAAGTGCATCGAAGTTTGATTCTATTTTTTCATATATAAACTACGCGCTGTTAATCATAGCTGTTTGCACACTTGTTTGGGGCTCGTATGACCACAAGCTGATTCTACTCGATGCATCAATGGTTATCTTGATTGCAGGGCTGCTGTGCATGGCAATATCAAGGGTGAAGGAATAGCACAGTATATTTATACCCGAATATTACAATTAGTATTATGGATGGCGCACCTGCGATAGGTGCGCCTATTTCTGTATAAATCATTTGCTCGGTTTCGGGATAATTTATAACTTTGGTATAGAGAATATTGAAATCAAACGAAATGAAAACAACCAAAATAATTTTTATAATACTTTGTGCTATCACGCTTGCAGGATGCGGCAAGAAACAAATTACGAACACACTCGACTTGGCAGAATCGTTGATGGACGAGCATCCTGATTCGGCATTGGCGTTGCTCAGACAAATTGACTGCGCACAAATCCAATCGGCAAAATACAATGCCCAATACGCATTGCTATATTCGCAAGCATTGGATAAAAACTATATCGACGTCACCAACGACTCGTTAATCAACATCGCCGTGAGTTATTATCAAAACCACGGCTCGGCACGCGACCGCTTTCTCTCGCTGTTCTATCAGGGCAGAGTGTACTATAACGCCAAAGATTACGCAAAGTCGATGATTGCATACACCCAAGCCGAACAGCTATATGACAAATTCGACGACGACTATTATAAAGGTATGCTGCAAACACAAAAGGGGACTATATATGACAGATATGCAGATTACAAAAAAGGTTTGGAGGCATATCAAGAAGCATACCGATATTATGATAAAGCAAATAAACAGCAACATAAACTTTATGCAAATTATTATATAGCAACAGGTTTTGGCACATCTAACAAGACATACGATTTGTCTAAACAGAAATATTGTGAAACAATAGAGCTGGCAAAAAAACAAAATGACACTACTCTCATAAAGTTATGTTTGACAGGATTAATTACACTGAGTGTTGCAGACGACAAATATGACGATGCATCAAAATGGTTCAATGTGCTAAAGAATAATTATGGCGACGATGGATTGTATTCAAAACTATATTCATGTATAGCAGTTACATTAGCACATAACGGCGATTTTGAAGAAAGTGATAGATATAATGCACTTGCCGAGCAAACAGCACAAAACGCATCTGATAGCATTTCTTTCTTTATGAGATCATCTGAAACAGCTTATCTTAAAGGTGAATACAAAAATGCTTACGAATTACTTGAAAGTGGTCAACTTTTGGAAGTTCCGAATACGAGAAAACGTCTTGAGCAGCCAATCCTTAGTGAGCAGATTAAGGTTATAGAAAAGGACCTTGAGCAACGCAAGTATAAGCAACGCAACAATGCAATAGTGTTTGGGCTCACGATGGTGATTGCTGCAATGATGATAGTATATTTGGTTGTATATTACCGCAATATGCTCAGGCGCAAACAGCAAAGAATTGACGATTACACTAACCTTGTGATGGACCTTCAGCACACCATCAGCGACAAAGACTCGGCAGCATACGAAACCATCCAGACCATATTCAAAGACCATTTTGATATGCTGAACAACTTGGGTGACTCAATCACGCTGCTTAACGACAGCGCCAAAAACCAAAAGACCGCCATACGCGAAATTAAGAACCTGATAACTCAATTCGGCGAGGACAAAAAGTCGCTGAAGGATTTGGAGAACACCGTGAACCGCTGCTGCAACAATGTGATGTCGATAGTACGTGACGAAGTGCAAAACCTAAGCGAAGAAGATTATCGCCAGCTTTGCTATCACTTCGCCGGTTTTTCGGGCAAGGTGATAAGCATGCTACTCGACAAGAGTTCGGCAAGCGTTTATACACGAAAATCACGCTTGAAAGAGAAGATTCAGCAGTCGGAAGCCGAGCATAAAGACATGATTTTGGAGTATTTGTCATAACCATCTGATTTACAACAAATTAAATTCTAAAAACAATTCAAAATAAATCATATTGAAAATCAAGCACTTACGGGCTGTTAGATTTTTAAAATCTAACAGCCCGTAACTATTTATATATCAACTGTTTATCTCGTTTGTTGTTAGATTATTTGTAGCATGATTTTTAGGTTTATCGTGTCTTTTAGGAATAACTTTGCATCAAAACAAATAACCTAATAAAAAAACTTCAGTATTATGAGAAAAGTAATATTTATTATCGTAGCAGTATTCAGCATGTCGATATTCAGTTCATGCGACGAACCCGAGTTCACAACCAGCGATTCGGAAACAGTGATAAACAGCGACAAGAATCACACCTACAATGATAACGAGGAAGAGGTGAAAACCGGAACACCAGTCCAAGACAAAGGCTAACGCAAGTTATTTATACCGAAAATTTTATGATTATGGGGCGCGCCTGCCAATGAGGAGAGGTGCGCCCCTATTCTATGCCGTTCATGCTGTCGCCTTGACAAAACGCCTTAAAATTGCGTTCTGAAAAATGCGTGTGCCGGTTTTTAGAACTTTTGCATATCTACAAGTTTCTTGTAGTATCCGCCAAGTTTAATGAGTTCGTCGTGAGTGCCTTGTTCCACAATCTTGCCCTCGTGCATCACGCAAATCAGATGAGCGTTTTTGATGGTCGACAGGCGGTGGGCAATCACCAACGTGGTGCGTCCGTGCATAAGATTGTCGAGAGCCTCTTGCACCAATCGTTCGCTTTCGGTGTCGAGAGCCGAAGTGGCTTCGTCGAGGATGAGGATTGCCGGGTTTTTAAGAATTGCGCGGGCAATGCTGATGCGTTGACGTTGACCGCCCGACAGGCGGCATCCGCGGTCGCCGATGTTAGTGTCGAACCCTTGTTCCGAAGCCATGATGAAATCAAGGGCGTTAGCCACTTTAGCGGCGTGAATCACCTCGTCCATCGTGGCATTTTCCACGCCAAAGGTGATGTTGTTATAGAACGTGTCGTTAAAGAGGATGGCTTCCTGGTTCACGTTGCCCATCAGAGCGCGCAGGTCGGTGGTTTTCACGTGGCGGATATCCGTTCCGTCGATGGTAATAGAGCCCTCGTTCACGTCGTAGAATCGCGGCAGCAAGTCGGCAAGCGTTGATTTTCCCGAGCCCGACTGCCCCACCAAAGCCACGGTTGCGCCGGCAGGGATATTGAGCGACACGCCGTCAATCACCCAATCGTTGCCATAGCGGAAACGCACGTTGTTGTAGGCAATTCCGGTGTTGATAGCCGGTAGCGGACGGGCGTTGACAGGTTCGGTTATGGGGTTTTCTGCCTTTAGGATACGGTCGATACGCTCCATCGACGCCAAGCCGCGCTGTATGCTGTAAGATGCTTTCGAAAGGTCTTTGGCGGGATTGATGATGCTGTAGAAAATCACCATATAGTAGATGAACGACGATGCGCTTATGTCGCTCGTGCCCATAAGAATAAGCGTGCCGCCAAACCAAAGCACAATGGCAATGGTGGTGGTTCCCAAGAACTCGCTCATGGGGTGAGCCAGTTCGTGGCGGCGCATCATACGGGTGGTGATGCGGGCATATTTTCCGTTTTCGTTTTGGAAACGCGCTTCAGCCTTGCGTTGGGCGTTGAAAGCCTTGATGATGCGCAGTCCGCCCAGCGTTTCTTCGATGTTCGACAGGATAACGCCCCATTGCGTTTGTCCTTCAAGCGATACGCGTTTGAGTCGCTTGCCCACCTTGCCCATCACATAACCGGCAAGCGGCAGCAGCACCAGCACAAACACTGTGAGTTGCCAACTCACCATAATCATCATGGTGAGGCAAGCCACAATCATAATGGGGTTTTTGAACATCATGTCGAGCGAAGCCATGATGCTGTTTTCAACCTCGGTGACGTCGCCGCTCATGCGAGCCATCACGTCGCCCTTGCGTTCGTTGGTGAAAAAGCCCATTGGCAGTTGCATGATTTTATGGTAGATGGTGTTTCGGATGTCGCGCACCACACCGGCACGAATGGGCACCATGAAGAACGCGCTCAAATAGGCGCTTCCCGTTTTCAGTGCTGTCATCAACACAAGCATCACAGCCAGCGAAGCCAGTGCCGCGCTCTGCCCCCACTGCTCAATGATGTTTTGAGTGTAGAAATAAAAGTCGTTAACCAACACCTCTTTGAGCGACCCGCTGCCCAGCGGCATGAAACTGTAGGTGGTTACGTTTATCTTGAACAGCATCTCCAGGATGGGTATAATCAAGGCAAACGAAAACAGCGTTAAAAAGGCTGCAAGCAGGTTGAATGTGACGTTAAGCACCAAATATTTTTTGTAGCGAGGCACAAAACGCAACAGTATCTTAACAAACTCTTTCATTGAGTAAAAAAATAATGTAATTCGCGTTAGTTCAAAAAAAATTTTCGTTTGCAAAGATATGAAAGAATTAAACTTTATGCCGAACTTTGCATCTAAAAACCGTAAAAATAAGCCGAAACAGGCAAAATGTGGGAGAAATTACTCAAAAATTAAGAATGAAACGATTAATTTATCACCTGCTCATTGCAGCAGTAGCATTGGCTACAGCAGTCGATGCAAACGCTAAAATCACTGGTAAACTTGTTGACGCCGACGATAAGTCGCCGCTCATTGAGGCAACCCTGAAACTTGTGAAAGCCAATCGCGACAGCACGTTTGTCAACGGAGCCACAACGAATGTCGATGGCTCGTTCTCCATACCGGTGAACACTCCAGGTAAATATGTGTTGAAAATCACATATCTTGGCTACAACAACATGAGCCGCCCCATCACCGTGCCGCAAAGCGGAAGCCTTGCCCTCGGCGAAATTGCCATGAAGCCAAGTTCAATCATGCTGAAAGAAGCAACTGTGGTGGGTGTTAAGACCGAAATCACCGTTAAAGAAGACACGGTGGAATATAATGCCGACAGTTATAAAACTCAGGTGAACGCCGTGGTTGAGGACCTGCTCAAGCGTTTGCCTGGCGTTGAAGTGGGCACCGATGGTTCAATCACCGCCAACGGAAAGACCGTGACAAAATTCCTTGTCGACGGCAAAGAGTTTTTCTCCGACGACCCTACTGTGGCAAGCAAGAACTTGCCGGCTAACATCATCGACAAGTTGCAGGTTATCGACCGCAAGAGCGACCTTGCCCGCCTCACCGGCGTTGACGACGGCGAGGACGAAACGGTGATTAACCTCACTGTGAAGAAAGGTATGAACCAGGGCTGGATGGGCAACATCACCGGCGGATACGGAAGCGACAGCCGCTACGGTGCCCGTGCTATGGTGAATTATTTCCGTAATGGCAACCAGTTCTCGTTTATTGGCGGTGCCAACAACACAAACAATATGGGATTTACCGACGGCGGTGCTGCCCGTTTCTCGCGTGGCGGCGGCAATAGCGGTGTGAACACCTCGCAAAACCTCGGCTTTAACTTCAATGTCGGCAACGATGAGAAATTCCGTATCGGCGGTAATGTGATGTATTCCCATACCGACCGCGACTATCAAACTCAGCGTTCCACCACATCAACTTTCACCGACTACACCAAGATTACCGATTCAAAATCGATTTCAAACAACGACCGCCACAACGTGAACGCCTATTTCCGTATGCGTTGGCAACTCGACTCGTGCAACACCATCGAGTTCCGTCCTAACATGCAACTCAATTTCAACAAGAGTTGGGACAACTCAATTTCGCAATCAAGCACTGGCGCACTGGGGAGCACCGTGAAGCCAATCAACAACAGTGTTGAACGCGATGTTGACGATGGCAAGAGTTATCAGTTCGGAGGCGAGTTGGTGTATAACCACAATTTCAAGGAGCATAAGGGACGCAGTTTCAGCATGCAGGTGCGCTACAACCTGTCGAACACTCGCGAAAACAACAACGTGCACACCCTCAACCAATATGAGGAAGAATCGACCGACGACGAGGACATCAGCCAACTCATACGCAACCACACGTGGAGCAACAACATCAACGGCCGCATCACCTGGACTGAACCTATTGGCGACGTGTCGCGTGCCAATTTCATTCAGTTTGCCTATCGTGCCAACTATCGCTTCAACAACAGCGACAAGAACGTCTACGACCGTTATGCTTCGCTTGCCGACGTGCCTAATTCTGCCGCCCTCAATCAGCAGTATTTCTTTCATTCGCTCTTGAACGACTCTCAAATCAACAATATTCTCACCCGCTCGTTCGGCTTCTCTACGCTCAACAACGAGGAATTGCTGTTCGACATCCTCGACCGCGACTATAACGTGCGCGACCAACTCGACATTTTCAATGCCAACCAGAGCAGCCAATTCCGTAACGAATTCTTCACCCAAGATTTTCAGTTGGGCTACAAAAAGGTGAACAAACTCTATAACCTCGACGTGGGCGTGAAGTTGATGGGCGCCATGCAAAAGAGCCGCGACCTGATTAACCCCGAACGAAACATCACTTCTGACTGGCTGTGGAGCCCTGCCCCATACGCACGCTTGCGCTTCAAGTTCACCAAAACGCGCAGCCTGTCGCTCGACTATCGTGCCAATGCAAGCCAGCCATCGGTGACGCAGTTGCAACCTGTGCCCGATGTGAGCAACCCGATGAGCATTTCGGTGGGTAATCCTAACTTGAAAGCCACATTCAGCCACCGCTTTAATTTCCGCTTCAACGATTTCAATAGCGAAACTCAGCGCAGTTGGATGGTTAACGCCGGATTCAACTACACCAAGAACAACGTATCGTCGGTGTCGATTTCCGACCAGAATACCGGTAAGAGCGCCTCAACCTACACCAACCTCGACGGCAGTTGGAGTGCTAACGTGATGAACATGCTCAGCATGCCATTGCCAGGCAAGAAATTCTATTTCCGCAGTTTTATGCGATTTGCCTACAGCCGCAGCGAGAGTTACAATCTTGGCCGCAGCGATGTGGTTACCGGCGACCTTTCTACCGCCGAGAGCATTTTGCAATACGTCAACGACGATATGCTCAACAAGGCCGGTTCGCTTAACCTCAGCGTGTCGCCGGGCATCAGTTTCCGCACAAGCGCAGTTGAACTTGAGGTACGCCCAACCTACGGCTTCCAGTCGTCGCGCAACAGCCTCACCACCGCCAACAACCGTAACATTCATTCTTATGGCGGCAGGTTCGACGGCACACTTTATCTTGCCAACTTTGTGTTGAACACCGATTTGCGTTACACTGCTACAAGCGGTTACGATTCGGGTTACAACACCAAGCAATGGATTTGGAACGCCTCGCTCGAATATCAATTCCTGAAAGGCAAAAACGCCACCGTTGGCGTAAAGGCTTACGATATGCTTGGACAGCGCAAAAGCATCACGTTCAGCAACACCGGTCAGAGCGAAGTGCAAAGTTGGAGCAACTCAATAGGGCGCTATGTGCTTGCCACCGTGTCGTTTCGCTTCCAAACCTTTGGCAAGCGTGAAGGCGGCAACAACGTGGATTACGACGGCTTCGGTCCTGGTCCTGGTGGACCTGGCGGCCCTGGTGGAATGGGTCCTGGCGGAATGGGCTCGGGACGTCGCTTCTAAGAACAGGCGAAGATTAAACTATAATATCATCACACAAAGGCTGCGAGAATTAACCTTACGCCTTTGTGTGGTTTTTTTTGGAAGTTCTGCATAGCGGATGTGGCGGAGTGGCATAATATGCAGTAAATTTTCATCTTTATTGATTATTTTGTAATTTTACGGGCAAATTAAATTGTTTTGAAGAAAATATGGAAAATCTATTATCCCGGCAAAATCAGCGCACGGTAATCACCACGGTGCTTGCAATATTGTTGTTTGCCGCAATTTCGTGGGTTTATTTCTATCCAGACGACGTGATGGGCAACGTGCTTCGTCAGCACGACGTCACTCAGGGCGTGGCTAACGGGCACGAAGTGAACACTTACGAAGCCGCCACGGGCGAAGTGTCGCGATGGACCAATTCGTTGTTTTCGGGCATGCCAACATTTCAGATTACACCAACCTATGAGAGCAGTTCGCTGCTGTCGTGGGTGAACAGCGTTATGGGGCTCGGATTCCCCACGCCGGTCAACTTGGTGTTCATCATGTTGGTGGGTTTCTTCATTCTCATGCTTTCGTTCAAGGTTAAGTGGTATGTCGCCGTAATGGGTGCCATAGCCTATGCCTTTTCAAGTTATTTCTTCATCCTCATAGGTGCCGGACACATTTGGAAGTATGTTACATTGGCATACATTCCGCCAACCATTGCCGGCATTGTGTGGGCTTATCGCGGACACATCTTCTCGGGCAGCGCCGTGGCAGCATTGTTTGCCGCCGTGCAACTGTCGTGGAACCATGTGCAGATGACGTATTATTTCATGTTCCTGATTGTGTTGGTGGTGATTGCTTTCTTTGTGATTGCCAAACGCGAAAACGCCGTGAACCGCTGGCTCAAAGCCACAGGAGCGCTCGCCGTGGCTGCCGTGCTTGCCGTGGCTGCCAATGCGCCTAACCTTTACAGCACCCTCAAATATTCGAAAGAAACCATGCGTGGTGGCCATAGCGAAATTGCTGCCCCGAGCAACAATAACACCAAAGGCGGTCTCGACAAAGACTATATCACTGCATGGAGTTATGGCAAAGCCGAAACTTTCACTCTGCTGATACCTAATGTGTGCGGCGGTGCCACCATCAAGCCTGAAAAGGGCAGCAACCGTTTCCTTTCGCTTGCCGACACCGACCAAGCCAAAGAGATGCTCAACAACGGCACAATTAACATGCAGGAATATCAGTTTATGTCGCAGTTGCCGCAGTATTTCGGCAATCAGCCAATGACCAACGGCCCGGTGTATGTGGGTGCGCTGATTTTTGCCCTGTTTGTGCTCGGCTGCATCACCGTGAAAGGCCCGATGAAATGGGCTCTGCTTGCGGCTACCATCATTTCAATCCTGCTGTCGTGGGGACGAAACATGATGTGGCTCACCGATTTGATGATTGACTATTTCCCGATGTACAACAAGTTCCGCACGGTGGCAAGCATCCTTGTGATAGCCGAATTCACCATGCCGCTGCTTGCCATGCTTGCCTTGAATCAGATGTTCACTCAACCTGATTGGTGGAAAAAGCACAGCAAAGCCTTTATAGGCACAATGCTTGTTTGCGGGGTGGTTTGCTTGTTCGTCTATTTTGTGCCAAGCACATATAGCCTTTACAGCGTGAACGAACGCGAACAACTCACGTCTGCCGGATTGTTCCAGCAATATCCGGTGTTGTTTATGAACATCGAAGCCATTCGCAAATCGATGATTTCAGCCGATGCGCTTCGCTCGTTGCTGTTCCTTGTTGCCGGAGCGGGTGTGCTTTATGTTTACCTCATTGGCAAGTTGCGTGTGGCTTATGCTGCCGCAGCCGCAGCGGTGATTTTGTTTGCCGACCTGTTCACGATTAACAAGCGCTATCTCGACACCGAATCGTTCACCGAATCGGTTAACAATGTTACTAATTTCAATCCTCGTATTGCCGACCGTAAGATACTTGCCGACACCGCTCAAAACTATCGCGTTTACGATATTCAACACTTTGGCGAAGCAATGCCGTCGTATTTCCACAAGTGCATAGGCGGTTATCATGCAGCCAAACTGACGCGCTATCAAGACCTCATCGACCGCCAGATTAGTCAAGGCAACATAGAGGTGATTAATATGCTGAACGCCAAATATGTGATTCAGAACGACAGCACTGTGGCATTTAATCCTGGTGCGTTGGGCAATGCCTGGTTTGTCGACACCCTAACCTATGTGAACGGAGCCGCTGCCGAGATGAACGCCCTCGACCACCTGCATACTGCCACACAAGCCGTTGCCGACCAGCGTTTCGCTTCGGTTTTGGGTAAGGCATCGCCTGTTGAGGTGGGCGACACTATCTTCGAGACCATCTACGCCCCTAATGCGCTCACCTACAGCGCAACGTCAAAGCATGGCGGCGTGGCTGTGTTCTCCGAGGTGTATTTCCCGTGGGGATGGAAAGCCGAAATCGATGGTAAGGAAGCGGAAATCGGTCGCGTGAACTATGTGCTGCGTGCGCTCAACATCCCTGCCGGACACCACACTATCACATTCCGGTTCGACCCGCCTTCGGTGCGCACTGCCGACACCGTTGCCACCATTGCTATCGTGCTCATCTATTTGTCGCTGCTGGTGGCATTGAATGTGAGCGTTTACCGTTCAATGCGCCGCAAGGCTGATAAAGACAACGAAAACGCCTGACGCATCACTCCGTTTCGTGAACACGATTAAGCGATACTGCACTGCTTGGAAGCGTTTTTGCCGAAGTCGCGGCTTTGGCATACATTCGCCGTTTGCCTATAATTTTGTGGTTGACGTGATTAGTCAGCGCCTCCCCTATTATGCTTACGAGGAGCTTGAATTAATGCATCATGCGGTGGCTTCCGACAATCGTTGCAAACGGGTGATGTCGCTGGAAAACGCAAAACTTCTGTTTCGCGTCACAAATCATTTCAATCCCAGGCACATCCTTCAGATAGGCTCAAACTATGGCTTGTCGGCTGCCGCTACGCTATTGCCCTTTAGCCATAGCCGTTTGTGGCTATATGAACCCGATGCTGCCCGTCACACCACGCTCGACACCACCTTGTATCCTTTTGCCTCACGCATAGTTTTCGACGACAGTATTGTGAACATCACTGCCAACTACACTGCCGCCACCGAGGAGGCGCGGCACAAGCCGTTTGTGGTGATTAACAACATCCACAACGCCGAGAGTTTCAGCCAGGTGCAGTTTTTTGTCAACTCGGTGCTCGATGGCGAAGGCGTGATTGTGTTTCGCAACATCGACAGCGAATCGCTCATCAAGCAACTTTGGGAGGACAGCCGGCAATATGCCTCACATGGAATGTCGTTTGGCAACTATCGCACTGCCGTGTTCGTTTCCAACAGCAAATTGCCGCGTCAGGACTTCACGTTGTGGATGTAACCTGTCGGCATAAAAGCAAATCAGCAAGAAAATGAAGATAGTGAAAATCAGCGGCTCGTTAGCCGAACAAATGTTTCAATATGCGCTTTATTTGCGTCTGCGTCGCGATGGCAAGGATGTGGCGCTGCACGCATCGCAACGCTGCATTACATCAATCTTCAATCTGCCCGATGCCGTCATGGCTACCCCCGAACAGTTGGCGCCGTTTCGCGTTTCGCTCACCAGTCGCATAAAAAGTGTTTTTGGCAAAACGGCATCCAACGATAACATAATTACCGACAATTTCGGCGAGTTCAATGGCAAGGTGTTAACCGCCGATGCCGATGCTTATTGCCGAGGCACATGGGCTTCGCCACGCTATTTTGAGGCGGTGGCTGAAGACGTGCGCAAGTCATTCATATTGCCCGAGAGCCGGCTCAGTGTCGCTGCCGCAAATGCCATCGGCGTGATTGGCGAGGGCGAAACGGTGGCTATGCACATTCATCGGCCGACAAGTCCCGAAAACACCTGCACCACCGACTACTACAACTGGGCAATAGCCAATTTACAGACCTATGTTCCCGAAGCCCGGATAGTGGTGTTCACCGATTCGCCGGAACTGGTGAAGCAGCGCATACTGCTGCCCGAAGGGAGCCGTTTCGTGTCGTCGGCATCACTGTCGGAACTCGACATCATGCAAGCGATGCTGCGTGCCAGCCATATTGTGTGTGCCAACACGCTCATGTCGTGGTGGGCTGCTTGGCTCATGCCCAACCCCGACAAAATTGTGATTGTGCCTCAGCGCTGGAGCGCAAATCCCGACAATCAGCCTCGCGACCTAATGCCAATCTATTGGACTGCAATACCTGTGACATAACCATCGCAAGTAGAATTTAAATTTGCGAAAAAACATAAATTTTGTTATCTTTGCTATTCAGCAGAATAGCACGCTCAAGTTATAGATTTTTTTTACTGTGGCTAAGGAAATTGTAGAAACCCCTTTGATGAAACAATACCTCGAGATGAAAAGAAAACATCCCGATGCGGTGTTGCTTTTCCGTGTGGGCGATTTCTACGAAACATTCTGCGACGATGCCATCACCTCATCAGAGATTTTGGGGCTTACTCTCACCCGCCGTGCCAATGGGGCGGCACAAAGCGTAGAGTTGGCAGGGTTTCCGCATCATGCCCTCGACACTTATCTGCCCAAACTGGTGCGAGCCGGCAAACGCGTGGCCATTTGCGAGCAACTCGAAGACCCGAAACTCACAAAAAAATTGGTGAAACGTGGCATCACCGAACTTGTCACCCCGGGTGTGTCAATCAACGACAACGTGCTCAACTTGCGTGAAAACAACTTCCTGGCGGCTGTGCATTTCGGCAAAAAAGTGTGCGGTGTGGCATTCCTTGACATCAGCACCGGCGAGTTTCTTACTGCCGAAGGCAACGATGATTATATTGAAAAACTGCTTGGCAATTTCTCACCTAAAGAGGTGCTGGTGGAACGTGGCAAACGTGAACTCTTCAACCAGACTTTCAATTCCAACTATTTGTCGTTTGAACTCGACGATTGGATTTTCACCGAAGAAACTGCTACCGACCGCCTGCTGAAGCATTTTGAAACAAAGAACCTGAAAGGTTTCGGCATACACACCATGCACAGCGCAATAGTGGCTTCGGGCGCTATTCTTTGCTATCTCGACATCACGCAGCACACCCACATCAGCCACATCACTTCGCTGTCGCGAATTGAGGTTGACCGCTATGTGCGCCTCGATAAGTTCACCATTCGCAATCTCGAACTCGTCGACGCCATGAGCGAAGACGGCAAAAGCCTGTTGTCGGTTATCGACCACACGCTTTCGCCTATGGGCGCGCGTTTGATGCGCCGTTGGATTTTGTTTCCGCTCAAAGACGTGGAGCAAATCAATCGTCGACTGAGCGTGGTGGAGCATTTCTTTAAGGATGTTGAGGGCAGAGAATTGCTCACGCGGCAACTCGAAATAATTGGCGACCTGGAGCGTCTGGTGTCGAAAGTGGCTGTGGGTAGAATCACTCCGCGCGAACTGGTGCAGATGCGTTCGGCGCTTGCTGCTATCGAGCCGATTAAGGCGTTTTGTTCCGGAAGTCACCACGAGGTGTTGCAGGGTATTGGCGAACAACTTAATCTGTGCCAACTCATTCGTGACCGCATCGAGCGTGAAATCAATCCCGATGCTCCAAACCTCATCACTCGAGGCAACTTCATCCGTCAGGGGGTCGATGCCGAACTCGACGAGTTGCGACGCATAAGTTATTCGAGCAAGGATTTCCTCATGCAGTTGCAGCAATCGGAAAGCGAACGCACCGGCATTCCAAGCCTGAAAATCAGTTTCAACAACGTGTTTGGCTATTACATTGAAGTGCGCAACACCCACAAGGAAAAAGTGCCTGGGGAATGGATTCGCAAGCAAACATTGGTGAACGCCGAACGCTACATCACACCCGAACTGAAGGAATACGAAGAAAAAATTCTCGGTGCCGAGGAAAAGATTTCAATAATCGAAACTCGGTTGTTCAACGAATTGGTGGCTGCCGTAACCGACTATATACCTGCCATTCAACTCGATTCAAACCTGATTTCTCATCTCGACTGCCTGCTGTCGTTCACGCATGCGGCTATCGAGAATAAATATAATCGTCCGGAACTCAACGATTCGCTCAACATCGACATCGTGGAGGGACGTCATCCGGTGATTGAAAAGCAACTGCCAATCAGCGAACGCTATGTGAGCAACAGCATTCGTCTTGGCAACGACGACCAACAGATAATAATGATTACCGGACCGAATATGTCGGGAAAATCGGCTCTGCTGCGCCAAACAGCCCTCATTGTACTCATGGCCCAAATAGGCTGTTTCGTGCCGGCACAAGCCGCCAAAATTGGCATAGTCGACAAGATTTTCACCCGTGTGGGCGCAAGCGACAACATCTCGCTTGGCGAATCCACTTTCATGGTGGAAATGACCGAGGCTGCCAGTATTCTCAACAACATTAGCGAACGCAGTCTGGTGCTCTTCGACGAACTCGGGCGCGGCACCAGCACCTACGACGGTATCTCAATCGCGTGGTCGATTGTGGAATATCTGCATGAGCATAGCCGTTGCCACCCCAAAACGCTGTTTGCCACCCATTATCACGAACTTAACGAGATGGAGAAAACCTATCATCGAATTGTTAACTACAACGTGTCGGTGAAAGAGATTGCCGGAAAAGTGATTTTCGTGCGCAAACTGGTGAAAGGCGGCAGTGAACACAGTTTCGGTATTCACGTCGCCAAATTGGCGGGTATGCCTCAAATAATCATCAAGCGTGCCGACCAAGTGCTAAAGCAACTTGAAGAGGACCATTCGGGAAATATCAACATGGAAAAAGTGGCGCAACCGAAGGTGGAAAGCGGCATGCAACTGTCGTTCTTCCAACTCGACGACCCTGTGCTTTGCCAGGTGCGCGACGAGATTCTTGGCGCCGACATCAACAACCTTACCCCGGTTGAGGCGCTCAACAAACTTAACGAAATAAAAAAGATTTTAACCGGCAAGGAGTGATTTAGCCCATTCCGCTTAGTTAAATCCTTGCCAAAAACCATAATTCATATCTCAAACATAACAAATTAATAATCTACTCTCATGATACGAAAACTATCAACATTAATCATTGTCATCGCATCGGTTCTGTGCATCAGCGCAAAGGACAAAGATGTTGACTTCAACACCTATTTCACCAATCAGACACTGCGCATCGACTATCAATTCTATGGCGATGCAGTGCATCAGGGCATCATGCTCGACGGATTGTCGACAACCGATATGTGGGCAGGCCGTCGCCACAACCTCAATAAGATGCCGCTGCTTGGCAACGGTCAATTGGTGATGAAAGATGCTGCTACCGGCGAGGTGATTTATCAAACCTCGTTTTCATCGTTGTTCCTCGAGTGGATTGCTACCGACGAAGCAAAAACCACTCCTCGTTCTTTTGAGCACACGGTGCTCATGCCAATGCCGTTGAAACCTGTTGAAATAACCACAACACTCATCAACGCCTCGAAAAAAACAACTGCTTCTTATACTCACACAGTCGACCCTACCGACATTCTCATTCGCAAAGTGACTCGCAATCCCGACCTCGATTATCGTTATTTGCACAAAGGCGGCAGCGTGGAACGCTGTGTTGACGTGGTGGTTCTTGGCGAAGGTTATTCGCAAGCCGAGCGCGACTTGTTCTATCAAGATGCCGAAGCCACTCGCGATGCTTTGTTCTCTCACGAGCCTTTCAGCAGCCGTCGCAACGAGTTCAACATTGTGGCTGGGTTCACTCCATCGCGCGACAGCGGTTTGAGCATACCTCGTCTGGGCGAATGGCGCGACACTGCATTCGGTTCGCATTTCAGCACCTTCTATAGCGACCGCTACCTCACCACCTCGCGTGTGAAAAGCATCCACGATGCAATTGCAGGGGTGCTCTATGAGCACATCATAATCCTTGCCAACACCGACGAATATGGCGGCGGCGGAATCTATAACGACTACACGCTCACCACTGCCCACAACCCAAAATTTGCGCCTGTGGTGGTGCATGAGTTCGGCCATAGTTTTGGCGGTCTTGCCGACGAATATATTTACGGCGACCCCGAAACCTACGACGTGAATGTGGAGCCATGGGAGCAGAACATCACTTCGATGAAAGATTTCAAGAGCAAATGGGCTGACATGGTGAAAAAAGGCACTCCAGTGCCAACACCGGCTACCGAGCAATATCAGAATGGCACTGTTGGTGTTTTTGAAGGCGCAGGCTACAACGAAAAGGGCATGTATCGTCCGAGTTTTAACTGCCGTATGCGCACCAACGAAGCACCTGCTTTCTGCCCTGTTTGTCAGCGTGCAATTTCGCGGGTGATTGACTTCTACACCAAGTGAAAAGGCATTAGCCTGCTTTAGGTGATATGTGGCAAAGAAATCGAAAACGCCTTTTTCCGGTTTCTTTGCCATTTGTTTTTGTTTGCCGCATACTGCCAAGAAATTGACGTTGATAAGCGTATTGCCGGATAATTCTCGGGCGAGGGGAGAGTAGCCCCAACTAACATCGGTCAAGGCTCGCCTGTTTTTCACAATTCCGTTTTCATGGTCGTTCGAGTGCGGGCGGCTTTGTTGGCAATTAAAGAATAATTGCTATATTTGCACAAATAAAAACTCATAAACAATCATTTCGTTTCAATGAATAACAAATTCTTGTCAATTGCAATAGTCTTATCTACAGCGATTATTGCCCCTGCTGCCGCTCAGCAGCAAGTTAGCATCACTAAACTGCAAACCGAAAACATCCGCCAAGAATATGGTAGGGCGCTTGTAGGCTGCTCTGCTACCGGCGAACAGGTTAGCGTAAACTCAGTAAACTACACCGACGTGATTGGCACGCACGCCAGCAGTTTGATGAAAATCGACCTTAAAGGCGATGCTCTCACGCTCACTGCCAAAGTTGCCGTGCCCGACTCGCGCATCAATCTCAAAGACAAATCGCTCACCGTTGAAACGCTGACCGACGGCACTAAGATGTATTTCCGCAACGGCGAGAAAAAACAGTTTGTGGCTTTGGCAAGCAACAAGGGACGCATTGAAAAGGGGAGTGTTACGTTCATCGTCAAGGGCGACGGCAAAGAACTCTTCAATAGCGGACTGATGAAAGCCGGCGAGGCTCCCAAGTCGATTGATTTGAACCTGAAAGGGGTGGGGATGCTCGAAATGATTGTTGACGATGGTGGCGACGGCGCCAGCGGCGACGTGGCAGCGTGGATTGACCCCGTTATCTCCTACAATAAAAAGCAACCCGAATGTGTGCCTGCCGACATGGTGGGCAAAGGTCCGGAAATGACGGCAAAGACGGCAAAAGCGCTACAAGACAAAATTAAGTTGCTGCCCGTCTACGATGCCATCAATTCGCAATGCACCTCATTTGATTGGCTGGTGACTCCACAAAAATCGAAAGCCGAAATCTATTCCACCCCCGACGGAAAAGGCATTGTGATTGCCAACCCGATGGTGGCTCGCACACTGCGCATATTCCCTAATCTTGCCACTACAAACATCGTCAACCGCATGACGGGCGAAAGCATGCTGCGTGCCGTGAGCGACGAGGGCAGAATAACCATCGACGGGCAGGAGCACCTCATTGGCGGTCTGGCTGGGCAGCCCGAACGCGCCTACATCAAGCCCGAATGGCTCGACCAACTCACCACTATTCCAGGCTCGTTCCTTGTTGAAGACTTCACCATACAGCCGATATCGGGCGGTTTGGAGTGGAAAGTGACCCGCTGGGCACTGAACAAGCAAGCCGAAACCGGCAAAGAAGTGGTGTTCACTTTGCGCGGACAACACGAGTTGCAGCAGGTGGTGGTTAAACTGCACATTGCGGTGTTCGACCATCTGCCGGTAATCAAAAAGCGTTTTGAACTCGTCAACAACTCGGGCGTTGACATCAATGTTGATAGTTTCAAACTTGAATATCTTGCCATGAGCGAGCCCGAATCGCCCTCGGGTGGCGACCCGGCTACGTTTATGCTTCCTAACATACATGTTGAAAGCGATTTCAACTGTGGCGGCTCGTTCACCGAAAAAGAAACCGATATGACCGAGCATTGGGTAACCGACCCTCTTTACACCTCGCAGCGCAACTATGCAATGGTCACTCCGTGCATCCTCGATGTGTCGCCGAAAGTGGGTCCCGACCAACACATCGCCAACAACGGCACTTTCAAGTCGTTCAGCGTGTATGAGATGCCTTACGACAGTTACGAGCGTGAGCGCAAAGGCTTGTTCAACCGTCGCCTGCAACGCGCCATTGCTCCGTGGACGTCGCAGAACCCCATTTTCATGCACCTCACGTCAACCAATCCCGAAACGGTGAAACGTGCCGTCGACCAATGCGCCGAGTGTGGTTATGAAATGATTATCCTCAGTTTCGGTTCGGGACTGAATGCCGAGGACATCTCCGATGAAAACATTGCAAAATACAAGGAATTTGTCGACTATGCTCACTCGAAGGGCATCGAAATGGGCTGTTACTCGCTGCTTGCCAGCCGCTGGATTAGCGACGAAGTTGATTGCATCAACCCGGAAACCGGCAAGCGCGGCGGCATGACCTTCGGCAGTTCGCCTTGCTTGTGCAGCGATTGGGGTTATGAATATTTCAACAAGATTCAAACCTTCTTCACCCGCACCGGCATGACCTGTTTTGAGCACGACGGCTCGTATCCGGGCGACGTGTGCGCTTCAACCACTCACTCTCATCACAAAGGATTGGGCGATTCGCAATGGAACCAGTTTAAGAAAGTCACCGACCTCTACCACTGGATGCTTGCCAACGGCATTTACATCAACGTGCCCGACTATTATTTCCTGAACGGCTCCACAAAGGTGTCGATTGGCTATCGCGAAACCAACTGGTCATTGCCTCGCGACCGCCAACTCATCCACACGCGTCAACTCAACTACGACTGCACGTGGGAGCGCATCCCGTCGTCGCTGTGGAGTTTTGTACCACTGGTTGAATATCACGGAGGCGGCAAGGCTGCCACCCTCGAACCGCTCAGCGAGCACCTCTACGAATATCGCACGCTGATGTATCAAAACTATGGCGCCGGTGTGCAGGCTTGCTATCGCGGTCCGCGCCTTTACGACACCCCCGAAACCAAGCAGGCGGTGATTGAGGTAATCAACTGGTACAAGAAATACCGCGAAATTCTCAATAGCGACATCATTCACCTGCGCAAACCCGACGCTCAAGATTGGGACGGAATTATGCACGTCAACACTTCGCTTAGCCAAAAGGCGCTTGCTATGCTGTTCAACCCAACCGATAGCGACATTGTGCGCACCATCGACTTGCCGCTCTACTACACCGGTCTGACCGGCAGTGCCTCGATTCGCGAACAAGAGGGCACGGCTAAAACCTACACGCTCACCCACGACGGAAAGGCTCGCATCACTGTCACCATTCCGGCTCGCGGCTTCACTTGGTTTGTGGTGGAATAAGTGGCGGCTAAAAAGCTCGGATAGCGCATTGATAGTATTAGAGCCTGTTTCATAACAATCATTAAAGCAAAGGCGGATATATGGATGGTCAACCCCAACGCATATATCCGCCTTTATGCTGGTCATAATATCACTGTTTTATAACAAAACTGTGAACATTTAATCGCTTAAAAACATTCTAATAGATAAAATTATTGCTAATATACTGAAAATTTGTATCTTTGGGGCTGAATAGGCATTTTGCAGCGTTTATTAATTAATAAACGGGTCATACCTTAGATTATAACTATGCCTATCACGAAGAGGAGATATTGAATAGTTTTTTTAAATATAAGAAAGAATATTTGTATGTTGAATTTTGAAGACTTCTATGTGATGTGGTACTCTCGTGCCAAAAGATTCGCATACGAATATGTTATGTCGGAAAACGATGCCGAAGACATTGTTCAAGACATATTTCTGAAACTCTATGAGCGGCGCGAATTGTTCGATGTTTACGCCAATCCCACAGCCTATTTGCTCACATCCATAAAGAACCGCTGCATCGACCGCCTGCGGCAGGTAATCGATGAGCGTCAGTTGGTTGAGAACATCAACGATGTGCGTATCCTCGAAAAGCGGCTCAGCCTCGACGTGCTCGAATCGTTCGACGTGAATTTCCCCGACGAGGAAAGCATTGAAAAGCGGCTTAAGCAAGCGCTCGACGCGTTGCCCGAACGTTGCCGCACAATCTTTGTGATGAACAAAATCGAGGGCAAAAAGCAGAGCCAGATTGCCGAGGAATTGGGACTTTCGATTAACACTATCGAAAGCCAAATGGCTATTGCCTACGCTAAACTGCGTGTCAACCTGAAGGATTGTCTGCCTTTGTTGCTGTTCTTTTTCCTTGTTGATTGACCATAAATATGGTTAAAATAAATTTTTTTAATTTTTTTGTTTTTTCTTTGGCGGATTTCCATGAAATGACGTTAAAAAGGTGTAGTTGAATTTATGGACCGACGAGTTAATCAATATTTTGCAGGCGAATTGAGCAATGAAGAGCGAAAATCATTGCTTAAGGAAACGTTTGAAAACGATTCGCTAAGGCAAGAGTTCATCGAATACCGTCAATTGCAGACGTTGATTAATTTGCAGCCCCACCAAACCAATGCACAAGAGGGAGAGGACAGTTTCAGCCAGTTTATCTCTCGCCGGAAATGGGCTTTGCGACGCAAAGTGTTGTTTTCAGCCATGCGTTATGCGGCAGTGCTGGTGATTGGCGTGTGTTTCGCGTGGTGGTATGGCAATATGGGGCAAGACAATGCTCCAGTAGTGCCACAAGACGCTCCGTTGGCACAAACGCTCACCGTGCCGGCTGGTCAACGCGCTCACATCACCTTGCCCGACGGCAGCCGGGTGTGGGTGAATGCCGGGTCGAAAATCACCTATGCGTCGGCCTTCGGCAACGAGCGGCGCGTCACCCTTGAGGGCGAAGCATTCTTCGAGGTGGCTACGGACTCTGTGCGACCCTTCATCGTGAAGGCAGGCAAGATGAACGTGAAGGCTTTAGGAACAAAATTCAACGTCTACAACTACGCCAGCGAACCCCTTGTGGTGTCGCTTGTCGAGGGAAAAGTGAAGGTCTATCGCGACCAGATTCTCAAAAAAAGCGTAGTGCTTAATCCCGGCGAGAGAGCCGTGGAAATCGACGGAGATTTGCTTAAAGAGCCATTTGGCGATGATGTGCTGATGTGGTGCGACGGCATTTATTCATTCCAAGACCAGCCGCTGAAAGACATTCTTCGCAAATTGGAGTTGTACTACGATGTTAACATTGTGGTCAACAGCCAAGAATTGCTCAATAAGCATTTTACAGGAAAATTCCGCCAAGACGATGGTGTGATGGAAGTGTTGAGGATTCTTCAAAAAATCCATCCTTTCCAAATCAGCCACGCCGACGGCAGCAGAAATATAACCATAAACGAAATTAATAATATATGCCAATGAACTAAAGACTCCATAAAATTTATTTAAGTTGTTTACTATAGTTAAGTTTGAATCGTTGTTTTGGATGTGTGGTTGCCGTTGTGGAATGTGAAATGTGAAATGTGAAGGAAACGGTTCAGCCACACTCCGACAATGATTTGAGGCTTTCAAACAGGAAGCCCGATGGTTAAATGGCGTAAATAAAGCAACTCAATAGTGAATGTAGTGTAAACTTCATAGAATTAATTAAACCTACTAATCAAAAAATCATGTAACATTATGAAATTTAATCCTTCGTCAGGAGCATGTTTTGGCTCCAGAAAGAATTTCAGAGCGCTTAGTCTACGATTGAGTGCTGTTGTGATGTTTTTTGTGACTTCAGTTTTTGCGGCAACCGCAATCAAGGCTCAAACAGCCAAGATTACATTGCCTTCTAAGCAGGTCACAATTTCTGCAATCTTCTCAGCCATTGAGAAGCAGTCTGATTACCTTGTGGTTTATGACAATGCCGACATCAACGTGAACAAAACCGTTACGTTGTCGGCTGCAACCGCTCAAATGAACACCATTCTTGGTGCGGTTGCCAAGTCAACAGGCACAAAGTATGAAGTAAGTAACAAGTACATCGTTTTTTCAAAGCCCGGCGCTGCAAAGGCAACTGCAACAGGCTCGAAAGGAAACGTGAAAGTTTCGGGTAGAGTGGTCGATGCTTCCACTGGTGAACCGGTTATAGGTGCCACTGTTATGGAAAAGGGTACCAACAACGGTACTGCTACCGACCTCGACGGTAACTTCGTTCTCAACGTGGCTGGTGCTAACTCGGTAGTTGCCGTTTCGTATGTTGGTTGCTCCGACAGCGAAATGCGTGTCACTCCAGGCAAGCCTATGACCATTTCGCTCAAATCGAGTGCTGAAAACCTCGATGAATTGGTTGTTGTGGGTTATGGTGTTCAAAAGAAGGTTAACCTTTCAGGTGCCGTTTCAACCGTTGAAACCAAGCAATTGGAAAACCGCCCTGTGCTCAACGTGGGTAACGCTCTGCAAGGTGCTGTTGCCAACCTTAACGTGACTGTAGGTACTGGTCAGGCTATCAGCACTCCATCTTTCAACATCCGTGGTACTAACTCAATCAACGGCGGTAGCCCGCTCATCGTGATTGACGGTGTTGCATCGGATGCCGGTGCTCTCAACCGTATGAACCCTAACGACATCGAAAGCATGTCGGTGCTCAAGGACGCTGCTTCTTGCGCAATCTATGGTGCAAAGGCTGCTTATGGTGTTATCTTGGTTACCACCAAGACTGGTAAGAACGAAAAGTTGACTGTTAACTACAACAACAACTTCACTTTCACCACCAACACCAAGATGCCGGAAATCATCTCTGACCCTTACATCGTGGCTACTACCCGTAACCTCATGTACTATCCTTGGGGTACTATCTACAACCAAGAAACTCTTGACTATGCAAAGAAGGTTTCGGAAGACCCAACTATGAGTCCTTACTACCTTCGTCCTGATGGTACATACCAATACTTCGGTCACACCGACTGGGTTGACGAGTGCTACAAGAACTTCTCGTTCGCTACCAACCACTCTGTTGACATCTCTGGTCGCACCGACAAGGTTGACTACTATTTCTCGGCTGGTTACAACTACCAGAATGGTATGATTAAGTATAACACCGATACTTACAACCGTTACAACGTGAACAGCAAGTTGACTTTCCATTTGACCGACAACTGGACAATTTCTAACAACACAGTGTTCACTACTTACGACTATAAGGCTCCTACTAACTTGAGCAGCAGCACATTCTGGGAAATCAACCGTCTTTCTCCACTTGATGTGCCTAAGAACCCTGATGGCACTTGGACAAGTGCAGGTTCTAACCCTCTCGGTCTTTTGTCGGAAGGTGGCGACTGGGCTAAGTATGAAACTCGTGTTCGTACACAATTCAACTCGCGCTTCGATATTATCAAGAACGTTCTCTTCTTGCAAGGTTCGTTTGCTTACACCTCAAACAAGTATCGTCAAAAATGGTTCTATTCTCCTGTAGCCTACACCGATGGTCCTGAACGTCCTATCAAGTGGAGAAATGAGGTTACAAGCGCTTATTCTGACAACAACGACAACAAGAGCATGTATCTCGACCTCTATGCTACTTTCAACAAGACATTTGCCGACAAGCATGCTGTTAACGTGATGGTTGGTTTCAACCAAGAAGAATATGAATACTATGGCACATCACTTTCGCGCAAGGAACTTATCTCTACTTCTGTTCCTTCAATCGGCTTGGCAACAGGCGATAAGAGTGTAGGTGAAAGCATGGGTAGCAAAGCCACTCGAAGCGGTTTCGGCCGTATTGGCTACATCTTCGACGACAAATACATTGTTGAATTCAATGGCCGTTACGATGGCACTTCAATCTTCCCGAAGAACGACCGTTTCGTGTTCAGCCCTTCTGGTTCACTTGCATGGGTTGTTTCAAAGGAAAAATTCTTTGCTCCTATCAAGGACGTTGTTAGTTTCTTGAAGCTCCGTGGTTCTTACGGTCGTCTTGGCAACCAAGACCTCTCGTCTTACTATCCTTACCTTGCTACAATGAGTAGCGGTCAGATTGGCTCTATCATCGAAGGCGAACAACCAGTTGCTGTTTACGCTCCTGGCTTGGTTTCTGGCTCACTCACTTGGGAAAAGGTTTCTACTATGGACATCGGTGCCGACATCAACTTCTGGGATAACCGAATCTCTGTGTCGGGCGACTACTACATCCGTCGCACCAAGGATATGCTCACCGCTGGTCAACCTTTGCCAGTTGTGCTTGGTACAAGCGTTCCTACTGCTAATGCTGCCGACCTTAAGACTAAGGGTTGGGAACTCACCATCGGCTACCGCGACCAATTCAAGGTTATGGGCAAGCCTCTTAACTTGCAAGTTAACTTCAACATTGCCGACAGCCGTGCATGGATTACTAAGTTCGATAACCCAACCGGTACACTCAGCAACTACTATGTTGGCTACGAAATGGGCACTATGTGGGGTCTTACCACCGAAGGCTTCTTCACCAGCGACGAAGACATCAAGAACCACGCTAACCAAAATCCTGTAACCTCTTATCCTGGCATGCCACCTACGGCTGCAGGTGACTTGAAGTTCAAGGATATCGACGGCGACGGCATCATCAATGGCGGTGCTTGGACTCTCGAAGACCATGGCGACTACACCATCATCGGTAACACTCGCAACCGTTACACTTATGGTATCAACATCGCTGCCGATTGGAACGGCTTCGACTTTAGCATATTCTTGCAAGGTGTGGGTAAGAAGGACTACTATCCTGGCTCGGGCGACCTCTATTTCTGGGGTGTTTATGCTCAACCTTGGACCAACATCACCTATGGTAACTACTACGACCACTGGACCGAAGATAATCCTGATGGCTACTTCCCACGTATGAAGTCGTATGTGGCTTACTACACCGAGGCTGCAGAAACTCAAACTCGTTACAAGCAAAATGCTGCTTACTTGCGTTTGAAGAACTTATCGTTTGGTTACACATTGCCAAAAGTCGTTACCGACAAGCTCCACATCACTCGTTTGCGCCTGTTCTTCTCGGGCGACAACTTGGCTGTTTGGTCGGGCTTGTATAAATACTACAAGGTTGACCCTGAAGGCTTAGGTGGCAGTGGCTATCCTTTGCAAAAGGCTATTTCATGTGGTTTCAATTTGACATTCTAATCATTAGCAGTTAACAACAATGAAAATTAAACAATTATTATATATCGGCATTGCCGCTCTAACGCTGGCAAGCTGTAACGATGATTTTCTTGAAAGATATCCTGAGGATACTTTGACCGAGAAAAACTTCTTTAAAAATGTTAAGGACTTGGAGGCTTACAACAATGGTCTCTATAGTTGGGGTGCTTCAACCGACGACAACGTGTCGGACAACACTATGTATTGCGAATCGAGCAGTTTGTTCAATCGCATGCAAGGCCTCATCACTCCTGAAGAAGTTGGCCAATGGAGTTGGACTCGTCTGCGCTCAATCAACTTCTTGATTTGCCGCATTGGTCAATGCGAAGGCGCTGCTGCCGACATCAACCACAACCTCGGTTTGGCTCGCCTCTATCGTGCTAAGGAATACTATAGCAAGGTTCAAACCTATAGCGATGTGCCTTGGTACAGCAAAGACCTGCAAACTACCGACGAGGACGAACTCTACAAGACTCAAGACCCTCGTTCGTTGGTTGTCGACAGCATCATGGCTGACCTTGAATTTGCTGTTAATAACATTAAGGACGGCTCGAGCAAAACCAAAATCTATAAGGTGGTGGCTCTCTATGAGCAGGCTCGCATCGCCCTCAACGAAGGTACTTTCCGTAAATATCACTCTGAATTGGGCTTGACCGACTACGACAAATTCTTGCGTCTTGCTGTTTCTGCTTCGCAAGCAATTATGGACAACTATAGTTACAAGATTTCTACTTCGCCTTCAGGCAGCATGCCTGCTTATCGCGCACTCTTCAGCAGCCTCGATTTGAGCACTAACCCTGAAGTTATCCTCATGCAAGACAACGATAAGGCTCTTGGCCGCAAGTATTACATCGGTACGTTGTTCAACTACAACCACTCTATCAGCCGCAGCCTCATGGAAGACTACCTGTATATTACAGAAGACGGCAAGGCTGTGCCTTTCACCAGCATCGACGGTTATGAAACTATGACTGTTACCGAGGTTGGCAAAAACCGCGACCCTCGTATGGAAGAAACCATTATGCCTATGGGCTGGACAAAGGAATGGTCAACCAAGCCTGAGCAACAAAAGATTGAATTTGGTGGCTACTCGCAAGTTAAGTTCTGCCGCGACACTCCACAAGATATGTGGGGTTGGGGAGAGGCTTACAACGACCTGCCAATCATCCGCTATGCTCGTGTTCTCCTTATCAATGCCGAGGCTAAGGCTGAACTTGGTATCCTCACTCAAGACGATGTTGACGCTACTATCAACCAACTTCGTCGCCGCGTAGGCATGCCTGACGCTAACTTGGCTGAATGGCTCAGCAATCCTGACCCTGTGCAAATTGCTCGCTACCATAACATCAGTAGCAGTCAAAAAGGTGCTGTGGCTGAAATCCGCCGTGAACGTCGCGTTGAGCTTGCTTGCGAAGGTGTTCGTTACAACGACCTTATACGTTGGGGCTTGGGTAAATTGCTCGCTGTTCCTGCCGAAGGTATCTACATTCCTCACTGGGGTTACTTCGATACAAACGGCGACGGTCTTGAAGACTGCGGTTTGTTCCCAACAAGTGCCGATGCCGATGCTGCTAAGGCTCTGTTGAGCGATGACGCTCGCAACAACGTCACCACTCTCATCGTCGACGCTAAGTCACCGATTTGCCTCTCTGAAGGCGACCACGGTCACATCCGTCGCGTTTCGCACGTTAATGCTAACTTTGAATGGGTTGAACCTAAGTATTACTACAACCCAATTTCGGTTAAGGACATTAACTTGAACCCGAACCTTGTTCAAAACAAGTGGTGGGCTGATTAATTTGCAATTCTGCTAATTAGAATCAAAATAGAATGAGCCTTGTGATTGCTTCGCCTGTGAAGGTGTGGGCAGGAGCAAGGCTCTTTTGATTGAAACTTTTTCTTTTGGCAATTGCATCATAAATGTCGCTTCGGGTGTTATCTTTGCATAACAGTCGGCGAAAACAGTTTATGCCGAGCGCAGAACCGCCAAGCCGTTGCTTGTGCGCTGTGCCGAGGCTGCAGCCTTTTTGGGCAACAGAATAAAGAAACACAAACTAAAAACTTAAAACTGCAAATGAAAAAATTATTTTTGGCAATGATGTTATCGTTGCCGCTGATGGCGGCAGCACAATACACCGGTAAAGTGTATGTCGATGACAACCGCAACGGCATCTGCGACCGCGGCGAACGCCCGATGAAAGGCGTGGCTGTGAGCGATGGCTTGAATGTGGTGCTCACCGACGCAAACGGCTCGTTCACGCTTCCCGGTCACGAGAAAAACCGATTTGTATTTATCACTACTCCTTCGGGGTATAAAACGCTTAACGCTTATTATCAACGCATCGAAGGTGCTGACAAGCAGTATAATTTCGGGCTTCTGCCCTACAATGGCGGCATTGCCCGCGACGGCAGCCACCGTTTTGCTCACATCTCCGACACCGAAATAGGCACTGTTGCCGGTCAGGAAGAATGGACCGCCAACATGCGCAACTATGCCGCTAACGAGCATCTGGCTTTCATAATCCACACTGGCGACATCTGCTATCCGGCTGGCTTACGAAGCCACATCAAGGTGATGAATTCGGCTAATATGCCCGAAACGCAGGTGTTTTATGCCATTGGCAATCACGACCTGGTGAGCGGCAAATACGGCGAGGAAATGTTTGAAAGCATCTATGGCCCTACTTTCTATTCGTTTGAGGTGGGCAATGTGCACTACATTGTCACCCCGATGTATGGTGGCGACTACGCCCCGAGTTATCGTCGCAAGGACGTGTACCGCTGGCTTGAAAACGACTTGAAATATGTGCCGAAATCGAAGGCTATCTATATGTTCAACCACAGCATTGCCGACGATTTGGAAACATTCCGCTTGCCTCTCGACGACGGAAAGTATATCGACTTGCCTGAGCATAATCTTAAGGCTTGGCTCTATGGCCACTGGCACGTTAATCACATCTATCACCACGAAAAAACGGGTGTCCGCAGCATCTGCACAGCCACCCCAATTTATGGCGGCATCGACCATGCTTCGTCGGCTTGGCGCGTGATGCACATCGACAGCCGTGGCGATTTCACTTCGGAAATGCGCTACACCTATGTGAACAAGAGCATGGCTATTGCTTCAATCCACAATCAGCAGGCGTGTGTCGACGCCAACGGCTTGGTGCCCCTGTCGGTGAACGTCTATTCGGCTGAAGCCAAAGTGGCTAAAATGACCTATTCGTGCACCTACGGCGGCAAGAAAATCGTAACCAATGCTCCTTTGAAGCAGAACACCGATTTCAACTGGAGCGCCGATATGCAACTCAATCAGGTGCCCGACGGGCAGTATGTCACGGTTTGCGTTGAGGCTGTTTACACCAACGGCGAGGTGTCGAAGTGTCAACAGTCGTTCTGCTGCCATTCTGCGCCAACGCGCAAGGTGGAAATTGACAAGCCTTGGACCAACCTGCTTGGCAACGCCGCCCACACCGGCTGCTGCCACGACACCATTGCCGACATGCAATTGGCTTGGGTGCGCAACGTGGGCGAAAACATCTATATGTCGTCGCCGCTTGTGAGCGACGGTGCCTTGTATGTGGCTACTACCGACGACAACGAAAACGGAAAATCTTCGGTGGTGAAAATCGATGCCGTTTCGGGCAAAATCATTTGGCGGTTTAAGACAAAATCGTCGATTCGCAACAGCATAGCCATTGAGTGTGGCAGAGTGTTTGCTCAAGACGTGAGCGGTCGCCTCTATGCCGTTGACGCGCAAAACGGTTCGCTCGTTTGGGAAAAGGATATGAAGGTGGGCGTTACTCCGCCTATCAACGACGGTCTCGTCACCAGCAATGGCGTGTTGTATGCCGGCACCGGCAAGCAACTGTGTGCCTACGATGCCGCCACTGGCAAGCAGTTGTGGCAGAACACCGGCTGGAACCGCGGCGAGGGCTGCACAGCCACGCTGTCGCTTGGCGATAACGGCGTGCTCATCGGCCACGCTCACTGGGGCGCTCTGCACGCCAACGATGCTGCCACCGGCAAGCATTTGTGGGCTTCGACCGACGGCGAATTGTGGCAACGCTCATCGTCGCCAGCAATGTGGGGCGACGTGATGTATTTGGTGTCGATGCGCTATCTGTTTGTGATTGAGGCTCGCACCGGTCGCGTGATTGTGCGCAAGCAACTCAACTACGATGCCAACGTGTCGACCGTGCCGCTGGTTACCGACAAGGAAATCATTTTCGGCACTTCCAGCAACGGCATCTTGGCACTCGACCGCTCGACATACGAAGAAAAATGGCACTTCAAGACCGGCACTGCCATCATCAGTTCGGCGCCTTACACGGGCAACCGTCCTGCCACTGTTGAAACCAGTGCGCTGCTGGTGGGCAACACGGTGATGATGGGCGCATCCGACGGATATGTCTATGCCGTCGACCGCACCAACGGCCGTCTGCAATGGCGTCATTTCACCGGTGCTCCTGTGTTCGCCACCATGTCGGTGTCGGGCAACACTGTGTTTGCCGTCGATTTCTCGGGCAACGTGTACGCCTTTAGCGGCGAACTCAAGCCGTGCAAAAAAGGCAAGTAGGGCAGTGATGCACCCGTTTCGTTTGCTTGTAAGTTAACTATTTTGAGGTTATGATACGATTATTTTTATTCTTGGCTATAATGTTGCCTGCGTGCCTGATGGGTGCGCAGCAACTTGTGCCCGCTCCGGCGTCGTACAATCGCGAACACGGCGAGTTTGCCATGACGCGTAACGTGCGTGTCGAAGCCAACAACGCCGAAGCAAAACGCGTGGCTGACCGATTTTCGCGCTCTCTAAAGCAGCGTTCGTGGCTGCCTAAGGGAAGTGACGGCAAAGTGGTTTTCAGGCTCTCCACGGGGCTTGAAATGGCTCCTGAGGCCTACTCCGTGAAAGTGTCGCCCGACAGCGTGGTGCTTTGCGCTGCCTCAGCAAAGGGTTTGACCTATGCCGAAGCCTCTTTTTTGCAACTTGTTGATGCCGGTAAAGGCAAAGTTGATGCTTGCTGCATCAACGATTCGCCTGCCTACGGTTGGCGCGGATTTATGCTCGACGAGAGCCGCCACTTCTTTGGCAAGGAAAAGGTGAAGCAATATCTCGACGTGATGTTCCGCCTGAAACTGAACGTGTTTCATTGGCATCTCACCGACGAACCCGGCTGGCGCATCGAAATCAAGCGTTATCCGAAGTTGACCTCGGTGGGTGCCGTTGGCAACTGGCACGATGCCACAGCCAAAGCGCAGTTCTACACCCAGCAGGACATCCGCGAGGTGGTGGCTTATGCTGCCGAGCGTGGCATAATGGTGGTGCCTGAGTTTGATATGCCGGGGCATGCCACTGCGGCGTGCCGTGCCTATCCCGAGTTGTCGGGCGGCGGCGACGGCCGTTGGAACGGGTTCACGTTCCATCCGAGCCGCGAAACCACGTTTGAGTTCATCAGCAATGTGCTCAACGAATTGGTGCAACTTTTCCCTGCGCCTTACATTCACATCGGCGGCGACGAGGTGCATTATGGCAATCAGAATTGGTATCGTGACCCCGAAATACAGCAGTTCATCGCCGACAAAAAGTTGGTCGACGAGCGTGGGTTGGAGCACTATTTTGTGCGTCGCGTGGCCGACATTGTGGCGTCGAAGGGCAAAACCATGATTGGCTGGGACGAGATTGTGGATGCCGAGGTCAGCCCCGACAAGGCTGTGGTGATGTGGTGGCGGCACGACCGTCGCTATCAGTTGCTCAAAGCGCTCGAGCGCGGCTATCGGGTGATTCTCACCCCGCGTCTGCCAATGTATGGCGACTTTGTGCAGCATCCGTCGCACCGCGTGGGCCGTTGCGAGCGCACCAACTCAATCGACAAGGTTTATAACTTCCCTGCCGATATTGCCCATCTTTTCAAGGGCTACGAAAGCCAAATAATGGGTATGCAGTATTCGCTGTGGAGCGAGCGCGTGGCTGATGCCGATAGGCTCGATTTCATGGCGTTCCCGCGACTGCTTGCCGTGGCTGAAGCGGCGTGGAAGCCTATCGACAGCCGCAACTACGATGCTTTCATGGCAAAGTTGCCCGGTTGGCTGAACTGGCTCGATTCGTGCGGTATTAAATATTTCAATCCGTTCGACCCGCAGTCGACCCCCGAACCGTCGGCTCCCGACAAGCAGGACATTCTCAAACAGGGATAAACTAATCATAACTAACATAACAAGAAATGAAGCATTACAGAAGCATTTTATCGATAATCGTTGTTGCAATGTGTTGGGCGGCAACAGGTGCTGCATCGCTTGTCAGCCCCGACGGCAAATTGCGTCTCGAGGCTATGCCTAAAGGGCAGAGCATCGCGCTGTGCCTGCTGCAAAACGGCAGGGAAGTGATGCAGGTGAGCACGCTGCAGTTCGCTTTTGCGCGCAACAATGTGATTAAGGGCGATTATGAGGTGGTGGATTGCCGCGAACAAAGCCACAACTCGCAGTGGCAAACGGTCTACGGCGAACAGGCCGTGGTGACCGATTGCTACAACGCTCTCACGCTTGATTTGCAGTCAAAAGAAAATGCCAAGCGCCTCACGCTTGAGGTGCGCCTCTATAACGAGGGAATGGCATTCCGCTACGGCTTCGACAGCACCGATTTCTGGCACGAAACGCTCACCGACGAGTGCAGCCGGTTCGTGTTGCCCGGCGATGCCCAGACGTGGGTCACCGACCGCGCTCAGGGCGTGTATCAGCCCACCACAATAGCCGCCATGCGTGGCGAAGCCGACCGCCCGCAGGTGGTGCGTCTTGCCTCGGATTGCTATGTGGCTATCGGCGAAGCGGCGCTTGTCGACTTTGCCCGCATGAAACTCAAACACGCCACCGTGGGCGAGGGCATCCAGTCGGCGCTCAGCGGCAAAGTGCAGTTGCATCAGGCTGGCTATATGTCGCCGTGGCGTTATGCCATTGTGGGCTCGTCGCCAAGCCAAATTGTGCAGCAAAACTATATGGTGCTAAACCTTAACGAGCCTTGCCGCATTGCCGACACGGCGTGGATTAAACCCGGCAAGGTGATTCGCGAGGTCACTCTCACCACCGAGGGCGGACTGGCTTGCGTTGATTTCGCTGCTGCTCACGGCATCGAATATGTGGAATACGACGCCGGTTGGTACGGCCCCGAAAACGACCCCGCTTCCGATGCTACAACCATCACCGTCGACCCTGCGCGCTCAAAAGGAATTCTCGACTTGCATCGTGTGATTGACTATGCCAACAGCAAGGGCGTGGGCATCATCCTTTATGTCAACCAAAAAGCACTCACCAATCAACTCGACGACATTCTGCCTCTGTTTGAGCAATGGGGTGTGAAGGGCGTGAAATATGGGTTCGTCGACGTGGGCGACCAATACTCCACTTCGTGGCTGCATCATGCCGTGCGCAAGGCTGCCAAATATCACCTTATGGTGGATATTCACGACGAATACCGCCCCACCGGCTACTCGCGCACCTATCCCAACCTCATCACCCAAGAGGGCATACGAGGCGACGAGGAGAGCCCATCGTTGCAGCACTCCATTCTCACGCTCTACAACCGCATGCTGTGCGGAGCCGGCGACAACACCAACTGCTATTTCTCGGAACGCGTGACCGAGAAAATGAGCGGACGCGCCGCCCAGCTTGCCAAGTTGGTGAGCCTCTACAGCCCGTGGCAATTCATCTATTGGTACGACCGTCCCCAAGCATCGCCTCGTAACATGGGCGGTGCCGGTTCGGTGCAGCCCGTAATCGAGGAGGACAACATCACCTCGTTCTACACCTCGGTGCCCACCGTTTGGCTCGAAACACTCCATCTCGAAGGCGAAATGGGGCAGTATTCGGTGGTGGCACGTCGCAGCGGCAACGAGTGGTATGTGGCTGTGATGAACGCCGGCGACCGTCGCACCGTGAGCGTGCCGTTGAGCCGGTTAGGAATCACTCAGTTGGCTGAAGCCGTGCTCTATCATCAAGCCTCGCCAAAACGACCCCAAGAGGTGAACATAAAACGCCTGAAAGCAGCCAAAGACGGTGCAATAACATTCACCGTTGGTGCATCAACCGGTGCCGTGCTGCACCTGAAAACCCTGTAATCTCACAGATACAATCAGTTTACCGCGCGCCCCTTCAACCATCGCACAACCAAGGCTGAAGGGGCGTGTTGCATCCACCCGTTACCCGATAAAATGTGATGCCACGCCGTAGGGGCGTATCGAATACGCCCGTTTTCCGAAATCGAGGATGTTGCCACGTCGTAGGGGCGTATAGCAATACGCCCGGTGACCGTGGCGATGCCAACAAATAATGTGATGCGTGTTGTAGGGGCGTATTGAATACGCCCGAATCGGTATGCCGAGGGTTGCAACCGCTCCTCGGTTGTGGGTTTGTGGGGCGTCTGAAAGACGTGAACCCGGAGGCGGATGCCGACGGGACTTAGCCGTGGGTAAGTCCCTAACAAGGACGC